>JAGCGM010000267.1 GCA_017649635.1 Paludibacteraceae bacterium | reverse complement strand
GGGGTGCTGTCCAATGCATAAAAAAGGTTATCTTTGTAGGTAAGAAATCGGTGATGATTAGATGAATTTTTGCAAACCACAAATAATCAATGATATAGAAACGGACAATTGCTTCGACTTCCTCCGTTTCTTTTTCGCCTTCGCGGTCTTCTGTGCCCATTACGATATATTGTGGGGGGAGGAGCTGGTCCAGTTCCCCATATATGCCCCCCAGTCGGTGGACGCTTTTTTTGTCATCAGTGGTCTGTTGATTCATAGGAGCTATTGCCGGAGCACCTCGTTGCGCAGTTATTTCCGAAAGCGCGCGAGGAGGATCCTTCCCGCATACGTCTTGATTGTGTTATTGTCCGCACTCTTGTTCTCCGTTTTCTCCAGCTTGTCGGTGCGGGACTATTTCACCTCGTCCGAGCTGTGGAAGTATATGCTCGCGAACCTTTCGACGATGAACTTCCTGCATCCCTCCTTGCCTGGTGTGTTGTCCGGCGAGGCGGTGAACCCCTCCTTGTGGACGATTAAGTTGGAGCTATTGCTCTATCTTGCGGTGCCTTTCGCAGTGTGGCTGTACGCGCGTGCCTCCCGGGGGTGGTCGCTGGTGCTGGTTTCGCTCGTGTCCCTCTCTGCGGTCCTGTTCGGAAAAGCTGCGGATGAAACGGGCGTCGCTTCCTACGATTTGGCGTGGAAGTGGCTTTCGCTCGCCTCCTATTTCATGGCGGGAGGAGTGGCCTACCTCTATCGGGAGGAGTTGCGTCGGTATAAGTGGTATTTGCTACTTCCCTCCATCCTCGTGCTTATGGCGAGTAGCTATTTCGTGGACTTCTTCCGCCCTTTCGCGATGGCGGCTGTCATCTATTTCGCGGCTTTCACGTTTCCGTTCCTGAACCGGTTTGGGAAGATTGGGGACCTTTCGTATGGCATCTATATCTTCCATGCACCCATCATCAATTTCACCCGTTGCCTGGGGTGGGAAGTGAGTTGGACGACATATTTCGAAACCTTGCTCCTTGTTTTGCTTGTCGCATTCCTCTCCTGGCATTTGATGGAGAAGAAGATATTGGCCCGTTGACCAATTCCCTTGGCACATTTTTTCGTATGAGTGATTCTTTCGGAGAGGAAAGTTCCGGAATCGTTTTTTGTTTCCAATGTTGACCAAAAAGTAAAATTATAAGGGAGATTTGAGAGACGAAAGTTTTCCGAATCGGACAACTTTTTGAATTGTTGAAAACTTTATTTTGTTGAAATATAATTAATTATAAACATAAAACGGAAAACTTTGACGGGTTGTTGATAACTAAGTGTGTTACTTTTTTGCTAATTCCACAAAGTCCATTAATATTGCATTGGGTTTATTGCGTGATTGGCAATGTTGATTGAATATGGAGCTGTGAGTTGGTTCAAGAGCGCCAATAGATAATTCTTTATGTGAGAAAATGGATGCTGTAGTTTATTCATACGAAGAGGCTTATCAATCGTCTTTAGCATATTTCGAGGGCGATGAATCAGCGGCGCGTGTATGGGTGGACAAGTATGCGTTGAAGGATGGTTTGGGGAATGTCTATGAGAAAACCCCGGATGATATGCATCGTCGAATGGCGGAAGAGGTGGCTCGTGTCGAGTCGAAATATCCGAACCCGATGGGGGCAGATGCCTTGTTTGATTTGTTTCGCCATTTCAAATATATTGTGCTTCAGGGGAGTGCGATGTCCGGCCTTGGCAACAAGTATTGGGCGGCGTCCCTTTCCAATTGTTTCGTGATCGGGGCGGACGATTCCGAGGAATCGTACGGGTCCATCATGAAGGTGGATGAGGAGCAAGTGCAGCTGATGAGACGAGGGGGCGGTGTTGGGCATGACTTGTCCCAAATACGTCCCAAGGGTTCTCAAGAGAGGGAATCCATAGGCGTTCCCGCGGGGGTTGTCCCTTTCGTGGAGCGATATTCCAACTCCGCCAGGGAGGTGGAGCAAGATGTGAGGCGAGGTTCGCTGATGCTGAGCGTATCCGTAAGGCATCCGGAGGTGGGGGCCTTTGTTGAGGCTAAATCTGTGGATGGAAAGGCGCAAGGCGCGAATCTTTCCGTGCGGGTGGATGATGCGTTTATGAGAGCGGCCATCGAGGGTGGCCAGTTCGAGCAACGTTTCCCGATCGGTGCGGAGAACTCTTCCGTGCGGCGGAGCGTGTCCGCCAAGGAGTTGTGGACGAAGATTGTCCGTAACGCATGGAGGTCGGCCGAACCGAGTATCCTTTTCTGGGACACCATCGTCCGGGAGTCTGTGGCGGATTGTTATGTGTCGTACGGTTTCAGAACCGTATCGACGAATCCGTGCGGGGATATCCCTTTGGCGTCATACGATGGCTGCAGGATGTTGGCGCTCAACCTTTACGCTTATGTGAAGAACCCTTTCCAGCGTGACGCTCAGTTCGACTATGACCTCTTCAAGGAGCATGTCCGCAAGGCGCAACGCATTGTGGACGACATCGTGGACCTCGAATCGGAGAAGATCGACGCTATCCTCTCCGAAGTGGAGAACGGCACTGCCGATGAGTCGGTTAAGCGCACGGAATTGGAGCTTTGGCGAAAAATCAAGCGGAAGACCACCCTGGGAAGACGCACGGGGGTCGGAACAACTGCGGAGGGCGATATGCTGGCGGCTATGGGTCTCACGTACGGTACGCCGGAGGCCATCTATTTTTCGGAGCAGGTCCACAAGACGCTTGCTGTGGAGGCTTACCGTTCTTCGGTCACTTTGGCACAGGAACGTGGCGCTTTTGAAATGTACAATGCGGAGTTGGAGGCTGACAATCCGTTCATCAATCGGTTGAAGGATACGGACGCTTCCCTCTATGCGGATATGGTGAAGTATGGCAGGCGTAACATCGCGTGCCTAACCATCGCCCCTATGGGGACCACCAGTCTGATGACGCAGAGCTCGTCGGGCATGGAGCCGGTCTTCGTGCCGGTCTACAAGCGACGCCACAAGGTGGATCCGAACGACCGTGGCGCACATGTGGATTATGTGGATGAACTGGGAGATCCCTACGAGGAGGTCACGGTCTTCCATCCGAAGTTCCTGGTGTGGATGAGGGTGAACGGCTACGATACGGATAAGCGTTACACGCAGGCTGAGATCGATAGGATGGTGGCGGAGTCGCCCTATCACAAAGCCACTTCACAGGAGGTGGATTGGTTGGACAAACTGCGCATGCAGAGCCGCATCCAGCGATGGGTGGACCATACGGTCAGCGTGACGATCAATGTGCCGGAGACGGCCAACGAGGCGCTTGTCGCCGCCCTCTACGAGGAGGCTTGGCGTTTGGGATGCAAGGGAGTGACGGTCTATCGCGAGGGTTCCCGCTCGGGCATGTCGGTGGCCAAGAAACGTGAGTCGGAGAAGCCGGGCGAGGCGCAGAACGCTTTCCTGAAGGCGGGCGAGGCTCGTCCGAGGGAGTTGGAGGCGGACGTGGTTCGTTTCCAGAACAATAAGGAGAAATGGATTGCCTTCGTGGGTCTGATCGAGGGCCGTCCGTACGAGATATTCACAGGTTTGGCGGATGATGAGGACGGATTGCTGATCCCTAAGACGGTCAACTCGGGAAAGATCATCCGTAACATAGACGAGGACACGGGACTGAGCCGTTACGATTTCCAGTACTCGAACAGAAGAGGCTACAAGACCACGATCGAGGGGCTTTCCTACAAGTTCAACCCGGAGTATTGGAACTACGCCAAACTGATTTCGGGCGTGTTGCGCTACGGTATGCCTATCGACCAGGTCATTAAGCTGGTAGGGGGACTGCAGTTGAACAGCGAGACCATCAACAACTGGAAGAACGGTGTGGAGCGCGCACTGAAGAAATACATTCCGAATGGCGCGGAGGCGAAGGAGGTGGTCTGCGAGAAGTGCGGACAAAAGACCGTCCGATACCAGGAGGGCTGCCTCGTATGCACCAACTGCGGTTACTCGAAGTGCGGTGGATGATGACTTAGATAGTGTTTGTTTTTTATAAAATACTTTGTTTCATAATTAATATGTTTTTTTGATTTGCAGTGGAAGGTCCCCGGAGTGATCCGCGGACCTTTTTTCGTGCGGGAAAATCCTTGCCATCACACAAAATCGCAAAGATTTTTATACATTTGCAAAAAATACATGTCACAGACATTCACTGAGATTTTTATGAGAAAAGCCATATTTTCCATACTGATGACGCTGACCTCCCTGACTTGGGCTTCAGCGCAGAACTATTTGTGTTTCACCGCCAACGAGGCGAAATCAACCATAGGCATAGAAAACAAGGAGGGGAACCAACCCGACATCGAATACTCCACCGACAAATCCAAGTGGAAGAAGCTGGACCCTGCGAAGGGATACACCTTCAAGAGCGCCCACGAAAAGATATATCTCAGAGGCAATAACAGGGAAGGGTTCTCGAAGGAGAACGGCAGGAGCCGCACCCAGTTCGTCATGACCGGCTCCATCTCCGCCAGCGGTAGTGTCATGAGCCTTGTCGACGGGACGGGGGATGAACAGACCATCCCAAGCGACAACTGTTTCATCCGCCTCTTCGCGAAGTGCTCTAGTCTTACCCATGCTCCGGAACTGCCCGCCACACGCCTCACGAAAGGGTGCTACGAGGAGATGTTCCAGGGCTGTGAGCAACTGGCCCAAGCACCGCAACTGCCCGCCACGGAATTGGCGGAGAACTGCTACAAAGGCATGTTCCAGGGTTGCGCCAACCTCGGACAAGTGCCGGCATTGCCTGCGAAGAAGTTAGCGAAAGGATGCTACGAGAGCATGTTCTACGGATGTTCCTCCATCACCAAAGCCCCTGCGTTGCCTGCCACGGAGTTGGAGGAAAGTTGCTATGCGCTTATGTTCAGGAACTGCGCCAACCTCAGCCAAGCGCCTGAATTACCTGCTAAGGAATTGGCTCCGAAGTGCTATTCGAGGATGTTCGACCAGTGCGGGAAGATCAACTATCTTAAGGTCCATTTCACCGAGTGGGGAGACAATGGCGTGGATGGTAGACGCACCACCGTATGGCTTCAGGATGTGGCGGCATCGGGCACGTTCGTCAGTCCAGGCAGACTCGCTGCCCAGTTCGGGTCGAGCGCCATACCGGAAGGGTGGGAGGTGATCCACGAGGACGGAAAGAAATCCGCCCACGACTACCTCTGTTTCACCACCACCAAGGCGGACGCCTTCATCGGACTGATCAGCTACGGAGAGTCCACCCCTAATGTGCTCTACTCGACCGATGGAGGAGAGAATTGGAAAGAGGTCGCATTCGGCGACACCCTTCCGTTGCCATTCAAGGGAGATAAGATATATTTCAAAGGCATCAATCCTAAGGGATTTAACCATACGAAGAACGGTCAGGATGTGCGCTTCTTCATGCAGGGAAGCATCGCCGCCAGTGGCAATGTCATGAGCCTTGTCGACGGACTCGGAAATGCGTCACACACCCCTGGCGTGGGCTGTTTCGCCTCGCTCTTCAAGAACTGCGAAGCCCTGACGAAGGCGCCTGAGCTGCCAGCCACCTCCTTAGGGGAGGCATGCTACCAAGAGATGTTCTACGGCTGCGGAGGCCTCACCAGCGCCCCTCAACTGCCGGCACAGAAGATGGCGGCGGATTGCTACGACGGCATGTTCGCCAACTGCAAAAGTCTCACGGAGGCACCTGCGCTCATCTCCACTCAATTGGCCAAAAACTGCTACAATAAGATGTTCTCCACTTGCAAGGCACTCAAGCAAGCCCCTAAACTGCCTGCCACGAAGTTGGCGGAGGGATGCTACCAATACATGTTCTGCAATTGCGATAACGTCAACTTCCAGGCGCCAGAGTTGCCTGCGAAACAGGCCGCCCCGATGTGCTACCAATACATGTTCGCGGGATGCACCAACCTGAAGCAAGCCCCTGTCCTGCCAGCCGACTCCTTGGCGAAGGGTTGCTACGAAGGCATGTTCCAGAACTGCGAGAAGCTGGCGAAAGCGCCCGAGCTGCCCGCCACCCGCTTGGAGAAGGAGTGCTACTATGCCATGTTCAACAACTGCCAAGCGCTCACCAGCGTGCCCGTGTTGCCCGCCACCGTGATGGACAAACGTTGCTACGGCTCCATGTTCGAGGACTGCGTCAACCTCACCCAAGCAGGCGCATTGCCTTCCACCCGTTTGGCGGAGGCCTGCTACGAGTTCATGTTCAAGGGTTGCAAGAAACTGACGCAAGCACCGGCATTGCCTGCGGATACGCTCGCCACGGGATGTTACCAGTCGATGTTCCTTGGCTGTACGAGCCTAACCAAGGCACCGCAACTGAACTCCACACATCTGGCTAACTTCTGCTACAAGAGCATGTTCAAGGAATGCGCGGCGCTCACCCAAGTCGGCGACCTGCCTGCCACCTCGCTCGCCACCAGTTGCTACGAATCCATGTTCGCCAACTGTACGAAGCTGGTCAAAGCCCCGACGATGTCCGGCACCACTCTCAAGGAGAATTGCTACAAGGAGATGTTCTACCACTGCGGTAGCCTCAACTACATCAAGATCAGCTCCACCACCTGGGGAGACAAGAAGGGCAACAGGACCTTCTCGGAGGGATGGGTCGACGGCGTGGCCAAGGAGGGCACCTTCGCATGTCCTGTCCGCACCATCAAGGAATACTCCGTGAATAAGATTCCAAAGGGATGGAAGGTCGTGGCGAAGAACTAAGGAATCACGTCACCTCCGATTTGAGATGACGGAAAAGTTCTTCGAAACAGTTTATGTGAAGACTATTTACTCTTCTTGACTGGCTGATAGTAGGTATAGCGAAAACGTCCCTCTATTTTTCCGTTGACCTTCTTAGATGTGATATTACCGTACAAATCGTAGGTGTATTCGTACGTTGTTATCTCAGGTTCCTTTCCCTTCCTTTCGTACTTGTTCTCGATGACGTTACCCTGGGAGTCGAATGTTTGGGTTATGCTGAGCTCTAGTTCCCCATTGCGGGGATTATAATAGTATTGATAAACCAATTCATCATCTTTGTTTACGAATTTCCTTTTATTTTTTATGGTGTCATCCGTCAGGTAAATGGTTTCCTTCCCCTGGTCGGTATATGTGTATTTCTCGGTTAGTTTGTGGTCTCCAAACATTGTCGAGTATTCTATCAACTCGCCCTTTTCGTTGTATTTGTAATTGTTATCTTTTTCTTTGATTTTCCTTCCATTCTGATCATAGTAGATAGTATCTTCCTCGAAACCGAATACCCCCTTGTATTTGGAGGTTACCCGTTTTAGTTTTTTGTTATTACCATACTTGTATTTGGTAATTCCGCCCTTCTCTTTAAGGACGTTGATAAACGTGTCTGCGACCAACAGGTTGCCTTTATAAGTATATATTTTTGCGTTGAGAAATTTGTTGTTCTCAAGAAGCGTATATTGGATAAGGCTATCGTTATCGTCGTATTCATAAATGAACTTATATAGTTTCCCCGACATGAGATCTTCTGGTCGCACCGTCAATTCCTTAATCTTCTGAGTTGCAGTGTACTTATACGAAACCAATTGCGTTATATTCCAATGCTTCGTCTTCTTGTCAGTGGAGGCGGTGCTACGGCTCGGCGTGACCTTGTCGTATTTGCTGGCGTTCTTTCCCTGTTCTTCCTTTATCACTTTGAGATATTCAGACTGGGGAGCGTATTCCTTCGTGATATCCGACTCGAAATATTGTCCGAAGACGAATAGGAATTCGTTTAGAAGATTCCCTTTGTCGTCGTAGATAAGTTCTTCGAATAAACCTTCCGTTTGGTGACGGATCAATTGTCCTTTACTGTTGAAAACCAATTTGGTGATCGAATCTTCCGCAGTTTTCACCGGTCCTTTCAGCTTGTAGTCTTTGAGGTCCTTCTTCAACTCGAACTTAAAGGCCGATCTGATTATGTTAAAGTCAAATTTGTCAAACTCATCCCCGGCTCTTGTGTGGGAAGAGAAACAAAGAATCAGTATGGCCACCAGCACGGTTTTGTGAATAGAATATTTATTGATCATCATAGCTTATAAATCGTTATTGTATTTCCTTGGGTAATATTTGGCGCATCCGTGTCGCATATAACCTTGCCCGTTTGGGATGTAGATCATAGGGGAACACTCTTTCGCCGAAAAGTACGCATAATTCGTTGAATTTAAAAATGTTTCGTCAATTAATTTGCGTGAAATCCTCATACGTTCATCGGGAGTACAGGTCTACCCTTGCTAGGGATGGGAGATGGCGCATCCCTTTGCACCTCAGCATGATAGGCTTCCCATAAAAATAGATTGTTCATTGTGCTATTTTTTTCGAAAAGTATAATTTATTCGGTTAAAAATCTATAATTTTGCAACGAATTTCAGATGAATGAAGGGAAATAATCCACATGATAGTTTATCCCTCAGTGTAGT
>JAGCGM010000266.1 GCA_017649635.1 Paludibacteraceae bacterium | reverse complement strand
TTCCATCTTTTGATATTCCAGCAGCTGCATGGTCTTCAAATCGATTACTCCGATAGTGGGGACAGGGCTGTTCGATGTAAAATACATCATATTTTTGTCTATAAACGAGTGGCCATTTATTCTATCGTCAGGGTTGAGCAGGTCGCTCTTTATTTCGTATTCTGTTAGTTCCCCGTTTTTAGGGTCAAGTCTCACTACAAACTTGTAACCTTCATTTTGCTCCATAGCGTAGATGATACCGTCGCCACCCACCCGAAAAGAGGGATTGTATCGCAGTTCTTTAGGTCCCCACTTCCGTTCACCGGTTCTAATGCAGTATGCTTCCACAAAGAATCTAAAAACAGTCATGTTTATCTTTTCCCTTTTAACTATCACAACCGTATCTCCCACTATAGACACTCCGTGTGCAACGATTTTGAAATTCAGCTCGTCTATCTGGTATTTCCAGAGGAACTGGAGGTCCTTGGTGTAGAATAATAAGCTCCTGTCCAGAATTTCAGGGAAAATGTACATGGAGAGTCGCTCATTATAGCTGTGCAACTTTAAACCCAATTCCGACTTTATCTCAAACAAGGTCTCTTTCCCGTTCTCGATAATAGAGTACCTCATCAATTGTTCCTCTTTATTACGTTCTCTGGAGTAATACAGGTTTTCGCTAAAGTATTGGAATTCTCCGTATCGAGGGAAGTCCTCGTCCCATTTGCCCTCTTTGTATGTAAACTGCTTTTTGAATCCGTCTTTATCCTTTTTAGTGCTGTCTTTCTTTATCAAGACATTGTTTTCACAGAAGATATCGTCTTTAGGAGCCATATCCAATGTCAATGCACCAATCTGCACTTTCCCTTCCGTCGCTATAACTTCCTCACCTTTCAGCAAGAAAAAATGTTTTACGCCTGCTATTTTCTTTATGTATTTCATCGTATATTCTCCTTGAATAAAATAGTCGTTGGTCTATCCTATGGTAAATTTACAAAAAATTTCACGGACGGACAAGCAACGAATTCTAAACCCTTCTGGAGCAAAAATGAAACACCATACCATCATCACCAAACACAACGGGCGGAACCAGGCCGCATCACTTCTCAGGCATGGACATCTGCCGACGGATCAGCTCCTTGAAAGAGATGATGCTCTCCACCCTATCCACCTCCAAGGTTTGGATACGCTCCCGCAGGACGGAGAGCAGATGCTGGTTGTTCAGGGCGTAGATCTTCACGAGAAGGTCGTACGAGCCTGTCGTGCAATGACACTCCACCACCTCCGGAATCTTCCGCAACTCCGTCACAATCAGGTTCTCGTCCGCATGCTTCCTGAGCCGTAACCCGATGAACGCGCACGTTCCGTAGCCGATCTTCTCCGGATCCAGGACAAACTCGGACCCCTTGATCACGCCCAACTCGGTCAGACGCTGCACCCTTTGGTGGATGGCCGCACCCGAGACGTTGCAACTCCTCGCCACCTCCAGGAAAGGCAGACGAGCATTTTCCGCCACCATGGACAATATCTTATAGTCCAATTCGTCCAAATCTTTCTTTTCCATAAGTATATTATATTAAATAGGTGATCCATGCACATGCACAGTACTTACATATACAAATATACATAAATTTTCTATCTACACTAACATTTTGACAATAAAATCACCTTGAAAATATCTTTTTGCTCAAAAGTAGAGCCAATAATGGTTATTCATAAAAATTTTTGCAAAATTGAAAAATCTACGATTTAAAAGCAAACACAGTGTTCTACTTATAAATCGTAAGCAATTTAATAATAATTTCTTTAAAGTATCAAAAAGTGGTTTTTCATACATATTTTACACTAAAATATACATACGGAAACAACTATCATAACGAAAGTAATTTTTATTTTTGCATTACAATATGAAAGTAATTAATAATTTTTATAAACAATATGTCAGACACTACACAAACAACGACGACCAAATGTCTTTACAGCAAGGAATACGAGCATGACGCATGCGGCGTAGGAATGATTGTAAACATTCAGGGCAACAAATCTCACGAGCTGGTGAGCAATGCCCTAAAGGTATTGGAGAACATGCGCCACCGTGGCGCTGAAGGAAGTGATGGTAAGACAGGAGACGGCGCAGGTATCCTCCTGCAGATACCTCACGAGTTCATCTTGCTACAGGGAATCCCTGTGCCGGAGAAGGGTAAGTATGGTACTGGACTGATATTCCTGCCGCAAGACCCCGCCCAGCAAGAGGAAATCATAAAGATCCTCTTGGAAGAGATCGAGCGTGAGAACCTCACCATGATGCACTTACGCAATGTGCCAACCAATCCTGCCTGCTTGGGCGAGGGTGCCTTGTCCACAGAGCCTAGCATCAAACAGATATTCATCACGGGTATCCCTGACAATGAGTTGCCGGACCTCGAGCGTAAATTATATAAGATAAGAAAGAAGGTGGAGAACAGGGTCCACCACAAGGATTTCTACATTGTTTCCTTGTCAAGCAAGACCATCATATACAAGGGTATGCTTTCGTCCACACAGTTGAGGGAATACTTCCCTGACTTGTCCAACGAATACCTGACGAGCGGTATCGCTTTGGTGCACTCCCGATTCAGCACGAACACCTTCCCTACATGGAGCTTGGCGCAGCCTTTCCGTTTCTTGTGCCACAACGGTGAGATCAACACGATCCGAGGCAACCGCAACTGGATGAAGGCGAGGGAAAGCGTGCTCTCTTCCGAAACGTTGGGCAGCGTGTCCGAGATATCGCCTATCGTGCAGCCTGACATGAGCGACTCCGCCTCCCTCGACAACGTGTTCGAGTTCTTCATCATGTCCGGTATGAGCCTGCCGCAAGCCATGGCGGTGCTCATCCCTGAGTCATTCAACGACAAGAACCCTATCAGCGATAGCCTGAAGGCATTCTACGAGTACCACTCCATCCTGATGGAGCCATGGGACGGTCCTGCCGCCCTGCTCTTCAGCGACGGACGTTACGCGGGTGGTATGCTCGACAGAAACGGACTGAGACCTTCCCGCTACCTCATCACGAACGACGGTATGATGTTGGTGGCCTCCGAGGTGGGTGTCATGGACGTAGATCCAGCACAGATCAAGCAGAAGGGTCGCCTTCAGCCTGGTAAGATCCTCATGGTCGACACGGAGGAAGGAAAGATTTACTACGATGGGGAGTTGAAGGCTAACTTGGCCAGCGAACATCCTTACAAACAGTGGTTGGACGCTAACTGCATCCGCTTGGAGAAGCTGAAGAGTGGAAGGAAAGTGGCCAACAACGTGGAGAACTACGGCAAGAAGCTACGTAACTTCGGCTTCGGTCAGGAGGATATCGACAAGACCATCGTGCCGATGTGTACGCAGGGTATGGAGCCTGTCGCAGCCATGGGTAACGACACACCGTTGGCGGTTCTCTCGGACCGTCCGCAGATCTTCTTCAACTACTTCCGCCAGCAGTTCGCGCAGGTGACCAACCCTGCCATCGACCCTATTCGTGAGGAGTTGGTGATGTCACTGACGGAGTACATCGGTGCGGTCGGCAAGAACATCTTGACGCCTGACGAGAGCAACTGCAAGATGGTGCGTCTGCCCCACCCGATTCTGACGAACACGCAATTAGACATATTGTGTAACATACGATACAAAGGTTTCAAGACCACCAAGCTGCCTCTCCTCTTCGACGCGAAGAAGGGCGAGCGCGGACTCAGGGAGGCGTTGGACAACCTCTGCAAGAAGGCGGAGGAGTCTGTCGACGACGGAATCAACTACATCATCCTGAGCGATAAGGACTTGGACCAGAAGAGCGCAGTCGTTCCATCTTTGTTGGCCGTCAGCGCTGTACATCACCACTTGATTGGTGCTGGGAAACGTGTTCAGACCGCATTGATCGTGGAATCAGGAGAGATCCGGGAAGTGATGCACGCCGCATTGCTCTTAGGCTACGGCGCATCCGCCATCTGCCCATACATGACCTTCGCCGTCATCGACGACCTCGTGAAGAAGGGCAAGATCCAAGAGGATTACGCCACGGCGGAGCACAACTACATCAAGGCAGTCTGCAAGGGTCTCTTCAAAATCATGTCCAAGATGGGTATCTCCACCATACGTTCCTACAGGGGCGCGAAGATATTCGAGAGCATCGGTTTGGGCGAGAGCCTGTTGAACCAATACTTCGGCACCAACATCTCCACGATCGGTGGTATCGGTCTGAAGCACATCGCCTTAGACGCTATCAAGCTGCATGAGGAGGCCTTCGGCAAGGAGAACAACAACGTGCTTCTCCCGAACAACGGATTGTTCGCCTACAGGAAGGACGGTATTCCTCACGCATGGTCACCTGAGGTCATCGCAACGTTACAGATCGCCACAAGAACGGGCGATTACAAGAAATACAAAGACTACACCCGACTGGTTGACTTCAAGGAGAAACCAATCTTCATCCGTGACTTCTTCGACTACAAGAAGGCGGCGAAGCCAATCCCTGTCGAGCAGGTTGAGTCGGTCGAGAGCATCGTGAAACATTTCGTGACGGGCGCCATGTCGTTCGGAGCGCTCTCCGCAGAGGCGCACGAGGCCATCGCCATCGCCATGAACCAATTGGGTACGCGAAGCAACACCGGAGAAGGTGGTGAGGACAGCCACCGCTTCCATGCGACCACGCCAGAGGGTGTGTCACTGAACTCTAAGACCAAGCAAGTGGCATCCGGACGTTTCGGTGTCACAGCGGAATATCTAGTCAATGCGGAGGAGATACAGATCAAGGTGGCGCAAGGCGCTAAGCCTGGTGAGGGTGGTCAGCTCCCTGGTTTCAAGGTGAATGAGATCATCGCGAAGACCCGTCACTCCATCCCTGGCATCTCCCTCATTTCACCGCCGCCTCACCACGACATCTACTCCATCGAGGATTTGGCGCAATTGATCTTCGAC
>JAGCGM010000265.1 GCA_017649635.1 Paludibacteraceae bacterium | reverse complement strand
TCCAAGATTAAAAGTATATTTTCTATCCCTCTCATTATTGGAGTGGTGATTTTGATTATCATAGCCAATAGTTGTACGACCATCGATTCGGGTTCAGTGGGATTGAAATTCTACAAGTGGTCGAGCGACTCCGACAAGCGTGGTGGTGTGATAGGCACCTGTAAGGGATGGGTTTGGTACAATCCTATCACACAAGACGTGTTCGAGTATCCGATCTACGTGCAGCGCAAGACCTACGAAGCGTTTTCCGTGAACGCCAAGGATGCGAGTACGTTCACCATGGATCCGACCATCGCCTATCGTCTGGATGGAGACAGGGCGGAGCAGGTGTTCGTCAAGTATAGAAAATCACTTGCCGACATTGAAGACGGTTATATCCGCACCTGTATCTATGAGGCATACCGTACCTGCGCCAACCGCTACACATCAGACTCCCTGATGGCAAACCGTGGTGGTTTCGAGCTGGAGGTGCGCGAGAAACTTGAGAAATCACTCTCGAACGAGGGCTTCATCGTCGAGGAGTTCACTTCCCAAATCACTCCTCCCAATTCGTTGGCAGAGGCCATCAACGCCAAGAACGAAGCGGTACAGAACGCCTTGAAGGCGGCTAATAAGGTGAAGGAGGCCGAGGCGAATGCCAAGATCGAGATCGCCAGGGCGCAAGGTGAGGCAAACGCACTGAAGATCAAAGGTGATGGTGAAGCTTACTACAACAAAGTGGTGGCTATGTCCCTCAATGAGTTGCTGGTGCGCCAATACGCTATCGAGAAGTGGGATGGCAAACTACCTACTTACACGTCGGGTGACAAGGGAGCCATTCCATTTATTAACATGAAATGATTTTAGAGCTCATGATGGTCGGGTGAGCATCATGGGCTTTCTTTTTCACATATAATTTTATAGCAATGATTACAATAGACCAACTGAAGAGTGTGTTGGAACGCGAGGACGCGTTGAGGAGGTATCTTTGACATCGATGAGAAGATAGTTCAAATCGAGGAAGAGGAGTTACGTACGCAGGCCCCTGGTTTCTGGGACGACCAGAAAGCCGCGGAGGCGCAGATGAAGAAAATCAAGGACATCAAGAAGTGGGTGGACGGCTACAACGATGTGAAGGCCGCCGTCGAGGAGCTGAAGCTCTCGTTCGACTTCTACAAAGAGGAGGCCGTGACGGAAGAGGAGGTGGATGCCGCCTACGCCCATGCCATCGACCTGACAGAGAAACTAGAGTTGCAGAACATGCTCCGCAAGGAGGAGGATAAGATGGGCGCCGTGCTGAAGATCGTGGCGGGTGCAGGTGGAACGGAGGCGCAGGACTGGGGCGACATGCTCATGAGGATGTACCTCCGCTGGTGCGAAGCGAAAGGATATAAGACGGAGATCGCCAACCTGCTCGAAGGAGACGAGGCGGGCATCAAGTCCGTCACCATCAAGGTGGAGGGAGACTTCGCCTACGGTTACCTGAAGAGCGAGAACGGTGTGCACCGCTTGGTGCGCGTCTCCCCGTTCAATGCACAGGGGAAACGTATGACCTCGTTCACCTCCGTGTTCGTCGTTCCGTTGGTGGACGACTCCATCGAGATCTACGTCAATCCGGCGAACCTCTCATGGGACACCTTCCGCTCCAGCGGTGCGGGTGGCCAAAACGTGAACAAGGTCGAGTCGGGTGTACGTCTGCACTATAAGTTCCACAACGTGCTGACCGACCAAGAGGATGAGATCGTGATCGAGAACACCGAGACCCGCGACCAACCAAAGAACAAGGAAAATGCGTTGCGTCTGTTGCGTTCCCAATTGTACGAGATAGAGCTCGAGAAACGTCGGGCGGAGTCCGCTAAAATCGAGGCGGGCAAGAAGAAGATCGAGTGGGGCTCACAGATCAGGAGCTACGTGTTCGACGACAGAAGGGTGAAGGACCACAGGACAGACTACCAGACATCCAACGTGCAGGCGGTGATGGACGGAGACCTGGACGGCTTCATCAAAGCATATCTGATGGAATTCGGTGGAGGCGAGTGACGCGTCTCCACCATTTACATTCCATAAACAATCCGAAATTCAATTAATGAGAAACTATACATCATGAGAGCGAACCCTATTTTATTTATTGCCACAATAGCGATTGCCGTCTGGATGACATCGTGCGAAAAGCCCATCATGCCCGGCATTTCCGAGGATGAAATAACACAGGAAGAGATTATCGGAGGATGGGGAAATCCTGAAATCCTTTGCTACCTCGCCCACACGGAATCACCTATCGCAAGCATCCTAAAGGGAAAGATGCAAGAAAACCTTGAAGGAAGGGCAGAAGGAACCGCCTTGTATTTCACCCAGGACACCGCCTACTTCATCGAACGACATGAAACCGGCTATTACTACGTGAAGGCGATCAGCGCTTACCAACTCCTCACGAATCCCATGCGCATAGAGATGCAGAACGACCATCTGATGTTTAACGCATACGCCCCGAAACTCTACGTCAAGAAAACGGGGGATAAAATCTGTTTCTATCTGCTGAAGGCCGAAGCGATGGCGATGATAGAAGAAGACGGATCGGTTGCCCCATACATGAGCATGATTCGTAGCAATATCGACGATGCACAGTTTGAGTTCTATTACCAACGGAACAAATTGGACATCTACCAAGCCATCGAGGGAGGGGATTACATCCACTCGGACTGGGATTGATGATAAAAAAGAAGAGTATTAACATTCACAATAGGTTATACCAATGAAGAAAAAAATAGCAATCGTGGCTGGAGGTGACCAGTCTGAATTGGAGGTCTCCCTCAGAAGCGCGGCAGGCCTTTACTCATTCATCGATAAGGAGAAATATGACTTGTTCATCGTCACCATCGTAGGTACCGATTGGAAGGTGGAATACGATGGGAAGAAGTATGACATCGACAAAAACGACTTCTCCTTCACGGACAGTCAGGGAAATAAGACCCGCTTCGACTTCGCCTACATCACCATCCATGGTGTGCCTGGAGAGGACGGCAAACTGCAGGGATACTTCGACCTGCTCCGTATACCCTACTCCTGTTGCGGCGTGCTGGCGGCAGCGCTCACCTTCAACAAATTTTTCTGCAATAAATTCCTGAACGAGTTCAACGTGCCTAGCGCCAAGTCCATCCTCCTCAACAAGGGTGACAAGGTGGACGCCAAGGCCATTGAAGAGGAACTGGGCATGCCTATCTTCGTGAAACCTAACGGAGGCGGTAGTAGCTACGGAACCTCCAAGGTGAAGAGCCAGGAGGGAATCCAAGCGGCGGTGAATGCGGCCCTCGTCGAGAGCGACCAGGTCATCATCGAATCCTTCATGCAAGGAACGGAGATCACCTGCGGCGTCTACAAGACGAAAAATAAGACCGTTGTCTTCCCTATCACCGAGGTGGTCAGCAAGAACGAGTTCTTTGACACGGACGCCAAATACAACGGTGCGGTGGAGGAGATCACGCCAGCCAGACTCTCCCAAGTGGTGACGGACCGTGTGCAACGCCTCACCTCCATGATCTATGACTACATAGGGGCGAAGGGTATCATCCGCGTCGACTACATCATCACCGAAGGGGATAAGATCAACCTCTTGGAGGTCAACACCACCCCAGGCATGACCGCCACCAGCTTCATTCCGCAGCAGGTGCGCGCCGCCGGATTGGACATCAAGGATGTGATGACGGATATCATCGAAAACGAACTGACAAAATAGACTGAGCGATATGGCCCTTTATCCGCAACTGATTTTAGACGCGTTGAAGCATGTGCGCTACCCCGGGAACGGAGTGGATGTCGTCACGGCCGGCATGGTGGACGATAACATACGCATCGAGGGGAACAAGGTCTCCTTCTCCCTTCTGCTGGACAAACCCAACGACCCCTTCGCCAAGTCTCTGGTGAAGGCTTCCGAACAGGCCATACTCACCTACGTGGGCAAGGAGGTGGATATCGTGGGGAACATCGGCATAAACTATAAGACGCAGTTGCCACCACAACCCGAGAAGTTGCTTCCTCAGGTGAAGAACATCATCGCGGTATCGTCCGGCAAGGGAGGCGTGGGCAAATCCACCGTCTCGTCCAACCTCGCCGTGGCTTTGGCGAACGAAGGTTACAAGGTGGGATTGCTGGATGCGGACATCTTCGGTCCGTCCGTTCCGAAGATGTTCGGGTTGGAGGATGCGAGACCCTATCTGGAACCCGTGGAGGGAAGGGAGCTTATCCGTCCGGAGGAGAAATACGGTGTGAAGATGCTCTCCATCGGCTTCTTCGTCGACCCGAACAATGCGGTGCTCTGGCGTGGCGGCATGGCCAGCAATGCGCTGAAACAACTTATATCGGACGCCAACTGGGGCGACCTGGACTTCTTCATCGTGGACCTACCCCCAGGCACCAGCGACATACACCTCACCATGGTGCAGACCGTCGCGATCACAGGCGCGATCGTTGTCAGCACACCTCAGGAGGTGGCTTTGGCAGATGCCCGCAAGGGAATCAGCATGTTCATGGGAGAGAAGGTGAATGTGCCTATCTTAGGACTTGTGGAGAACATGGCATGGTTCACTCCAGCAGAGTTGCCGAACAACAAATATTATCTCTTCGGGAAGGAAGGCTGCAAACGCTTGGCGGAGGAGCTGAACATCCCGCTGTTGGGACAAATCCCTATCGTGCAGAGCATCTGCGAGGGAGGCGACAACGGGGAACCTGTCGCTTGCAAGCCGGACTCCATCACCGGACAAGCCTTCGCCGAGCTGGCGAAAAGAGTGGTGGAACAGGTGGAGATACGTAACTCCACATTGCCTAAGACACAGGTGGTTAATGTGAAGCATTGATAGGCTAAACAACGCCTTGGATCATAAAAAGACGGGTGTGTCAAAATTTATTTTGACACACCCTTTTTGTTTCCCTGAGGATTCAGATGAAGACCCCTCGAATGATTCCGGGGAATTTGTTTATTTGCCTGATTTTCAGGAAAAAGACCGCCCACAACTAATTTTCTTCCATAGGATTAAGCACCTTTTCTAAACTGTCGATCTCTGGGAGATGACGGTTGAACTCCTCCTCATGGATAGGGTGGATGTAGTAGGGCGACGCGGTGTCGGATGCTTCCCACCCTTCCACAATTTCTAATTTAAAGGAAACGGCGGACAACTCTTTGTGGAACCTAACCGATTTCATGTCGTACCTGAAATAGTCTGAAGTTATTGTGGTGACATATCGTTCGAAAATACCATCTTTCTCATACAGCTTGAATAAATTAGGATCGATAGACATGATTATGCCCTGAGGAACTTTTCTGATAATGTAGTCGGAGTCATCGGCTACCTTTTCACCTTTCACCTTCAACCAAGGCCCGAATACGATTAACATAACGATGGCAGCTATGGTGCCGATTATACTGTATATGCGCAAATAGTATCGTAAAAAAGCGCTGGATTTCTCGTGACACACCAATTTCCGCCATGCCGCAGCGGAAAGGACGGAGCCCACAAACATGATCGCGTCTAGATTCCATCTGACATGGTCATTCTTTTCTATACAGAAAAAAATAGCCAGAAACGCACATAGAAATACAAAATGCAGGATTAAGCTGTATTTCGCCTTGTTCATTTTCGTAATAATCGGTTGGTAGTTAATGTTCATTCACGTCTTATACGGAAAGAGGGCATATCAATTTTGACACGCCCTCATTCCTATTGGTGCAATCCACGAACCTGTCGAGAGATTGTTCCTTCGTCCTTGGATTATTCTCCGATCTTAGGGATTTGTCCGTCGCCTTCCTGAACCCTATTCGCGGAGAAAGCGTTGCCACCTATGGCATTGCCCTTAAAATTATTGATCAACGAGATGAGCTTTTCCGTATTATACTCCCTCGTCCTGCCCATAACCGTAAACCAGTCGATGATGGTCCAAATACCTACACCACCACAAGTGACAAGCTTCAAGATACCCTTACCGGTTTGTCCCATAAGGAAACGATCCACACCAAAGTTGCCCAAGAAGAAGGAGATGATGAAGTTCGTCAACGGTTTCTTGAGCTGAAGTGTCGCCAGTTGGTCAGATACACTATTCGGCAATTCCTCTAATTTAGAGATTAATTCCTGCATTTTAGATTTATCAAGGTTGTCCGCATTGGCCAACATGAACTGATCAATAAAACTTTTTTCCATTGTTTCTATTATTAGTTATTACTATATTTTATATTAATTATCAATTAGTTACACGACATACACCTATCATTGCCTGAGAGAACACTCCCATATCCACAAAGACTATACGCACAACCCGTTATTTGTTCATCCTCAAAACAATATCCAAATATATATATAATTCAACGGGAAAGCAATTCTAAAAAGGGAAAAATAGAGTTCCTGGACAGAGAAAATTCATTTGCCGCACAAAACAACTACATCTATCTACGATTTAACTATTTACGATTTACTATTTTAAGACATAGCGGGCACAAGATTTTTCTCTTCTTCCTATTTCTATTTACTATATAACTATTTACGATTTACTATTTTAGGGATACCGCCGCGGCACATGGATCTAAATTATTTTTCGCCCCTACATGGCTTCCTCGAACAGGGTTTTCATCCCTTTGATCTTCTCGCCACGCACCTTTTGCAGGAGTGCCTGGATCTTTGTGCGTCGCACGGTGGCGAAGGAGAATTGTTCCTTCACCTCTATCCTACCTAAATCATCTTTCCCAAGTTCGCCCTTCTTCATGAGAAAGCCGGCGATATCTCCTTTGCTGAGTTTGTCGCGCTTCCCTTTGCCGATGTAGACGGAGGCCCATTCGGAGGGTTGTGGCGCCTTGCACACTTCCGGCAGTTCGAATGGGTTCAGTTCCTCCCCTTCGAGGAAATCCGGCAGGTGTTCCTCCCCGTGGAGGATGATGTAGGCGTTACCGTCCGCATACATCCTGGCCGTCCTTCCGTTACGGTGCGTGTAGGACTCCTTGTTGATGGGGAGATGGTAGTGCACCACGTTCTGTATCTCAGGGATGTCCAAGCCCCTGGAGGCTAGGTCGGTGGAGACCAGCAAATAGGAGGTTCCATTCCTGAATTGGAACAGAGACTTCTCCCGATCCACCTGCTCCATGCCGCCATGGAACATCTTACAATCCAATTTATTTTTTTTCAGGAAATTAGCGATACGTTCCACCGATTCCCTGTAGTTGCAGAAGATCAGGGTAGGTTGATTGCCTATGGTGCAGACCAGTTTCAGAAGGGTCTCCAGTTTGTCTTTGATAGGGGATTGCACCAGATGGACCTTTAGCGAGCGGAGGGTCTCCGTGTTGCCTAGGAAATCGAGCACCATCGGGTGATGTATCTTCGTGAAGGGAGGAATCTCCTCCGACTTCGTGGCGGAGAGCATCATACGTTTCTTCACGCCCGTCAGCTGGGAGATGACCGCCTCCATTTCGCCTTGGAAGCCTAATTCGAGGGACTTGTCGAATTCATCCAGCACCAGGAACTTGATGGTTTCGGGGCTGAAGCTCTTTTGGTTGATATGGTCCAAGAGGCGCCCCGGTGTGCCGACGACCAGTTCAGGGTGGTTGGCCAAAGCGTTCTTCTCCACCTCGAATGGATGTCCACCGTAGCAGCACGTGATGTGGAAATCGCTCTTGAAGGAGCGGAAGACCTCCTCGATCTGAAGCGCCAATTCGCGCGACGGGGCGATGACCAAGGCTTGGGTCGTGTCGGTGCCCTGCTTCATCTGCTTGAGCAACGGAAGGAGGAAGGCCAACGTCTTGCCCGAACCCGTAGGGGAGAGGAGCACGACGTCCCTGCCCGACTCATTGGCGCGGAGGGAGGCCTGCTGCATTTCGTTCAACTCATTGATACCGATGGTCTGTAGGGTGTTGGTGATGATGTCCGACATATCATGAAATTTTTTTATAGACTGACATTAAGTTTTGGGCGACCGCTCTGTCCGTGAATTTCTGGGCGTGCGCAAGGCCTGCGGCAACCATCCCGTCACGCACCTCCTGATGTTGGAGCACGTCGATGAGAGTCTCCGCCAGCTGGTCCGGGTTGTTGCAGTCGACATACTTGGCGGCGTCCCCACCCGTCTCACGGAAGCAGCTTCCCTCGCTGGTCACGACGGGCGTACCCATGGTGAGGGACTCCAAGATCGGTATGCCAAACCCTTCGAACAAGGAAGGATAGACGAACACGGAGGCAAGCTTATAGAGCGCAGGCAAGGCGGTCGTAGGCATCGCATCCAAGAAGATCACCCTATTCTCGAGACCATACTCACGGATGAGTTCCTCCAAATGTTTTTTGTATTCGGAAGGCCTTCCCACGATGAC
>JAGCGM010000264.1 GCA_017649635.1 Paludibacteraceae bacterium | reverse complement strand
ATGGAGGCCGCACAGTTAGCGGACGAACCGACAGCACGGAACTCGAAACGGTTACCCGTGAAGGCGAACGGAGAGGTTCTATTACGGTCGGTGGTATCCAGCATGATGTCTGGAATACGCGCGATACCCAACTTCAGGGCGGTCTTCTCCTCCGGCGTCATCTTGTTGTCACCCACCTGGGTAGCCAAGTCATCCAACATCTTGGAGAGCGTACGTCCCAAGAAGACGGAGAGGATGGCAGGAGGAGCCTCGTTGGCGCCCAATCGGTAGGTGTTGCCAGCGCTCATGATGGAAGCGCGCAGCAGGTCCTGATGCTTGTACACAGCCGTCATCACATTCACGAGGAAGGTGAGGAACAACATGTTCCCCTTAGGGTTCTTGGCAGGAGAGAGCAGGTTGATGCCCGTGTCCGTCGTCAAAGACCAGTTATTGTGCTTGCCGGAACCGTTCACGCTTGCGAAAGGCTTCTCATGCAGCAAGACCTGGAAATGGTGCTTGCGGGCGATACGCTTCATCACGTCCATGATGAGCTGGTTGTGGTCGTTCGCCAGGTTCGCCTCCTCGTAGATCGGGGCGAACTCGAATTGGTTAGGAGCCACCTCGTTATGTCTGGTTTTCAAAGGAATACCCAACTTGTGCGCCTCCACCTCCACTTCACGCATGAAGGAAGTGACACGCTCCGGGATGGAGCCGAAATAGTGGTCGTCCAACTGCTGGTCCTTGGCAGAGGCATGTCCCATAAGGGTTCTACCCGTCATGCACAAGTCAGGACGCGCATTGTAGAGGGCGGAGTCCACCAAAAAATACTCCTGCTCCCAGCCCAAGTTCGTATTCACCTTCGTCACATTCTTGTCGAAATACTGGCAGACCGCCACGGCAGCCTTATCCACCGCCGAAATAGCCTTCAGCAAAGGCGTCTTGTAGTCCAGCGCCTCACCCGTGTAGGAGATGAAGATGGTCGGGATACAGAGAGTGGAGCCCACCACGAAAGCGGGCGAAGAGAGATCCCAAGCCGTATAACCGCGCGCCTCGAACGTGTTGCGTATACCTCCGTTAGGGAAGGAAGAGGCGTCAGGCTCCTGCTGGATCAGCAACTTGCCGGAGAAGCGTTCGATGATGTCACCGTTCTCGTCGAAATCGATGAACCCGTCATGTTTCTCGGCCGTACCGTCCGTCAAAGGTTGGAACCAGTGCGTGTAATGGGTCGCCCCACGTTCACTCGCCCACTTGCGCATGCCCGTCGCGATCTGGTCCGCCACGTTCCTGTCGAACAACACACCACGGTCTACCGCCGCAATAAAAGCATTAAATGCATCCTTGGAGAGATACTCGCGCATCTTCTCCTTCGTAAACACATTGATCGCGAAATAGTCAGACAACTTGTCCGATGGTATATGCACCGGCAAAGGACGTCTGCTTTGCAGCTCCTTCAATGCGTTGAATCTCATTATCGCCATAACAGATATAATTTAGTATAACATTCGTCTCTAAACAATAACCCCTCATTTTTTTGAGGTTCGATGCGCAAAATTACATAATTTTCGGATTGCACCCCTAATTTTTATGGGGTATTTTTAGAAAAACATAAAAATTTCGGCAAAAGCACTAAAAAAATCGGGACCACACAAAAAAAACATTCAAAAACGAGGGAAGATGCCCTCTTCCTCAAAAAACCATTCCTAAACGGAAAGTTACGGGCATTATATTGTGAATATATTTGTAATCCGAACAAAGAAAAATAACAAGAGCATGTCCGCAATTGCCGAATTATGCACCTGTTGATAAAATGTTTTTTTATTTTATACATTTTGCTTGACGAAATACAAAGAATGATATACATTTGCATGCGAAAATCACATGATATTTTCTTTGATGATTACGACCCACGTCCTTCGTGGTGGATGATGCCGAAATAGACAATGTGTTAAATGATTTAGTATTTGATATTTATTAAGGAGATGTTTTTTGACCCACTCAACGAAGGCGAGACTTGCCCATGTTGTACAAAGTCATTTGTTTCAGCGATGCCGAAGAAAAGCATTGGCACACATGTTACATGTGCGCCTGCCACACTCGTATCGCGTCTCGGGCGACACACCATGGCTCCGCAGGAAAGTAACGTGTGGCCAAACATCAAACTATAAATAAAAATAGAATACGTTTCCATGTGCCGCCCCCAACGATACGTTGGGGATATCCGCACAAACGATATATATTTAGTAATTAAGATCTTAAATAGATTATACATAGTATGAAAAGAATTTTTTCTTTGGTAGTGGCTTTGATGGCGATGCAATTGATGTTCGCGGCTAAAATTCAGGTTACTAACACTTCTGGAGATCCGACAGTTGAGGGATCCTTGCCTTGGGCATGTGAGAATGGTACGTCAAGCGATACCATTGTCTTTAAATTCAGCACCAATGGGAAAAAGGTCATCAACATATCAAACTACCTGTCACCAACCGCATCCATCGATGGTTCCACCTACTCGGATTCCATTATCATCGACGGTTCATTGGCCGATGGCGAACATGTTTCTCAGGGATTGTCTCGTACAGGCGCATTCGTGAAAAACATCGTCGTGCAAAATTTTGTGACGGGTATTCGCACCTCTTATGGTTCCAAAATCATCGGATGCGTTATTCGGAACAACACAACAGATGGTGTTTTGTCCAACAACCAAGAAATATTCGAGAATTGCAAAATCACTAACAATGGAGACTGCGGAATAGACAATTACACAGGCGGTGGCGCAGGAACAATTTCTTCCATAGAAAATTGTGAGATTTCGGGAAATAAGCTTGTCGGAATCCGAGCGGGAGTTGCTGTCATGAAAAAGACGAGCATCTTAAATAACCACATAGGACTTCATGCACTAAACGCAGGTGATGAGATATCCGATTGCGTCATCTCAGGGAATGATTCAATCGGTGTT
>JAGCGM010000030.1 GCA_017649635.1 Paludibacteraceae bacterium | reverse complement strand
TACATCGAGCGATGCATCATCAAAGCAATCAAGCATGACATCGCCATCTACTCCAGCCACACCTGCATGGACAAGACCACGGGAGGCGTGAGCGCGAAAATGGCGGAGAAAATCGGGCTGACAGATATCCGTCCACTCGACGAGGAGAAGCATGACGACAAAATCATAGGGTTGGGAATCATCGGCACACTGCCCCACGAGGAGGATGCCCTGGCATTCCTCAAAAGGGTGAAGGAGACATTCGAAGTGGGAAGCCTACGACACACCCACCTCAAAGAGGGTGCGAAGGTGAAAAAAGTGGCCATGTGCGGCGGCTCCGCATCGGAGTTCCTCGGCAAAGCCATCGCAGCCAAGGCGGACATCTACCTGACGGCGGACATCAAATACCACCAGTTTTTCGATGTGGAGGACCACATAATCCTCGCAGACATAGGACATTTTGAGTCAGAGCAATTCACAAAAGAGATTTTTTATGAAATTATTTCAAAAATAAATCCTAAATTTGCAGTCCATATATCAGAAAGTAAAACAAATCCGATAAATTACTTATAAAGTATGTCAGAGAAAGATTCGAAAGAGATTACGGTAGAAGAGAAACTGAAGGCTCTCTATGACCTCCAATTGGTTAGTTCCGGAATTGACAAGATCAAGACCTTAAGAGGTGATCTTCCGTTGGAAGTACAAGATTTGGAAGACGAGATCGCAGGATTGAACACCCGTGTTGCTAACCTCAGCGAAGAAATCCGTCAGATTGAAGCATCCATCACAGGAAGGAAGAGCGACATCGAGATGTCCAAATCCCTCATCACCAAGTATAAAGAGCAACAGGACAACGTCCGCAACAACCGTGAATACGAGAACCTCGCCAAGGAGATCGAGTTCCAAACATTGGAGATCGAGTTGAGCGAGAAGAGAATCAACGAAGCCATCAACTTGTCAGGCATCCGCAAAGAGGAGTTGGAGAAGGCCAAGAACCTCATCGTGGAAAGAAACGAGGACCTCGTATTGAAGAAGAAGGAGCTGGACGAAGTGATCTCCGAGACGAAGCAAGAAGAAGAGAACCTCCGCGACAAGGCGAAGGAGATCGAAAGCAAGATCGAAGAGAGATTGCTCACCGCTTTCAAGAGAATCAGAAAGAACGCGAGAAACGGTTTGGCTGTCGTTCCTGTAGAACGTGACGCTTGCGGAGGCTGCTTCAACAAGATACCGCCTCAAAGACAATTGGATATCCGTATCAGGAAAAAAATCATCGTATGCGAATACTGCGGTAGAATCTTGATCGACCCAGAATTGGCTTCTGAGGAGCAGGATAAGAAATAATTATTCCATCAAGGGAAAAAGAGAGCGTCCGACCTAAATCGGACGCTTTTTTTATACCTGCATATCCCTATCAACCCTAGTTCAAAGGGGAGAGCCGCCACCGTGACCACGTGCTCATGCGCTCGCCCGGCTGAAGCGTCACGTACGGAGAGTGGTACTCCAACTCCAGCAGTGACTTAGCCGCCTCCTTGTGCACGAAATTATAGAGTTCGATCTCAGCCTGCTCAGGATGTATCGTGGCAGGGTCATGATGCTCGAATTCCAGCGTCAGGCACTCATCGCCACAATGCGTGATGATCATAGGCTTGGAGGCCTTGATATAAGCCTTTCCGGTGCACTCCTCGAACCTGCCGTCGTTGACCAAAGGCGTGAAGGAGAAGAAACCGTTCTCCACCTTATAGGTCGGCCGACCCTGATATGGATGGGAAGGCTCGCCCAAGAAGACATCCTTCTCGGAAGAGACCGGCACGAAATTAGGGTTATGACCGTTCACCCTCGTGATCAGCCACAGATCCCACGAAACAGGTGTTTGGCGGATATTCTGCGCAGAGACCTCGAAAAAGAGGGAACCGTCCGCCTCTATCGTCATCCGCTTCGTCATCCGCACCCCGCTGAGGGGAGAAGGCTCGCCCACGATCGTGACGGAGTGTGCGGACTGCTCCACCACCTCGTACGCACCGAAGCTAATGTAGGGATCCGGTGGCCAGAAGAGGTCCGAATCGTACTTCTCCCGATTGAGGTCCTGTTGCCGCCACCACTGGCTCTGCGGCCCCATCCACACCTCGTGTCCGTTGTAAGCCCTGAAATCCAGCATGGTAGGGGAAGGATGAAGTCGTTCGGACTCCTCCCACAACGAAGGATCAGACTCCAACACGTTCGGTTTACCCACACGATGGAAAGAGACGATACGTCCACCGACATTCAAAAGAACCGTCGCCTCGACGCCCGCGTTTTGTATATGAATCAAAGCCATAAGCCACTATTTTACAAGAAAAACATCATAGGCGGGAAGAGAAGGCGACCAACACCCTCCGCAAGCCCAACCTCTCACAAAAGTAAGAATTAAAAGGATAAAAAGAGAGAATGCCACAACCATTTTTGACAAGCGGAAAGAGAATATGAGGGAAAATAGTTAAATTCGCGTAAAAGAAGGGCAAGGGAAGGTATGAAACAAATATTTCAACGGTTGTACAGGCTGGTCCGTTTCCCGCAAAGGGAATGGCGCAGGATCGCGGAGGAGAAAACCTCCATCAGCGATCTACGCAACACCTATATCCTTCCGCTCATGGAGATGGTCATCATCGCCACGCTGATCAGCAACATCATCGGCTTCACCAAAGACGCTTATGACACCATCACATGGGAACATATCCTGAAGATATGCTCCAAGGAGATCGTGACATGCATCTCCGCCATCTTCATAGGCTTCCACCTCGCCGTGCTCATCCTGAACAGCAAACTCACCTCCAAACTGTTCCACGACCAGCCAGACTACACCTCCTGCGCTAGGCTGGCGACCCACACGCTATCGTTCTATATCTTCATCAAGATATTAGCGACGCTCTTCTCCCTGTTCGCCTTCCTATACGTGGCACTATTATATCTCATATACATCATCTGGTTTGGCATTCCGTATGTATTCCCTTCCCTTGAGAAAGAGAAATACACCAAGTTCTCCCTCTATGCCGCCTTCATCATCTGCATCACCCCCGTGGCGATGGAAAATCTGATGAAGTTCATCATGAAAAATTAGACAATTATTCTTATGGAAAAACTAAAGAAC
>JAGCGM010000263.1 GCA_017649635.1 Paludibacteraceae bacterium | reverse complement strand
TATTTTTATGTTCAAAATAGGACTTGATATTGGCTCTACTACGGCAAAGATTGTAGTGCTGAACGAAGCTGGGGAAGTAGTATACTCTTCATATAAACGCCACTTGGCTAACGTCAAAGGCGCCATATCTGCTTTTCTGGAGGAGCTGAAAAACACACTATCAACGGAAAAATTCACGCTCTCCATCACGGGATCCGTAGGGTTGGGCGTGTCTGAACGATATGAGATCCCCTTCGTTCAGGAGGTGATCGCCGCCACGGAATTCACGAAACAAGTACACCCGGAAATATCCACCATCATCGACATAGGCGGTGAGGACGCTAAGATCGTATACCTCAAGAACGGGCAGGTCTCCGACCTCCGTATGAACGGTAACTGCGCCGGCGGTACAGGCGCGTTCATCGACCAGATGGCGCTTTGCCTTGGCGTGGAGGTCTCCGAGCTGGACGGGCTCGCCAAGAACGCGCAACACGTCTACCCGATCGCCTCCCGTTGCGGCGTATTCTCCAAAACGGACATTCAGAACCTCGTGGCGCGCAACGCTTCCAAGGAAGACATCGCCGCCTCCATATTCCGCGCCGTGGCCGTACAGACCGCCAGCGCATTGTCACACGGCTGCGAAGTGCGCCCTAAAGTGCTCTTCTGCGGCGGTCCGCTCACCTTCATCGGTTCCCTCCGGAAGGCCATCGCGGACTACTTCAGACTAGACATCAACGACGACTGCGTCATCCTTGAGAACGCAAACATCATCCCCGCCTGGGGTACCGCTCTCTTCAAGAACGACATGACCCCGATCAACATCGATGAACTGACGGAGATACTGAACCGTGAGCCTGTTCAAAAGAGCACGGCCAACCCTAATAAGAACAAGACGAACGTCATCCTGCCTCCTATCTTCCACGACGAGGAGGAATACATGGCTTGGAAGGCGGAGAAGGAGAAGTCGCACATCCCTGTGGTCAATCTCAACGAGTGCAAGGGCAAGACCTACTTGGGTATCGACTCCGGCTCCACCACAACGAAGATCGTCCTCATCAACGAGACAGGTGACATCCTCTACAAATACTACACCCACAACGGCGGTAACCCGATCGGTGCCGTGCGCCGCGGACTGGAGAAGCTGAAGGCCCGTTGCATCGAAGAGAAACTAGACCTGGAGATCACGGCAGGTTGCTCCACCGGCTACGGTGAGGACCTCATCAAGGCGGCTTTCTCGCTCGACTTCGGCATGATCGAGACGATGGCACACTACGTGGCCGCCAAGAACATGTGCCCGGATGTCTCCTTCATCCTCGACATCGGTGGACAGGACATGAAGGCCATCTACGTGGAGAACGGTGCGCTGACCCGCATGGAGATCAACGAGGCCTGCTCGTCAGGCTGCGGATCCTTCATCGAGACATTCGCCCAGACCCTCAACTGCGAGATCACCGACTTCGTCTACCAGGCTTGCCAAAGTCAGAACCCGTGCGACCTCGGTACACGTTGCACCGTCTTCATGAACTCCAAGGTGAAACAGGTGCTGCGCGAAGGCTACTCAGTGAGCGACATCGCCGCCGGTCTCGCCTACTCGGTGGTTAAGAACTGCCTATTCAAGGTGTTGAAAATCAAGAACTACGACGAATTGGGCAAGAACATCGTCCTCCAAGGTGGTACGATGAAGAACGACTCCATCGTCAAGGCGTTCGAGAACCTCACCGGCAAAAACGTGTACTGCAACAACGTGCCGGAGCTGATGGGCGCCTATGGTTGTGCCCTCTACGCCAAGAAGATGCACGACCAGAACAAGAAGGCGACACCGCTCGACAACTACCTGATGTCGGCGGACTTCGACTCGAAAGTATTGTCCTGCAAAGGATGCGACAATAATTGCCAAATCACGAAATATTCCTTCAAGAGCGGCGGCACCTATTACTCCGGTAATAAGTGCGAAAAGATATTCAACAACGGTGGTTATAAGGTGAAGCCGGGCATCGACATGAGCGCGAGGAAGTACCACGAGCTCTTCGACCGCGCCGAGCAACCATCCAAACTGCTCACACCGCTCTTCCGCATGGGTATCCCACGCGCGCTGAACATGTACGAGGAGTTCCCTTTCTGGCACACCTTCTTCACGGAGTGTAACATACAAGTGGAGATCTCCTCCACATCCACCTATAGAAACTACGAAAGGGGCGTGCACACCGTCATGTCCGACAACATCTGCTTCCCTGCGAAGCTGGTGCACAGCCACATCTACGAACTGCAGGAGAAGGGTGTGGACCGTATCTTCTTCCCGCGCGTCGTCTACGAGTGTGTGGAGGATAACGCCGCCCACAACAGCTTCAACTGCCCGATCATCATCGGTTATCCGGACGTGGTGCAGAGCGCCATCGACTCGGAGATACCGATCGACTCGCCTGTCATCTCCTTCAAGGATGAGAAACTCTTGCTCAAACAATTGATCCGCTACATGAAGGGACTGGGCGTCTCCGAAAAGGTGGTGAAAGCCGCCCACGCCAAGGCGGTGCAGGTATACAGCGAGTTCGGACTGAACCTCCGTCGTCTCAACGAGGAGGCTTACGAGAAGGCGAAGAAGGAGGACCGTCTGGTCATCGTGCTGGCGGGAAGACCTTACCACACCGACCCGCTCGTGCAACATAAGGTGTCCGAGATGATTTCGCAGATGGGCGTGGACGTCATCACGGAGGAGGTCTCAAGAAAGAACAACTGCGACGAAAAGGAGGCCTTCATCATCAAG
>JAGCGM010000262.1 GCA_017649635.1 Paludibacteraceae bacterium | reverse complement strand
ATTTGTCTTGGAACATAGCAGTCATTTGTATTTGGCTGCAAAGTTGCAAAATCAAGTCCGTTTCATTTCAAAAACCCATATAATAGACTGAATTTCAACCATTTCAAAGAACGATTAGCACACTTTAACGGGACAGCAATGGTTTGAATTGATTAAATAATTATGAATAGATTAAAAGAAGTGCGTTTTTATTATGCAATTTATAAATCATTCGAATTTATTTTAGTGGATAATGATGATGACAAAACAACAGAATGGGAGTTGTTTTCTTCATTAAAATACGATAATGACGTTCAGAAGGCAAAAGAGATGAATTTTAGGCCATTGCCAATCGGTGATAGGTATACGGTAGAATCATACTATCTTCCCATCACCCCCTCGGAGTTGGATTCCGCCTACTCGATAGAAAACTATTGCGAATATAACGGTGATGTGTTGAAGTGCGCATATAGTGAGGAGCGCAGAACATTTTCAGTGGAGTTAGGAGAAAATGAGGAGTTATGTCGTCGATATGGAATAGGCGATGTGTATGACAGATATATTGGTTCACGTGGGTATGAGTGCTATAATGATTTGTGGATTGTCGTTCCTGAAGATGAAGTCTTGGACGTTTGGGAACAGCGGTCTCCGATAAAAGGATTTCCGTTCCATGGACCGGAGAAGGTCTATGTGAGGAAAGATGGCGTTTGGTTGCGGTGAGTTTTTAGCATAAAGGAGTTTGTGTTACTTAAAAACAACAAACATATCGCACAACCCGATCACACACGGGCTCATGCTCGGTTCCATTTTGTTCGAGCCCTTCAGGCTCGGGAGAGAGTGGTGGAATGCGCCTAACCTATGGCGGTGCCATAGGCTATATCTATATGAGCCTTTCAGGCTCGGGAAACTGCCACTAAGAAGGGCCGCCAATATTTGTTCGTATCAATCAGCCTGAAAGGCTGTGACAAATATAGCCCAACGGCAACGCCTTGGGGTAAAGGTGGGGTGCAAATTTTTTATTGTAAATTTAATTCAACCAACAGGTTATTTCTTAATTATTCATCGTCCAAGTTTTCCATGCTGCGATTGCCTGCCCGTGCAGCATCTCAAGCCCGTTCTTGGTGGCGGCCCCCTGTTCCTTCGCTAAGCGGCAGAGAAGCGTCGTTTCAGGGTTGTAGATCAAATCATAGATCAGATGCTCGCTGGTCAGCAGTCGGGTAGGGAAGGGAGGCATCTCGTCCACCTTCGGGAAGGTTCCCGCCGGGGTGCAGTTCACAATTAGTTTGTGGCTGGCGACGACCTCCTCGCTGAGCTCCTCGTAGGTGAGCATCCCCTCCCGCTTCTGGCGAGAGACGAGCTGAGGCGTTATGCCTAATTTGTTTAATATATAGATAATCGCTTTGGAGGCGCCGCCCGTTCCGAGCACCAACGCCTTCTGGTGGCAGGGCTTGAGGAGCGGACGCAGGGAGTTCTCGAAGCCGATGGCGTCCGTGTTGAATCCCTTGAGGGAGAGTTTCCCTCCCTTTCGGTTGAATTGTATGGTGTTGACCGCCCCGATCTCACGCGCGGTATCGTCCAACTCGTCCAGGTAAGGCATGACCACCTCCTTGTAGGGGATGGTGACGTTCAGTCCACATAGGCCCTCCGTCTCGAGTAGCTTCGGGAACTCCTCGATGGTAGGCAGTTCGAACAAGTCGTAGCGGGCGTCGATTCCCTCGTTGGCGAATTTCTCCGTGAAGAAGTTCTTCGAGAAGGAGTGCACCAATATTTTTCCTATGAGACCGTATCTTTCCATGCTATTTCTTTTTTGTGGTAGGATGTAATATCTCGTCCACCTTCTGCATCCTCTCGCTGACGATGAGCGTGCAGGTGTCCTTGCCCGTTTCGAAGTGAGTGGTGTCCTTGCTCAGGTTGATCTCCACCCTGCCCTCCTTGTAGAGGAAGAAGATGGTGGAGAGACCGCTCATTTTTTGCGTCTTGTACCGAGGTTCCCCTATGTGCTCCTCTCCGTAGGTGTAGATGTCCACCGATCCGATGCTTTTCTGCTCCCCGGCCAGGATGGTGTCGGCCGAGCGGGTCATGTTCTCCCCTGAGATCAGTTTCAGGTGGGAGGTGGAGAAGATCGTGTCCTGCAGTTCGTTTTTGATCACGTAGATATAATCCTTCTGCAGGGAGAGGAGCAGTTGCTCGTCCGTGATGTCCAGTTGGTAGACTCCGGTGCCGTCCACATCCGTCGGGCCCTTCCACAGCTTGCGGAAGGCGAGTTCCTCGGAGATGCGGGAGAGGTCTTGGTTGCTGGCGCGCATCTCCCTGATTTTGTAGAGGCTGACGCTGGTTTCGATGTCCCAGACACCCTTCCCCGGCACTTCGTTCCGTTGGGCGACCACGATGCTGTCCCCTTGGGCGAGTCTTTTCTCCGTGCTGGCGTTATTCCCCTCCAAGTGGTAGGTGACGATCAGCGAATCCTCCAAGGAGGTCTTGTTGGTGATGACGTACCGATAGTCCTGTTCCGCGTCCTTGCAACCTGTGAAAGCGGTGGCCAGCAGGGCGAGTAGGATGAGCAGGGTAAGTTTTCCTTTTGTCATGACATGAGTTGTTTTAGTTGGGGGTCGTCCATCGCCTCAGGGCATATCTCGTAGAAAGCCTTGAATGTCTGGCTGTCGGTGGCGGACGATTCCTTTAGGTATTTGGCGCAGATAGGGTAGTTCCCCATCTTGTAGAATACGATGGCCAGCAGGAGGGGCATCCCGCTGATATCTTTCTGGACCATTTGGGCCTGTTGGTAGTGGTAGAGCGCGAGGTCGTACTCCCCGTTGTCGACGTACAGGTTTCCCAGCGCCACGAGCGCGTCCACCTGTGAAGGGTTGAGTCGCAGCGCATGGTTGTAGCATTCGATGGCCTCCTTCTGGCGTTCCGAGTAGATCAGGGCCTCCGCCTTCTGCACCCATAGGTTGCTGTTGTGCGGACTGATACGGAGCGCCTCGTCGATGTAATGGAGCGCCTCCTCGGGTTTCTCTTGCTCGATGCAGCAGACGCAGAGACCGGTGAGGGCGTCGACGTTGCCGTTTTCGAGGCCGATGGCCTTCTTGTAGAGGTTCATGGCGCTTACGAAGTCCTCCATCTTCTCGTAGCATTCGCCCATGAGGACGTAGTTGTTGCTCGTCTCGCCGGTCAGGTCGGCATATTCCTCGTATGCGTCGGCGGATTCCTGGAATCTTTCGCAGAGGAAGAGGGCGTTCGCCTTCTGCAGCAGGGATTGGTAGTCGGTCGGGGTGATCGTGTAGGCGTAGTCGTAGGCCTCTACGGATTCCTCATACCGCTCCTCGTAGAAGAGGAGTTGACCGATGTTGAACCATGCTTCGTTGGAATATGGGGTGATGTCCAATATGTGGTTGTAGATGTCGATGGCCTTGGGGAATTCCTGCTTCTGTTCGAGGCTGAACGCCTGTTCGAAGAGGATGTCCGTGTTGTCGGGCGCTATGGCGACCGCCTTGTCGAGGAATTGGAGCGCCTCGTCGTACAAACGGTTGTCGTTCAGCGCGTAGGCGATGTTGAGGTGTGTGCAGTAGTCGTCGTTGTCCGCTCTCTTCTCCATCTCCTTGAAAATGAGCATGGCGTCGTCGACAAGTCCTTTGCGGAGGAAAATCTCTCCTTTGAGGAGCGATGCGTCCTCGTCCGATGAGTCGATGGTCTGGATGTAGTCGATGATGGAGAGGGCCTCTTTGGTCTTGCCCGTGTCGGCGTACAGCCTCGCTTGTTTGGCCAGGAGGGTGGTGCTGTTGGGATGGAGCTTCCGCCCGTATTGGATGGCGGTCATCGCCTCTTCCGTCTTGGCGTCGTCCATATAGTGGTTGATGATGGTCTCTATCTCGTCCACTTCGAAGTAGCCGAGGCCACTCCCTTTGATGAAGTTTTCGTATCTTCCGACCACCTCGTCTTCTTGTTTCCTCGTATTTGGATTTCTGTCCCTTTTCATGCTGGAGAATGGTGCGTCTTGCCGTTAAATCCACATATTTGGCGCAAAATTAACTCAAGTCGCTCTATTTTTTATTATTGTATAGGAAAAACTTATTAACATTCTTTTGAGGATATTGTATAGAACATTATTTTTGTGGTGATTTTTGCGTTGAAGTTTTGCGAAGTTTTTTAACTTTGTGGAATTTAAAATGGACTTCTGTGAAGATGTCCGATGAAAAGTAGTTAATGAGGGGAGGGGAACCCCTTTCCTAGTGATGTGAATTTTAACAATTTAATAACAATAAAGAGTTCATGAGAAGGTTTTATTTAACGATGCTGACAATGTTGATGTCGGCGGCTGCCCTTTGGGGAGAGGCTCAGACAGGCGTACTGACTGGGACCATTTCCGGTAAGGAGAAATATGCGGCAGGTAAGAACAGTTATCTAATGGATGGGTATGAGGTGAATGTGGCGTACAAGGTTGTGATGGGTGCGCCGGTTTGCACCGCTAATATGACGTGGACCCGCCATAACAGCTATGCGGTGAAGTCCAAGAAGGTCGCATACGCGCAATTGGCTGAATACCCTGATTTGAAGGCTCGTTACGATTTGATCACTCCTAAATCTGTGGAGTGCACTTATACAATCATGTTCTATTCCGAGAATTCGAAGGCGTACATCGCTTCCGCTAAGACGAAGACAGTCCTCACATTGTTGGAGAAGGCGGGTGCTACGGTTTCCCCTTCCATTCCTGAGAACTTGTCTTGGAAGGAGTCTTTCACGGATGTGGTGATCGGACAACAGGATGCGAAGAAACCGGGTGTTGTCATCCCTAATGCAGCGTTGGAGGAGTTCTTCAAGAGCTCTAGGATCACGTCTGGCAAGTTGGACCCTAAGGCTTCGGGCTTCGCTTACATAGGTAGTATCCAGAGAATCTTCAGGGAGGCTACCAGAATCGATTTGGTGAACACTTCGGTGACGGTTAAGTGGAACGATGAGGACTACAACTTCATCTCCGAGGAGTATGGAAAGAGAAAATTGGCTGAGTCATATATGGCTAAGAAGGATACGCTCAATGCAGTGAAGACTTACACGAGCAACAGGAAGCGTGAGATTCCGGTGAGTGTGAACGCTCCGTTCTTCTGGAGAACCACTTCCGTGCCTTACGAGGTTTGCCTGGACGCTATCTCAACTGGTGACGAGCTCTATGCTCAACAAAAATGGGACGAGGCGCTTCCTTTCTATCAGAAGGCGGCTAAGTCTGACGAGAAATTCGCTTACCCGGCTAACCGTGTGGCTAAGATCCAGAAATACATGGAAAATAAGTCTAACAGAAACGTACGCGACCTTGAGTTGATCTTCGTCGAGGGTACCGGTGGCATGAAGTCTTTCTATATGGGTAAGACGGAGGTTACGCAAAGACAATGGATGCGTGTGATGCATACGAATCCTTCCAAGTTCGGCATGAGGGGCAATGGTGACGCTCCTGTCGAGAATGTCACTTGGGAAGAGGCTTTGGAGTTCGTGAAGAGACTGAGCGCCGAGACGGGCATGAAGTTCCGTTTGCCTCGCGCCGACGAGTGGATGTACGCCGCTAAGGGTGGTAAGATGGCCATCAACACGCAATTCAGCGGTAGCGACAACTTGAGCGACGTCGCTTGGTGCGCATACAACTCCGAGGAGAAGACCCACAAGGTGGGCGAGAAGACTCCTAACGAGTTGGGTATCTTCGATATGACGGGTAACGTCAGCGAGTGGGTGGCTGATTCATATGACAAGGATAACCGTTACGTGAAGGGCGGTTCTTGGTCTGACGATGCGGCTAACTGCGTGATGACCGCCGACGAGAAGAGGTCTCCGAAGTACAAGAGTGGTAACATCGGTTTCCGTGTGTGCCAGGACGAATAATCAAT
>JAGCGM010000029.1 GCA_017649635.1 Paludibacteraceae bacterium | reverse complement strand
TGATTCAGTCGAGGACAAAATCCAAATAAATCGACACTGCGGAGGCGCGCGAAAAGAATTTGGCGAAAAAAAGAGTTATTCCATGGTCTTTTTGACCTAAATATCTTTTATTTCCAAAGGGAAAATCGTATATTCGCATGTATTTGGGCTTTTTATGCCCGGATGGATTCTAAATGTGCGTCTTGATGAGTGCTGAATGTAGATTCGGAATGTGTATGTGTAGGCTCTGCCTCGCCTTGTTGGTGTTGGCGGTGCTACCTGCTTGCAGTTCCCATAAGGATATAGCCTATTTGCAGGAACAGGAAGGTGCGTTGCATGCCGCGGCGGACTCGCTGTATGATGCCCGTATTAAGCCAAAGGATTTGTTGACGATCACCGTCAATACGTTCGATAGGGAAGCCTCTTTGCCCTTCAACCTCATGTATCCCTCCAATTCACCGAATGGTTTCTCCAATAGTGTGGGGGAGAGTGTCATGCAGAAATATCTGGTGGACAATGACGGTGAAATCGATTTCCCCGTATTGGGACGCATCAAGGTCGCCGGTCTGACCAAAAAGGAGGTGGAGGCCTATCTGCGCGGACGTCTGAGCGTCTATCTGAAGGAAGAACCGCTGGTCAATGTGCGGATGGTCAACTACAAAATCTCCGTGGTCGGCGAAGTGGCTCATCCTAACACGTATACCATCACCAACGAGAAGGTGAATGTGCTCGAAGCATTGGCTTTGGCGGGCGATATGACCATCTACGGTATGCGCAAGAACGTGAAACTGATGCGGGAGACGGAGTCGGGCGAGCGTAACGTCTATACGATTGACTTGACGGACAAGAACCTTATCCACTCGCCCTATTTCTACCTTCAGCAGAATGATGTGCTCTATGTGGAGCCGAACCGCACCAAGATGCGCAACAGCCGCTACAGCGCCATGACGGGGCAAGTGCTGACCGGTACCTCCGTGCTGGTCTCCGTGGCAGGTCTGATCGTAACGCTTACTAAGAAATAACGTGAGAGTATGGAACAGCAACGGAATATGAACCAGCAGACGGCGGACGAGGGAGGCATAGACATAAAAGATCTTGTCTATACCTTCCTTGCCTATTGGAAGTGCTTCGCGCTCTCTCTGTTCGTGTGTTTCCTAGTGGCGGCCGTCTACCTCCACTATACGATGCCTACCTATCGGGTCTCTTCTAAAATCATGCTTCGTGACGAGAAACGGGGCGGGAATTTCTTTTCCGAGATTTCCGTGTTCGATGACATAGACATGTTGTATAAATCCAACACGGAGAATGAGGTGGAGTTGCTCAAGTCTAAGACGTTGGTGAAGAACGTGATACTGGAACGCAAACTCTATGTGAACTATTATGGCAAATCTTTTCTCCGCAGGCGAGATGTTTCTGGCTTTTCCCCTATTGTCATGGTTGATAGCCTATTCGATGCCTCTTCGCTCTCTAGCATGATGGTGGTGGATTTGAAGCGGAATGGAGACGGTTCGGTTCACGTTCAGCTCTCCGACAGGAATTCGGTGATGTGCGATTCGGTCTTCCCTGGGTTCCCTATTGAGGTGGATTCTCCGAACGGACCTTTGGCCCTCGCCTTGGCAAATGCATGGGAGGATTCCGATTATGACCATATCGTCATCGAAATACATCCGCCCCTCTCATTGGCGGAGCGTTATATCAAGAAATTATTCATTTCCCAAGTCAGCAAGAACTCTTCCGTTGTGGTGCTGACGATGAACACCACGAACAAGGAGCGGGGAATATCCTTCCTGAATGGCTTGATCGATATGTACAACCGCTCGGCTGTCGAAGAGAAGAACGAGGTGGCCACCAAGACCGCCCTTTTCATCGATAACCGTATCAAGGTGTTGACGGACGAGTTGGGGGAAACGGAGAAGAATCTGGAGAAGTACAAGAAGAAAGAGGGCTTGACTGATCTCTCCTCTAATGCCCAACTCTACCTGCAGAAAGGGGCCGAGTATGAGGCGAGGAGGGTGGATTGTGAGACTCAGTTGAACCTGGTGCTCTCCCTGAAGAAGTATTTGTCCGATGATGCGAACAAAGGGTCGGTCATCCCTTCCAACATTGGTTTGAATGATGCGGGACTGATGGAGCAGATCAACAAGTACAACAACTTGTTGCTTTCGAGGGTGAAACTGCTTCAATCCACTTCCGAACACAACCCCGCCGTTGCACAGCAGACGTTGCAAATCAATGGTTTGTACGAAAACATCAAACTGTTGGTCTCTAATTTGGAGAATGGTCTTCATATCTCCTTGTCTGATCTGAACAGGCAAACGGCTAAGTTCAGGGGGCAGATCAGCAATGTGCCTACGCAGGAACGGCTCTCCGTCGAGATCGAGAGACAGCGTCAGATTCAACAGCAGCTCTTCTTGCTCCTGCTGCAGAAAAGGGAGGAGAACGCATTGACCATGGCGGCCACGATGAACTGCGCTAAGGTGGTGGATGAGAGCCTTTCGGAAGATGCCCCGGTCGCCCCGAAAAAGGCATTGGTCTTTTTCTTGGCGCTCTTCTTCGGATTCGCCATTCCTATTCTCGTGCTATGCTTGAAGAGGCTCTTCTCCTTTAACGTGACCGATTCGTATGAAGTTGAACAGGATGGTCTTACCTCTTTGCCGATGTTGGCTGAACTTCCTTTCCGGGATGAATCTATGTCCGATGAGGATTGGTCGAAGATCAGGGAAGAACCTTTCCGCCTCCTTCGTACGAACTTGCAGTTTGTACAGCAGAGTAAAGATAAGAATGTTGTTTTGGTGACTTCCTTCGTGCCGAATGAGGGCAAGACATTTGTCGCTTGTAACGTGGCGTTCTCGTTCGCTTCCCTCTCCAAGAAGGTTGTCGTGGTTGGCGGAGATATCCGTAACCCGCAGATAAAACGTTATTTCAGCAAGAGAAGGAAACATGGATTGTCCAATTTCTTGTCGAATGATTCGTTGACGGTAGATGATGTAATCTCGCAAACGGATACTCCGAATTTGGACTTCATATCGGGAGGAACCGTTCCTCCGAACCCTGCGGAGTTGCTCTCCCGTTCAAGGTTGGATGACTTATTCGCTGAATTACGCTCCCGCTACGATTATGTGATTATCGACACGGCGCCCGTTTCCATTGTGACCGATACGTTGATTCTTTCCCGTGTGGCGGATTTGACGGTCTTCGTGTGCCGTTCTAAGGCTTTGAATAAACGTTGTTTCAAGTATATTAATTCATTGGCGGAGGAGAAAAGATTGCCGAATGTCGGTATCGTCATCAATGCGGTCCGCAAGTCCCGCCGTAACCGCTATGGCAAGAATTACGGTTATGGTTATGGCGTAGGCTATGGATATGGCTATGGTTATGGATATGGCTACGGTTATGGCCATGAATATACCAATAAGGACTCTTCCGATTGATTCTACTGGATTCATCGTGCTTTTGCCGGTATGTTACTGACAATCACGAAGTGTTTTTGTTTTGCAAGTGTAACTAATTGAATCATAGTGAATTAAATATTTTTTTTGACGATAAAATGAATTGTTCCCCAGAGAATGTTAAGATCTGTGTGGTGGGATTGGGCTATGTGGGATTACCGTTGGCTCGATTGTTCTCCACTCGATATAAAACCATCGGATTTGACAAGAACCATGCCCGTGTCGAAGCGTTGATGAGTGGACGAGACAATACGATGGAGGTGGATGACGCTTCGTTGCGCAAGGCCTTGGAGAGTGGTCTCTCCTGTACTTCGGACATGGAGGATATCCGTGAATGCAACTTTTATGTGGTGGCGGTTCCCACGCCCATTGATGCGGACAATGCCCCTGACTTGACTCCCCTTTATGAGGCGAGTGAGACGGTGGGGAAGGTGATTGGCAGAGGGGATGTGGTGGTCTATGAGTCCACTGTATACCCAGGCATGACGGAGGATGAGTGTATTCCTGTGATTGAGAGGGTCTCCGGCTTGACGTTCAATCAGGACTTTTTTGCGGGCTATTCGCCTGAGCGGATTAATCCGGGGGATAAGGAGCATACGGTGGATAAGATCAAGAAGGTGACTTCCGGCTCCACTCCTGAGGTGGCTGATTTTGTCGATAAGGTCTACAATTCCGTTTTGACCAATGGTACGCACCGTGCGCCTTCCATCCGTGTGGCGGAGGCTAGCAAGATCATAGAGAATACGCAGCGGGATGTGAATATCGCCTTCGTGAACGAGTTGGCGAAGATATTCAACGCCATGGGCATCGACACGAACGATGTGCTCGAGGCGGCCGCCACGAAGTGGAATTTCATCAAGATGAAGCCCGGATTGGTGGGCGGACATTGCATCTCCGTCGACCCCTACTATCTGATACAGAAGGCGCAAGTATATGGTGTGTTGCCTCGCGTGATGATCTCCGCCCGTCGCCTCAATGACGGCATGGGGGCATACGTCGCCGAGCAGACCGTCAAGTGCATGAATAAGAAGGGGCAGGTCGTGAAGGATTCTAAGATTCTTCTGCTGGGTTTCACTTTCAAGGAGAATTGCCCGGACATTAGGAACACCAAGGTGGTGGATATTTACCACACGCTTTGGGAATATACGCATGATATTGTGGTCTATGATCCATGGGCGGACGCTAAGACGGTGAAGGCGGAGTATGGCATTTCTTTGTGTGACACACCCCTTTCCGAGCTGAACGGCCGTTTTGATGCGGTGATTGTTTCCGTCGCGCATCGGCAGTTCATGGATTTGGATGTCAGACGATTATTGTCCGACCCTAAGCGGGGTGTCGTCTATGATGTGAAGGGATTCTGCGATAGGGGGCAGGTGGATGGCCGGTTGTGATTCTTGATTAGTATTGCTTCCCATGGAGAGTAATTTGTCGGAGAAGGACCGTAAGTCGTTGATATCCAATTTTTCATGGCTTTTTTGCCTGAAGGTGGCGGGATATCTTTTCCCTTTGCTGACTGTACCATACTTGGCGAGGGTGATAGGGGTCTCCGGTTACGGCAAAATCGCTTTCGCCTCGGCGGTGACGATGTGGGTCATGACCATCACGAACTGGGGGTTCTCTTATACGGCCACGCGGGATGTCGCCAGGTGCAGGGAGGATGTGGCGAAGGTCTCCGATATCTATTCGGATGTCTTGTGGTCACGTCTCTTCGTGATGGTGGTTTGTTTGTCGCTCCTCTCCTTTTTCCCTATTTTCTTGCCTTCCATACGGGAGGAGATGCTGCTTCTCTTCTTTTCCCTGCTTTCCGTCCCGGGGCATGTGCTTTTCCCAGACTGGTTCTTCCAGGCGATGGAGAAGATGAAGTACATCACCATCTTCAATTTCTTTATTAGGCTATTCTTCACGGCGATGGTCTTCTTGTTTGTCAAGGAGGGGTCTGATTATGTGCTTCATCCATTTTTCCTCTCCCTGGGGTTCATTTCCTCGGGTATATTGGCGCAGATTATCATTGTGCGGAAATGGCATGTCAAGCTTAGGCCATTTTCCTTTCCCCGTGTTGTTGAAACGTTGAAGAAAGGGGCTGATATTTTTATCGCCGAATTCATGCCCAACTTGTATAATAGTTTTTCCCAAATGTTACTGTCTCATGTCGTGGGCTATTCGGCGAATGGCATGTTTGATGCTGGCAATAAGTTCTTCATGTTGGCGAAGCAGTTTTTCTCTTTGCTTTCCCAAACGTTTTTCCCTGTCTTGTCACGGAACAAAAACGGACATGGAATCTATGCGAAATTGTCTATCATCCTTTCCCTGATAGTTTCTTTCCTGCTCTTTGTGGGCGCTCCCTATCTGATAGGGTGGTTCTATACCGAGGAGTTTTCCGAGGCGGTTGGTGTATTGCGTGTTTTGGCAGTCTCCTTCCCGTTCCTGGTGCTCTGGGATGTGTACGGGGTTAATGGACTGGTTTTGTATGGAAGGGAGACAAAGTATAGACAGATTGTCATGTGGGTTTCTCTCTCAGGGTTTGTCTTGTCGTTCCCGCTCGTTTATTACTCAGGTTTCATGGGGGTGGCGTGCCTGCTCTTTTTGGTACGTGCCACGACGGGCGTCTGGACGTTTATGTCCGCTAAAAAACTGACTCGGAGGGCTTGAGTATGGGTGGATGGCTTATGAAAGGGAAGCGGTTTGTTCGGAGGACGGTGTTGTTTCTGCTGAAGAGGTTCGCCCGTTTCATCCCCGACCGTATGTATCTCTCCGCAATGTATTATGTTTTGCTGGGCCGTCGCTTGCATTTGGATAACCCCCGGACGTTCACGGAGAAGCTGCAGTGGCTGAAACTCTACTATCACCGTCCTGAATGTACGGTCATGGTGGATAAACACCTTGCGAAGCGATGGGTGGCGGACCGGATAGGGGAGAGATATGTTATCCCTTCATTGGGTGTGTGGGATCGCGCGGAGGAGATCGACTTCGACGCCTTGCCCAACCGGTTCGTCCTGAAGTGTACGCATGACAACGGTAGCGTGGTGGTCTGCAAGGATAAGTCCTCCTTCGATATACGGGCCGCCCAAGTGAAACTGAACCAGTGCCTGCAGCGTGATTTCTATGCGCAGACGAGGGAATGGCCCTACAAGCATGTGCCTCATCGTATCATCGCCGAAGCCTATTTGGATGCTGGGGAGGAGGATTTGATGGATTATAAATTCCTCTGTTTCAATGGTGTGCCCAAGGCGATGTATGTGGCGGCTAACCGTTCCACAAGCAAGACGTTCAACTATTATGATATGGATTTCCAGCCTATGCCGATCAAGAGCCGGGTGGGGGCCGCCTCCAAGGAATGCTTGGATAGACCGGCCTCGTTCGATGAGATGAAGCGTATCGCGGCTGAATTGTCGGCGGGTTTCCCGCATGTGCGTGTGGACCTCTATTGCGTACGGGACAGTATTTGGTGGGGGGAAATGACCTTTTTCGATTCAAGCGGATATGATGATATGTGTTCCCTCTCATGGGACCAAACCTTCGGTGATTGGTTGACGCTTCCTCCTAAAATCCTAGGCGAATGATGGTGCTTAAAGAGAAATATATTCTTTTCCTCTATGTGCTGATGTGGTTCCTCTATGAATTGCAGGGGCTCCTATGGACGGAGGGTAATCTGTTGTCTCAGGCCATCATCCTCACGTTGAATGGTTTGTCGCTCTATTATGTCGCGATGGTCAACCTGAAGGTGGTGCGCAAGCCAGCCTACATCTATGTGCTGAACGCCCTTTTGCTTATGTTTTTCTTCTACGGGGTGGTCTATATGCTGGATGGGGAACATCACTATTTGGGCGTGGTTGTCTATAAGCCGTTCAATTATCTGAAGGGCATCATGAATTCCCTTTTGCCCATCTATGTTTTTTACTTTTTCGCATGGAAGGGGATTCTCTCTAAAAGATACATGCAGATATTGACCTTCTTCTTCTTCGTTGTTGTGATGATCTCCTATTGGAGCTATGAGGTGGATTCGAAGACCCTTTTGGAGGAGAGCGGTGTGGAGAGGGAGGATGTCGTCAACAATATGGGCTATGAGTTCCTTTGCCTGTTCCCGATTCTGAGTTTCTTCGACAAACGTCCATGGTTGCAATACCTGGGGATTATTTGCGTGATGACCTTTATTCTGATGGGTATGAAACGTGGTGCGATCCTGATTGGCGCGGTCTGCATGATATGGTTCCTGATGGAGATGTTCCGCTCGGCGAAGCGTTACAAGAAACTGTTAATCGTGTTGGTTTCTGCCGTAGTGGTGGTGCTGATTTCCTACCTTGTCTGGCACTTGCTGCAGACAAGTGACTTCTTCAACCAACGGTTGCAGGCGACTATTGAGGGAAATATGAGCGGAAGGAAATTTCTGATTGTCACGTTCCTGGATTATTTCTTTTATGATACGACCTTCTTCCAGTTCCTGTTCGGCTCCGGTGCCAATGCGACGTTGGAGATCTCCATGAACTATGCCCATAATGATTGGGTGGAATTGGCTATCAACCAGGGGGTCTTTGGCGTCGTCTTGTATATTGTTTATTGGATCAGTTTTTTCCGCGCATGGCGCACGATGTCGGATAATCGTGTGGTCGCCTTCGCCTTTGGTTTGTTGTTTTTTATCTATTTCATGCGAACATTCTTCTCTTTTTCCTATGGTGATATGAACATCTATTCGACCAGTGTGCTAGGCTTTTGCTTAGGCGCCGAATCGAGGAAACGGGAGGGGAAAACGGTGGATGTATGAATATATTGATTGTCACTCCTGACTACCCGGATGGACGGCGGGTCAAGTACCAGTTCGTGAAGGAACTGGTCTCCGCTTTTGCGCGCTTCGGCCATCGTTGTTACGTCGTCTCGCCCTATAACGTCACGAAGAACCGATCGCTCATTCCCTATTTGAGCGATGATGCGGGTGTGCAGGTGTGCCGTCCTAAATACCTCTCCTTTTCTGTGATGAAGGTGGCGGGCGTGTCTCTCTCTTATGCGATTAGGAAACGTGCCTTGTATAGGGCTTTGCGCCGGATGGATTTCCAACCGGATGTGGTATATGCCCATTTCTGGAAAACTGCGGAGTGGGTTTACGAGTATGCGAGCGACCATCATATCCCTTTGTTCGTCGCCTCTGGAGAGAGTGAGGTGTCCAAGATGTTTGATATGAGCCGTTTGCGCAAGGAATTCGTCGACTATGTCTCTGGTGCGATCTGCGTTTCCAATAAGAATAAAGAGGAGAGCGTCTCTTTGGGATTGACCACCGAAGACAAGTGCGTGGTGCTCCCTAATGCGGTGGACAAGACCCTTTTCAGGAAAATGGAACGGTCCCAGTGCCGCAAGGAGTTGGGTTTTCCCCAAGATGCCTATATCGTCTCTTTTGTGGGTGCTTTCTGTGAGCGGAAAGGCTCTAAAAGACTCTCTGCGGCCCTCGAAATGCTGAAGGACCGTCCTGTCTACTCTGTCTTTGTGGGAAGTGGTGATGAGGGACCCGTTTGTGGCCATGTGTTGCACAAGGGACCCCTTCCTCATGTTGACATCCCGAAGATGCTGAACGCATCGGATGTTTTTGTCCTTCCCACGCTTCACGAAGGGTGCTGTAATGCTGTGGTGGAGGCTTTGGCTTGCGGGTTGCCGGTCATCTCGTCTGACAGGCCATTCAATCGGGACGTCTTGAACGAGGGAAATTCAGTCTTGGTGGACCCTATGGATGTGGGCAAGATAGCGGAGGCTATTCTCTATTTCTCTGATGTGGAAAGGAGAGAGGCATATTCGGAAAGGGCTTTGCAGTCCGTGTGTGATTTGTCGATCGAGAAACGGGCGGAGTCTATTCTGCTTTTTATGCGGTCTCGTATGACTGTTTGAAAAAAAATCGGTATGAAAATCGTTTTTGTGTTGGGATCCCTTCAAAGCCAGCGGTGCGTTAAACGTATCCGCCCGTTCATCGACGCCGGGGTGGAAACCGTCGTTTACGCTTTCAATCGATCGGAGGAGGTCTTTAACTCGGAGATTGATTTCCCTGTCGAGATTATCGGGTCGTTTACGAACGATGTCCCTTATCTGAAACGCCTTCCCCTTTTGTGGTCGTCGTTCAGGAAAATAGCCTCGGTGGACGCTGATTTGTACTATTTGTTTGGCATGGACATGGTGCTGATGTTTAACCTCCTATGCCCAGGGAAGCCCTATGTCTACGAGGAGTCAGACTTGGTGCATACCTACTTGTCATCTCCTCTCGTGCGCAGGGTGATGGAGTCATTGGACAAGCGGGCGATACGGAAGTCCCGCCTGACTCTTTTCACGTCGGAAGGCTTCGTCCGTTATCATTTCGGGGAAACCACCCCCGCCAATGTGCGTGTCGTGCCGAATAGGCTCTCTTCCTCCGTCTCCGATTATCCTTTGCTGCCCAAGTCTGCGCATGGATGTCTGAGGATAGGCTTCGTGGGTATGATCCGGTTCAAGACGGTCTTTGCCTTCGCGGAAACCTTTTGCCGGCGATACCCCCAATATGAGTTCCATTTTTACGGAGCTTTCGCTTCGGAGCGTGACCGCTTGATGTTCAGTCCGTTAAAGGAATTGCCCAATTGTTTTTTCCATGGCTCGTATAAGAGCCCACGTGACTTGGCGGCCGTTTATTCCGAGATTGACTGGGTGCTTTCCGCCTATGACACCGCCTATGAGAATGTGAGGTATGCGGAGCCCAACAAATTGTACGAGTCCATCTATTTTGAGACCCCCATCATCGTCTCGAAGGGCACGTTCCTTGCGGAGCGGGTCGAGCAGTGGGGCGTCGGACTGGCTGTGGACGCCTTGGATGAGGAGAGTGTCGTCTCTTTGGTGGATGGCTTGTCGGAGGAGTTGACCCGGGAAAAGGTGGACCATATGCGGACGTTCCCCAAATCATCCGTGATAGACCAGCCGGCTAGTTGGGTGGATTCAGTTTTGTCTGAAATCGTCTCATGACGGAAAAACTCCTTCGAAAGAAGCGTTATTGTCAAATCTAATTTGTATTTTAGCAAGTGTGTCGGATTAGTATCGGGTATCCGTTATACCCGTTTATGAGGCTCTTCCGTTAGGTGTAATACGCTTTTGGTCGCTGGAAGGTGTTTGAGCGAACGTTCTTCCATGCGCCGAGGCAAGTAAGGTTAGTGTTGAAGTTATGTTGCTGGCATTTTTATACAAATTGACTCATAGGGGCGTTCCTGACGCCAAAATCCCGTATGCCTATAAACGGTCATTGGGGGAGGAGATATGGCACCTTATCCGTAAGGGAATATGCCAAAACATTGCTCCTAATTGCGTGTTGACGCCAGTCCGGATAGCCTTGTATCGGCTGTGTGGATTCAAGATTGGCAAGAATGTCTTCATCGGTATGAAATGCTATTTCGACGATGTTTGCCCTGAAAACATGATCATAGAGGACAATGTTGGCATTTCGTATGGTGTTTATTTCTCTTGCCATGGAAGGAAACAGGGCCATAATAAGATCATTATCAGAAAAGATGCTCACTTGGGTATGCGGAGCACCGTGTTGGCTAGACAAGACATTGAGATTGGAGAGAAGGCCATGGTCGGTGCGATGAGTTTTGTGAACAAATCCATACCTGCCTATACGACAGCTGTCGGGGTCCCTTGCAGAGTGATAAAAAACGAGGGGTATGACGGCTCGGTGAAACCATAATCCCTCCATTGATTTGAAAAATTCTTCTGATGGAGGTTCAAACGTTGGTTATTAGATGATTACAATTATACTTCCGGTGCTGAATGAGGAGAAATATCTCCCTCATTGCCTCGATTCTATCCTATCTCAGGATTTCCCTTCGTTGGAGATGGAGGTCCTAGTGGTGGATGGTATGAGCATTGATGGCTCACGGTCAATCATTCACCAGTACCAGTCGCGTCATCCGTTCGTTCGGTTGGTGGATAATCCCTCTCGGACGGCTCCGTACGCCATGAACAAAGGAATCGAGGAGGCCCAGGGGGATGTCATAGTGCGTATGGATGCCCATGCGGAGTATCCTTCGAACTATCTCTCCGCCTTGTATGCCCGGCTTATTGCTCTGCAGGCTGACAATGTGGGGTGCGTCTGCAAGACCGATGTGTTGCATAAGACGGCGAAGAGCCTCGCCATCCGTGAAGTGCTTTGTAACAAGTTGGGGGTGGGAAATTCCACCTTCCGGACAGGTTGCTCCGAGGTGATGCGGGTCGACACGGTTCCTTTCGGCTGTTTCCCTAAAAAAACATTCGAGCGGTATGGTTTGTATGATGTGCGGCTCACCCGCAATCAGGATATTGAGCTGAATAAACGCATCGTCAGAAAGGGTGGATCGGTCTATATCGTCCCCGACACCTATTGCACCTATTACGCCCGTGAGACCTTCTCCGAATTGGCGGGAAATAATTACCGCAATGGGTTGTGGAATATCTTGACCGTTTATTTCACGAAGACCTTTTCCTCATTGTCCGTCAGGCATTTCATTCCGCTCTTGTTCGTGTTGTCCCTCATCGGAGGACTCCTCTTGTCGTTCATCACTCCGCTCCCTCTCCTCTCTCTCTTCCTCGTGTACGGATTGGTGGTCGGGGGCGTCTCCATAAGTTTGGCGTGCAGGAAACGGTTGAACGTTTTTTGTTTGGTGTCGGCTTTCTTTGTGCTTCATGTCAGTTATGGGGTGGGCTCGTTCGTGGGCTTGCTTCGTGTGTTGTTCGGAAAAAGGGAGTGAGTGGATATGCTTCTGAAATTCATTTTCGACAAGGTGTTTTCCTTCATAGGTCTATGCGTGTGTTCATGGCTCTTGGCTTTGATCGCCTTGGTCGTGAAATGCGCTGATGGCGGACCTGCCTTGTTTACGCAGCGTCGTGTGGGGCGGGGAGGCGTGCTTTTCACCATCCATAAGTTCCGTACCATGCGGGCGGGACATGGTGGTTCTACCGTCTCTGTGGAGGGCGAGGCCCGCGTCACACCTGTGGGAAGGTTTCTCCGTCGTTATAAACTGGACGAATTGCCGGAGTTGTGGGATGTGTTGCGGGGAAAGATGAGCTTTGTCGGTCCTCGCCCGGATGTGCCGGGGTATGCGGACAGACTGCAGGGCGAGGCTCGTGAAATCCTTTCCTTGCGTCCTGGCATCACGGGACCGGCCACTTTGAAGTACCGAAACGAGGAACATCTGCTGGCTATGGTGGATGATCCGCAAAAATACAACGATGAGGTGATATACCCGGATAAGGTGCGCCTCAATCTCTATTATTCGCGACACTACTCGTTCCTCCTGGATCTGAAGATTATTGGCGCCACATTGTTGGGGAAAAAGATCTTGTTCGACGGGGAACGTATCTGAATCATGATTGTTTGCCATGGAGAAGAATAAACGTATTTATCTATGCCTTGCGCACATGAGTGAGGCGGGCTGGGAAGAGAAGTTCGTCAAGGAGGCGTTCGACACGAACTGGGTTGTCCCGCTGGGACCTAACGTGGATGCCTTCGAGGCTGACCTGGAACGTTTCATGGGCGAAGGGAAACGAGTCGCCGCCTTATCGTCCGGCACCGCCGCCGTCCATCTGTCGATGGTGCTGCTGGATGTCCAGCCGGGGGATGAGGTGATCTGCCAGAGCTTCACCTTCGCGGCTTCGTGCAATCCTATTGTGTATCAGGGAGCTACACCGGTCTTCGTGGATAGCGAGCCGGAGACGTGGAACATGGATCCGGACTTGTTGGAGGAGGCGATCAAGGACCGTCTTTCCCGCACGGGACGCTTGCCTAAGGCTATCGTGTTGGTTTGTCTCTACGGTATGCCCCCGAAGTATGACGAGATATTGGCGGTCGCCGACCGTTACGGAATCCCAGTCGTGGAGGATGCCGCGGAGGCTTTCGGCTCTATGTACAAGGGACGGTCTTGCGGCACTTTCGGTCGCTTTGGCGTGTTGAGCTTCAACGGTAATAAGATGATCACCACCTCGGGGGGAGGTGCGTTGGTCTGCCCCGACGAGGCGGCTAAGCGTAAAACCCTTTTCTACGCCACGCAGGCGAGGGAGCCTTTCCCCTATTATCAGCATGAACAGATAGGCTATAACTACCGTATGAGCAATGTCTGCGCAGGTATCGGCCGTGG
>JAGCGM010000261.1 GCA_017649635.1 Paludibacteraceae bacterium | reverse complement strand
CAAGGTGAAGGAGATCAACATGGAGGCTTACATGGAGGCTCGTACCTTGATCAAGGAGATGATGGATGATTTCTTGGGTTATTATATTCCTCCTCGTAACCGTATGATGAACTCTTTGTTGATTGGCCCTGGATTGCCTGGCGGTATGATGGGTTCCTTGATGACTGACTTGGAGACGAACCTCGAGTCCATCAACAAGTGGAAGGAGAAGAACGGAAAGCCTAAGATGAGCCAAGACGAACTGTTGATCAAGTTGTTCGACGAGGTGAAATATGTATGGCCTATGATGGGTTACCCTTGCTTGGTGACTCCATTCTCACAATATGTGAAGAACATGGCGTTGATGAACGTTATGCAGATGGAGAAGGGCAAGGAGCGTTGGTCTATGATCGCCGACGATATTTGGGATATGATGTTGGGTAAGTCCGGTAACTTGCCTGGTCCGTTGTCACCTGAGTTGGTGGCTAAGGCGAAGGAGCAAGGCCGTGAGTTCCACACAGAGGATCCACAAAGCAACTATCCTGACGCTTTGGACACCTTCCGCGAGGAGATGAAGAAAGAGGGTTGGGACTTCGGCCAGGACGACGAGGAGTTGTTCGAGTTGGCTATGCACCCACAACAGTACAGGGCTTACAAGTCTGGTAAGGCTAAGGCTGACTTCTTGGCTGACTTAGAGGAGCGTAAGGCGAAGAGAGCCGCTTGCAAGGGCGGTGTTGAGTTGCCTCAAACCGTAGCCGTTGAGGTGAACGGTGTTAAGTACAACGTTACGATCGGTGCGAACGATGGTTCTGCCGCTTCCGCAGCTGCTCCGCAAGGCACTCCGATAGCCGCCGCATTGGAAGCTGGCGAAGGGACTGAATTGACCTCTCCGTTGGAGGGTAAGTTCTACTTGGTGAAGAACTCGGGTGACACCCCTGTTAAGGTAGGTGATGCCGTGAAGAAGGGTCAAGTGGTTTGCTACGTGGAGGCGATGAAGACGTTCAACGCTATTGCTGCTGAGTGTGACGGTGTCATCTCTCAGATTTGCTTGACGAGTGGCTCTTCTGTTTCAGAAGATGATGTTTTGATGAGAATTAAATAACAGGAATCATGGGAGAAATATTAGAGAAAATATATGGCATGACGGCGATTGGCAACTTTGTTGACAATCCCTCATACCTCGTAATGATTCTTTTGGCCTTCTTCTTGCTCTATTTGGGTATCAAGAAGGAGTATGAACCGTTGTTGCTTGTTCCAATCGCTTTCGGTGTGCTGATCGCCAACTTCCCTGGAGGTGGCATGGGTGTGCTGGCTGTGAATGGTGTGGGTGAGATTTTCCGTATCTCGAATGAATTCCTGAACAATGGATTGGATAGCGGATTCCAAGTCCTCTCCTTCTCGGAGGGTACTGAAGAGATGAAGGAAGGTTTCGTCCAACTTGGAAAACTGTGGTATAATCCAGCCTTGGAGGGCAATGCGATACTTCAGGACGCTAATTTAGTGAACCATATTGAGGTGTATGATATCTGGCAAATGCCTTTGCATGACATCGCGCATGAGTTCGGTATCATGAACTACATCTATTACGCATTGATCAAGTCAGGTCTTTTGCCTCCGATCATCTTCATGGGTGTGGGTGCGTTGACAGACTTCGGTCCGATGTTGCGTAACCTGAAGTTGGCTATCTTCGGTGCAGGTGCGCAATTCGGTATCTTCGCTGTGTTGTTGGTTGGAAGCCAATTCTTCACAATGAAAGAGGCTGGATCTTTGGCTATCATCGGTGGTGCGGACGGTCCGACCGCCATCTTCACGACCTTGAAATTGGCTCCTCACATGTTGGGTCCAATCGCCATCGCGGCATATTCTTACATGGCACTGGTGCCTGTAATCATTCCGTTGGTAGTGAAATTGACCTGCTCCGAGAAGGAGTTGAAGATCAACATGAAGGAGCAAGATAAGTTGTATCCTAACAAGCAGGAGTTCAAGAACATGCGTGTGCTGAAGATCCTCTTCCCAATCACGGTTACCACGATTGTGGCGATTATCGTCCCTGATGCGGTATCATTGGTGGGTATGCTGATGTTCGGTAACTTGATCAAGGAGATTGGTAACAATACCTCACGTTTGTTCAATGCGGCTTCCAATGGTATCATGAATGCGGCTACCATCTTCCTTGGTTTGTCCGTAGGAGCTACCATGACGGTTGACGCCTTCTTGAACCTTAAGACGATCGGTATCGTCGCCGGTGGTTTCTGTGCCTTCGGATTCTCCATCTTCGGTGGTATCTTATTGGTGAAGATCATGAACCTCTTCTCGAAGAAGAAGATCAATCCGTTGATCGGTGCGACAGGCTTGAGCGCTGTTCCTATGGCCTCTCGTGTGGCTAACGACATCGCGTTGAAGTATGATACCCGTAATCACGTGTTGAACTATTGCATGTCATCCAACGTGGCTGGTGTGATCGGTTCAGCTGTGGCTGCCGGTATCCTGATTTCTTTCTTGGGCTAAAAACGTTTTTTAGTTATAGTAAAAATCCCCTGGTCTTAGGATTGGGGGATTTTTTATGGTTTATCCATTATAAAAAATTAAAGTGTAAATGGTTCAAAATCTAATCTTTGACTGGGGCGGTGTCTTAAGCGTCAGTCAGCATCAAGAAGCCGTGGATCGCTTTTCCTCTTTGGGTTTACCTCATGCGGAAACATATTTCGTGGAAGGGAAAAACTGGGGCGGCATCTTCGGACAGGTGGAAGATGGCACTATCACAGTTGAGGCTTTCCTGAAGGAGGTCTCTTCTTTGTGTCGGCAGGAAATCACCTTTGAACAGATCGCCTATGCATGGTGGGGATTCTTCTCCCATCTTCCCCAAGGAATGTTACGGCAGTTGGAGGCGTGGAAGAGTCAGGGATACCGTATCTACATGTTGACCAACAACAACCCGTTTATGATGAGTTTCATCCGAAGTGAAGGATTCGCACCTGAGGGGAAACCCTTTTATGCCTATTTCGACAAACTGTTCGTCAGTTGTGAGATAGGTCTCTCCAAGCCAAACAGAGATATCTACCAATATGTGCTGGACGATGAGAAGTTAGATCCTGCGGAAACAGTCTTCGTTGATGATAGGAGACAAAACCTAATCGGCGCCGAGGCGGTCGGCATGCACACTTTCCATGTGGAGGAGAGTGAGAGTTGGATAGAGCCTTTTAAGGCGTTTTTACGCACTTTCCCTTAGCTGAGGGTAAGTTGTGCCTCCGGCCCAATTGCGTGTTGCTATGGGCCCGAAAAGTGCTATATTCGCGTTGTATTAGCATCGCTATCATATGAGACCTAGATATTCGATCGAAAAGTATTGGTTTGAGTCCTCCTCACAATATAAAGGGAAGCCGGTGGATATCTTCTACATCTATCCCACCATCAATTCGGAACCGCTCTCGAACCGGGGAAGCGTGCCTGCCTATACGGATATCAGTAGGGCGGAGGTGAGGAATGCCGCCAAGAAGAACCAAGTCTACAATAAGACTGTCTATGCCGCGGATGACTTCAATTTCTTCGCACCCTATTATCGTCAGATGACGACGAAGGTGTTCGCCATGAGCAACACGGAGCGGAAGTTCAGGGCGAAACTCTCCGCGGCGGACGTGAGGCGCGCTTTCCAGTATTACATGCGCACTTTCAACAATGGTCGGCCCTTCATCCTATTGGGCCATAGCCAGGGCTCCCAGATGTTGCTGGAGTTGCTGAAGCACGGGATGACGGACAAGCAGTATGACCAGATGGTCGCCGCCTACCTGATGGGCTATGAAATCACGGAGAAGGATTTGGACAAATTCCCTCATCGGCTCAAACCCGCCATGGGCGAGACGGATAGGGGGGTGGTGATCTCCTACAATTCGGTCACTTCGATGGAGGGGAAGTCTCCTTTGTTCGCCAACACTGTCGTCTGCATCAATCCGTTGAATTGGCGTACGGACGGGGTCTTGGCTTCGGCGGACCTGCATAAGGGCATTGTCCGTTACGATAAGAAGGCGAAGGCCTACAAAACCACGCCAGGGTACACCAGCGTGCGGATAGAGGATCATCTGCTCGTTTGTGGGGAGGTGGACCCGAAGGTGTGCTACAACGAGAGCCTCAAAGAACCGTTTCCGTGGGGAAATCTGCACTTCGCGGATACATGGTTGTATGCGGAAAACATAAAGGAGAATATGCGTAGGAGAGCAGGCTTGTTAGGCTAATTCTGTTTCGCTTTTATTGGTTATGAAAAAAGCACCCATGATTGCTCACGGGTGCTTTCCCTTGTTGTTGCCTTATTGTTTTACAACTTTACGAACTTAGTTTGGTAAGTTGTGCCGTTGACTGAAATCGTTACAACGTATACATTGTTCTCCAAATTGCCGACATAGATGCATGATCCGTTCTTTATGCTCTTGGAGAGCAGGATACGTCCCGTCAGGTCTGCAAGAACGATGTCCGCATCTTCTCCCTCTGTGGCGAACCATAGATAATCGCTTGTCGGGTTAGGGTAGACGCTCAGGATAGGGAGCGTGCTCTCCTCTTCGCTGTTGATTAAAGTGATCTCGCTTGGTGAGGAAGCCAACAAAGGATAGTATGCGTTCTTCTTCGCGTAGGTTGGTCGAGAGGTGACAGCCCAAGAACCATCTCCTGTGTAAGAGAAACGGCTGTATGACTCTCCGTCAGTGTGAGGCATGTAGCGGATGGAATCGATGACTTCGATCTTCCCGTTCACCTTTCTGCTCAGAGATATCGTTTGACCTTTGTCTTTCGCGAGTTCGAAGTTCGTGTGCAATGGACCTTGGTCGGAAGAGTCTGCATCCGCCCAGAATACGAGGTATCCTTTCGCTGGGATAGTGGTCTTCGCAGGGCTGTTGGTCGGGATTTGGAACCTATCCAATGTTTTTCTCTTGTCGGAAAGATACATGCCACCTAGGTCGACAGGCACATCGCCGTCGTTGTAGATCTCGATCCAGTCCTCGTCCTGGCGGAACTCGTCCACATATTGTTTGTTGGCGGCGCACACCTCGTTGATGTAGAGCTTGCCGTAAGCGGTTGAGGTGCCGTCCTTCTCGAATACCGCGCGGAGGACGCAAGCTTCGCTCACATTGCCGGTGTATTCCTCGTTGTTGGACGAGTTGTTGGATGTCACACCCGTCTTTTCGTCCAATAAGGAGAGGTCGAACGCTACGGAAGCGGAGTTCTTTGCGCTATGCAATTCCACTGCGATTACGTTTTTGCCTTGGGTGAGATCACTGCGGCGGATATTGAAACTTACCGTAGCGTAAGAATCCATCTCATAAATGGCTCTGGTCGTGTCGCTCACGTTGTTAGGCAAGTTGTAACGATAAATCTCTTTGCCATTCAAATAGATGATCGCGCCGTCACCGATATGGGCCAAGCACTGGATTTCGCTGTCCATGGAGTTGAGGTTGTCAATGTTGAACTCTTTCCTCAGCAAGATGGTCTTTGCGGCTTGTGTCGTACCGAATCCGCCGATACCGCCACCGATACCGCCACCGATACCACCTCCGGCGCCATCTCCAGGGGCAGGCTGGATACCCATGTTTCCACCGTTCCAGTTGCCGTTGTTGCCACCGGTATTGTCACCATTGTTACCACCGTTCCAGTTGCCGTTATTACCTCCTGTATTGCCACCAGTCCAGTCACCCATACCACCGGTCCAGTCGCCCATGCCGCCAGGCCAAGTGCCACCTCCGGATGATCCGGTGACGTTGGTCTTCACGTAGTAGGACATGCTACCTCCGAGAGGGGCTTCACCGGACTCCCAACTGGAGTCGTCGAATGAGCTCTCTTTCCAGTTGTAAGGCGTGCTTACGGAGTCACTCAAGTATAGATACTTCCAGGAATCGTTGGTGTTGATGATGTAGTTTTCCCTGCAAACCTCCCATTTCTTGAATTTGTAACCTACAGGAGCGTTAGCCTTTACGGAGATTTGGGTGCCAGAGAAATATTTGCTTCTGAAATCACTCTTGTTGATAAGCTCCAACCCGTTCAGTGTGTAGGATGAGCCTGGGATATCGGAGTAGATTCTCAGAGGCACAGGAGAACCGTAGTTCAATGCGCTGGACACATGGTCAAACACCACATTTTGTCTTGCGACAAGGAAGTTGCGTACCTTCATGGACTCGTCCCTCCAGGTCAAGGAGGTCTCCTTGATGTTCTTTTGTGCGAGGAAGTTTCTGAAGTAGTCCGCCTCTTTGTTCAGTATGTTTATCATGCTGTCCAGGATATAGGCGGTATTCTCCGCTCCGAATGTGGTACCTGCGTGGACGACGAACTTCGTCATGAGGCGTCTGCTCATCTCCGGGTTTTTCATCAACTGGGTTAGGTAAGTGAGTTTGTTCGCATTGGAAGTGAAACCGTTGCCCGTCATATTCTCCTCGTACAGTGAGGTGGAGTATTCCGTGTCGTACAGAATCCAACGCCACTTGCCGTTTTCGTTACGTTTCCAAGCCTTGTTGTTGTTGTCGGCCCAGTCCTTGTTGAAGATGTATATTTCCGTCATCATGTAGTTCAGGAACTCGTCCACGTCGATGATTTCGTCGATTTTGTTGAATGCGTCGGCGGAGCTGGCGTTGCTTGCGATGTTCTTGACCTGTTGGAAATCCGCACATTCGCCGGTTCCTGTCTTAGATGTGACTTGGATGCAGAAATCTTCCTCTTTCAGTCCGTAGTTGGAGTATACGAAGTCTTTGTTGGTACGCTCGCGCATACCCAACATCGCATAGTACTCACCGTTCATGAAGACCACGGTTGGCTCGTAGGCTTGGTGGTCCAAATCCATGCCGGAAGCCGCCACTGTTTGGATGTAGCCATCCCTGAACAACATTCTTCCGAAGTCGTTACCTGAGTTACGGAGAACGAGGCCTTTCCACTTCAGGGCAGGTTTCTCTCTGAATATCGCGCAGTCGAATTTGTTGTTTCCAACCGCCTTGCTAGCTTTGACGGCCACAGACTTGATGGCTTTTGTGCGTGAACAAGCACCGAATGCGCTGATTTTCACCTCTTGGTTGGCCATGGTCTCCTTGTTTTCGTCGTACAACTCGAAGTTGCATGGACGGTCCCATTCGTTCATATAGTTAGCTGTCCTATCCATGGCTCCACAGTTGGAAGGAACTGTTTTTCCGTTTCGTCCCACGACCAGTGCACCCAATTCGTCTCCGTATACGTAGTCACGGTCCGTCACCAGTGATACGACCTTGATGGAGGTCGGTATGTTGTTGATGCCGATGAAGTAGGTCGCCGTTGTGATGTCGCTGGCGACTTCCCCGTTTACGACCGCGATGGCACGCAGCGGTGTGGTTGTGTTGATTTGGATAGGGGAGGAGTATTGCATGGAGTTGATGGTTGGTTCCTTGCCGTCCGTCGTGTAATAGATCTTTGCGCCGCCATCTTCCGCATAGATTTTAACGGTCTGAGAACTAGAGTAGAAGCCTCCGCTGATGCTGAACTCTGGCGCTGCTGTCTGGGCGTCGGCTGTTCCTGCGTTGTTGTTCGTCGCCTTTATGGTTGGGGTGACGAAGTGGGCCAGTTTGTCTCCACCGTCTTGAACTCTTCCGTAGGAGGCGTTCCTGAATGGCTTAGGGTAGGACACCTTGTCCACGACATGACCGCCTTGGTCGGAAAGGATCAACGTGCCGCCATCACTGTCCAACTTGAAGTTGGCGTGGTTGGTTTTATCCTCTTCGTCGAAATAGAAGATGGTGAAGCCTTTTGGCGGAATCTTGATGTTGTTGGCCCGATTCTGCCATTTGTATATGTCTGATTCTGAGTCGGAAAAAAAGTAGTTGCTCACGTCAACCGTATCGTTTCCGGAATTATATAGTTCCGCCCATCCCACGAAGTTGTAGTCCTCGTTGTAATGGAAGGATGAATTGCGCACCATGATTTCGTTGATATGAATAGATGCGAAAGCGGGACCCGCCATCCATGCAGTTAATAGTAGGTAATTCTTTATTTTCATGATATTAACCTTTTTAAATAATGTTTGTATGGTTTACCAATACAAATGTATATTTTTCCTGTGGTGATTCCCAAAAACAATCAATCAAATATGCCTTTTCCTTTTCCAATAGTGTTTTTTTTTCAAAAACATGGGTTATGCTTTCAATATGGGTGCGGATGTTATCAACAAGAAGGGGGAAAGCCATGCTTTCCCCCTCTATGCTCATACACAAAATGACTGCTTACAGCCCTTTCACAAGTGATGCTATAGCCAATAATGCGAACGCTGCGCTAACTAGCCAAAAACCGTTGGCTGAAACGAAAGGAATCGCAACAAAATAACCTAAAATGCCCAATACGCCGAGAATTACGGCTATTACCCAAATGATTTGTTTAGGAGCTGAAAGTGTCATAATACATAAATTTTTAGTTAATAATAAAGTTCCATTTTGCGAAGCCGTTTTTGATTTGTTTCCGACTTCCATTTACAATATTACTAATTTTGTTTAAGAATTGCAAATAAATGTTAGGATTTTTTCGGGAAGAGTGCGAATTTTCATTTACCGCATTAGGGTGGCCTTGTTTGTTTACTATTTGACTATTTACGATTTACTGGTGGGCCATTAGTGATTTACTATTTAACTATTTACGATTTACTGTTTAACGATTCGCTATTTGCTATTGTTGAACGCAACGAAACATAGCAGCAGATTGTCTCAATTCTTAATTCAAAATTCATAATTCATAATTAAAAAGAGACACCCGTTATACGAATGTCTCTTTTGTTGCAAAAAGGTCTGCTATTTACTCAGCTGCCTTCTCTTCAGTTGCAGGAGCCTCTGCTGCAGGAGCCTCTGCCTCGGCGATTGCCTCAGCTGCCTCAGCTGCTGCTTCCTTGGCTGCTGCCTCAAGAGCTGCCGCTGCCTCAGCTCTCTTCTTAGCGAGAGCCTCAGACTTAGTCTTGTTGATAGCTTGCTCCTCCTCCAAACGTTTCTTTGCGGAAGCGATCTTCTTGGAGTTTTGCTCAGTTACAACAGCATTGTTCTTCTTTTCTTTCTCGTTCAACCATGATTGGAACTTCTTGTCAGCTTCAGCCTCGTTGAACGCACCTTTCTTCACACCACCCAACAAGTGCTTCTTCAAGTATACACCCTTGTCGCTCAAAAGGTTTCTTGTGGTGTCAGTTGGTTGAGCACCGGTCATCACCCAGTACAATGCTCTGTCGAAGTTTAAGTCAACTGTAGCAGGATTTGTGTTCGGATTGTATGATCCGATTCTCTCAATGTACTTACCATCACGTGGTGCCCTGCTATCTGCTACGACGATGTGGTAATACGCGTACCCCTTACGGCCGTGTCTTTGCAATCTAATTTTGGTTGCCATTCTTTTTAATTAATAATTTGTTAAACTTCTTTCGCTTAAAAAGCGGCGCAAAGGTAGCATTAATTTTCCGAATATTAAAAACATTTTCTTATTTTTGCGCTGAAAAAAGGAAAATAGGTATAAAAGGCTATGCTCGCATTATTTAAAAAGGAATTCTGCAATTTTTTCTCCTCTCCGATGGGGTACATCGTCATTGGTGTCTTTCTTGCCCTGACGGGTCTTTTCCTGTGGGTTTTCCCTGGTGAGGAAAATATTTTGGATAATGGATACGCCAACATGGACGGACTATTCCACTTTGCGCCATGGCTCTACCTTTTCCTCGTGCCGGCGGTTACCATGCGTCTTTTTGCGGAGGAACGGAGGACGGGTACCATCGAGTTGCTGAAGACGCGTCCTATCTCTAGTTTGAGCATCGTCCTTTCCAAGTATTTGGCGGGTGTGGCGCTGGTTCTGTTCTCCTTGGTGCCGACGTTGCTCTTCTTTTTGTCGGTTTGGCTCTTGGGCGATCCGATGGGTAATATGGATATGGGCGGCACATGGGGGTCGTACATCGGACTCTTCTTCCTGGCCACCTTCTATACGGCGGTGGGTTTGTTCGCCTCTTCGCTCACGGATAATCAGATCATCTCGTTCATCGTGGCCGCTGTGTTGTGCTTCTTCGCGTACATCGGGTTCGACATTGTCTCCGGCATGGCGTCCGACGGGCAGACGGAGAGTTTCATCGCCTCGTTGGGCATCAGTGCGCATTATGAATCGATGAGCCGTGGCGTGATCGATAGCCGTGACGTCATCTATTATATTATCGCTATTGTCATCTTCCTGTTCTTCACGAAGGAAATCATCGATAGAAAGGGATAATTCCGTAGCCTATGCTTTATCATTGTGACAGAAACGCCGACGGGGAAATCCTCTCCATTTGGAAGATGGATGAGCCTGCCGAGGATTTGCTTTCCCTGTTCTCCGAGAAAAAGGGGCTTTACCAATCTGAAGTGGAGCGTCATAAGTCGGTGAAAAGGAGACAGGAGTATCTCTCTGTGCGTGCCTTGTTGCTGGATGCGTTGGGGCATGAGTGTGATGTTTTCCACGATGAAATGGGTAAACCTTCCCTGCCTGAGGCGCATTTGCGCATAAGTATTTCGCATACAAAGGGTTATGCGGCTATCCTTATCAGTCCGCGGCGGGAAGTGGGCTTGGATATAGAGCAATTTTCTGATAAGATTTTTCATGTCAGGGATAAGTTCCTGCGTGCGGATGAGAAACAAATCATCGATTCCACCGATAGAACACAACTGTTGCTTTGCTGGTCCGCCAAGGAGGCGGTCTATAAACTTTATGAAGGTCTGCGCCCCGAGTATTGGGAACAGATTACCATCAAAGCTTTGAATATGGATCAATGTGTGATTTTGGCGGAGGTGGAGGATCGCCCGCCTGTCACCTTGCGTTTCCGCGTCTTCCCTGATTTCGTGATGGTGCATAATTGATGACGGACTATGAGGTGCCACTATTTCAACCCCGAGAATGATTTGGCGTTGGCCCATGGCGGCGGGCATTACAATCCGCCCGCATCGGCCGTGAAACTCGCCACGGACTTGTCCCTGTTGCCTGTCTGGTTCGCCCAGAACGGTGAATTGGTCTTGTCTCGGAATACTGTGCCTTCCGAGTGGCAGGCGGATGTCTTCGCCCAGTTAGGAATCTCGGTGGAATGGACTCCTTTCGAGGAACGGTGCCGCCACCAATCGGAGGATGATGTGCTGGTACCTTGGGGGTGGAATGGGGCGTTGCTCAACGAATGGAACAAGCATGCGAAGCGGAAAATATCGGTGGATGTGGCCACTTTGAGGGAACTGTCCCATCGCAGGTTCTCCATCGAGGTGCTTAAATATTTGGGAGACAATGGCTTGTTGCCTCGTTCGTTTATTATGCCCCAAGAGTTGGGCTCCTTGCAGGAAATCCGCCAATTCATCGATGTATCTCCGCATTGTGTGCTGAAGGCCCCGTGGTCGTGCAGTGGGAAAGGTCTGCGGTGGGTCAACGAGGAGCGGGGCGGTTCGTTGGAATCGTGGTGCTCCAATGTGTTGGCTAGGCAGGGGAGTGTCATAGGGGAGCAGGTGTACGGAAAAGTGGCGGATTTCGCCATGGAGTTCCTCATTGACGGTACGACGGTTTCGTTTGCGGGGTATTCCTATTTCTCTGCCGATGGAATGGGCACTTATCGTGGCAACTATCTGATGCCTAATGAATTGATAGAGGAAAAACTTGCCGGATCCATCGGTAAAACAGCCTTTCGGGAGGTGGCGCATTGCCTTGAGTCTTTTTTCGCCCGTTCCGTCGCACCTTATTATGAGGGCTATTTCGGGGTCGACATGATGGTGGTGGAAGATGAAACGGGTAGGTGGATCCATCCTTGCGTGGAGGTGAATCTACGGATGAACATGGGGGTATGCGCGAGGATCATAACCGATAGATAT
>JAGCGM010000028.1 GCA_017649635.1 Paludibacteraceae bacterium | reverse complement strand
TTGGCGATACCGAAGAAGTATGGGCCATCGATCTCATAGACACCAACGCCCTCCGGAATGATGAGTTTCTCCTCGTGCACCGTAACGTCCAGGTTGTCGCCCGGATCGATTTCGTCACGGAAGACACGGATGATGGAGGACTCGTTCACACGACGGATGAAGAGCACCACCGCCAAGAGCAAACCGATCTCTATCGCCACCGTCAAGTCGAACACCACCGTGAGGATGAAGGTCACGATCAACACGGAGAAATCGGACTTCGGGCTCTTGGACAAAGAGACGAAGGCGCGCCAACCGCTCATATTATAGGAAACGACGATCAGCACACCCGCCAGACAAGGCATAGGGATATAGCCGACCAATCTGCCCAAAGCCAACAAAACCAGCAACAGGACAAAGGCATGCACGATACCCGCAACCGGCGTACGTCCACCATTGTTGATGTTCGTCATCGTACGGGCGATGGCGCCAGTGGCAGGAATACCGCCGAAGAAAGGAACCACCACGTTGGCGATGCCCTGGCCGATCAACTCCGTGTTGGAGTTGTGCTTGTCGCCCGTCACACCATCCGCCCCCATGGCGGAGAGCAACGACTCGATGGCGCCCAGCATAGCGATCGTGAACGCGGCAGGGAACAACCTACGGATAACGCTCAGATAAGTCTCGTCCGCCGCCAGCGTCATGTCCGGCACGTGCGGCATCGGAATGCCGGAAGGCAACTCGTACAAATCGCCGATGGTCTGGATGGAAGTCACCCCGCAGAACTCGCGCAGGAGATAAACAGCCACCGTCATCACCACGATAGCCACCAACGAGCCAGGCACCTTCTTCGAAATCTTCGGAGTGAGGACGATGATGAGCAAGCTCAACAGACCCACACCCAACGCCCAGAAATTAACATGGCTGAAGTTCTTGAAATAACAGATCCATTTATGTATGAAGTCAGCCGGCACATCCGTGATGCCCAAGCCGAACAAATCGTTCATCTGCGTGGAGAAGATCGTCAGCGCGATACCGCCCGTGAAACCCACGATCACAGGGTAAGGGACGAACTTGATGACGCTACCCAAGTGGAAGAAACCCATGAAAATCAGCAGGACACCCGCCATGATCGTGGCGATGGTCAGACCACCCAAGCCATATTGTTGGATGATGCCATAGACGATCACGATGAACGCACCCGTCGGTCCACCAATCTGCACCTTCGTTCCGCCGAAAAAAGAAACCAGGAAACCCGCGATAATCGCAGTGAGCAAACCCTCTGTCGGACCCACGCCCGAAGCGATTCCGAATGCGATGGCTAAAGGAATGGCGACGATACCCACAATGATACCCGCCATCAAATCTGTCATGAAACGTTCCTTACTATAATCCTTAAGACAACTAAACAACCTCGGTGCAAAAACATCCGATAGTGATGCTTTCATAATAACAACAATGTTAAATTTTTATAAATTAAAAAAATGAGTCGCGAAGTTAGTCATTTTTTCAATCACAAAAACAAAATTGTGGCTCGAAATATGTTATTTAACATTGTTTAATGATATATGGAGCACGTCGGTTTCATTTACCGCACCAAACATGTAGTATTTACTATTTATCCATTTACCATTTACTATTTACTTAGCGCTGATGCGATGATTTCGCCTCAAACTCCATGAACTCTTTGCTCCGTGAGGAATTTAGCCTACATCTCGAACTGTAGCGGAAGCAACGAGGCGATGCTTCTCAGCCGATAGATTTTTTGTTCTCCATAGAGGAGCACGGAGATCGGCTTTCCGAAACGGTTCTCCGTCTCCAGCAGAGACTGCCGGCACGCCCCGCAAGGCGTGATCGGGGAAGAAAGGAAACCCTCCGCATTACGGGCGGCGATGGCCAACAAACGCACGGGCTGGTCAGGGTACGTGGCGTTGGCGTAGTAGAGAGCAGTACGCTCGGCGCACAATCCGCAAGGGTACGAGACATTCTCCTGGTTGCTTCCACGCACCACCTCCCCGTTCTCCAACAACAGCGCGGCACCCACCGCGAACTTGGAATATGGGGAATAAGAACCCTCCGTGGCCCTCTTCGCCTCGTCGATCAACCGGCGCTCCTGCTCGTTCAACTCATCCCATGAAAGCACCTCCACCCTACAGATTATTTCCTTCGCATCCATACAAAAAATTTTTCTATTGTATCAAAATCATATATCTTTGTAAAAATAATAAAAAAAGGAAGAATGAGAAAAATTTCGGTCACAATCATCACGCTCTTAGCATACGCATGCGTCCTTTCCGCAGCGCCGAAAAAACTACAGGTCAACGTCGACTACATCAACAGATACTCACAGATAGCCATAGAGAAGATGCGGGAGCACCGCATACCCGCCAGCATCACCCTCGCCCAAGGCATCCTCGAATCGGGCGCCGGGCAAAGCGAGTTGGCCAAGAAAAGCAACAACCACTTCGGCATCAAGTGCCACGACGATTGGAAGGGCGAAAGGGTCTACCATGACGACGACCAGAAGCAGGAGTGCTTCCGCAAATACAGCAAGCCGGAGCTCTCCTACGAAGACCACTCCCAATTCCTCAAGAAGAAGAGATACGAGTCGCTCTACTCCCTCAACGTCACCGACTACAAGGGTTGGGCGAAGGGCTTGAAAGCCTGCGGCTACGCGACCGCCAAAGACTACGCTGACAGGCTCATCGAGCTCATCGAGACCTATAACCTGCAGCAATACGACCAAATCGCCTTGGGCAACATGCCGAAAGACGTGATCAACCCAGTCCAACCGGGCGGAGAAGGCGAGAGCGCACCGATCGCCACGGAGGTTAAATACCTCAAGGAGAGCAGCATGGGCGAGATTCCTGTGTGCGACACGCACAGCGTCAACAAGGAGGGCAAGAGGGAATACGTCACCGCCAGACGAGGCGACTCCTACGAGTCCATCGCGGACGAGTTCGACCTGCGCAGATGGCAGATCCGCCGCTACAACAAGCTGAGGAGGGGCGACAACTCCCAACCTGCCACAGGCGACACCGTATACATCAGCAGATAAAGAATAGATCATTACGAAATGGCAAACGATTTCAATTACGACAGCATACGTCCCTACAGGGATGAGGACGTGAAGGACGCGATCATACGGATGACCAGCAACGAAGAGGTATACGCCGTGGCGAAAGCCATCTTCCCCAACCGCCAACCGGAGGAGGTCATCCAATGGCTACGCTCCTTCCAAACCGTGCATGACTTCCAGAGCCAACTCATCGCACCATTCCTGCTCGGCTCCATGGACGCCACCGGCAGCACCTACCATCTATACGGTACGGAACACATCGAAAAAGGCAAACGACACCTTTTCATCTCCAACCACCGCGACATCATCATGGATGCCGGCATCCTCAATTCCCTGATGGACAAACATGGCATCGAGACCACGGAGATAGCCATCGGCGACAACCTATGCGCCCGCCCTTGGATCACCGACGCGTTGAAGCTGAACAAGAGCTTCCTCGTGCGCCGAAGCGGCACGAAACGTGAGCTCTTCGACGCCTTCCGCACCCTCTCGCACTACATACGGGAGGCTATCACCTCCAACCGCACCTCCATCTGGATCGCGCAAAGGGAGGGCCGCACGAAGGACTCGGACGACCGCACGCAGGAGAGCCTCCTCAAGATGTTCTCCATCAGCGCCACCGGCAACATCAAACAGAGTTTCATCGACCTCAACATCACACCGATCAGCTTCACCTACAAATACGACTCCTGCGACTACCTGAAAGCCATGGAGTTCCAGCAGAAGAGAGACGACGCCGACTTCAAGAAGAGGCCGGAAGACGACATCGAGAACATGCGGGTGGGCATCATCGGATTCAAGGGGGACGTCAGCATACAGATCACCCCAAGCATCTCGCCAGACATCGAAAGGCTCGTGGACGATGCGGACGACAGGCAAGCGGTCATCGATAAGGTGGCGCTGATCATCGACCGGAAGATACACCAGAACTACCTCATATACCCTCACAACTACGTGGCGATGGACAACCTGCACCACACCACGGAGAACCTGGGCAAGCACTACACCCCAGAGGAGAAGAAGGAGTTCGAGGCCTACGTCGACAAGCAAATCGACAAGATAAAATTACCGAACAAAGACATCCCTTTCCTGAAGGAACGATTCTGGACCATGTACGGGAATCCGCTCATCAACCAAATCGCCGCCCAAAAGGAGTGAGGAACAGAATAAAAAATTAGCATCATGGAAAATTTACCTAACCGTTTGAGCCTAAAAGAGCTGGCGATCGACGACCGCCCGCGCGAAAAAATGTTGCAGAAAGGAGCGGGCGCGCTTTCCAACGCCGAACTGCTCGCCATCCTCATCGGCAGCGGCAACAACAAGGAGACCGCCGTCGAGCTGTCGCAACGCATCCTGACGGACAACCGCAACAAACTCGCCGAACTCAGCACGAAGGATCTTCCCCACCTGATGACCTACCGGGGCATCGGAGAGGCCAAGGCCATCACCATCGCCGCAGCCATGGAGATCGGCAGGCGCCGCAGCATGGAGAAGGCGTTGGAGAGGCCCTCCGTCTCAACGAGCGAAGAGGCCTACAACATCCTCAAGACATACATGGAGGACCTCGACCACGAAGAGGTATGGGTGCTCTACCTCAACCAAGCCAACAAGGTCATATCCAGCAAGAAAATCAGTTCCGGTGGCGTAGCACTCGCCATCATGGACGTGAAACTCATCATGAAGGAGGCCTGCAACCTACTCGCATCCTCCATCATCCTCAGCCACAACCACCCCTCCGGAGCCATCACCCCCAGCGAGCATGACAAGAAAAGCACGCAGAGGATCAAGGAAGCCTGCAACATCTTCGAAATCAGCATGCTGGACCATATCATCGTGGGGAAAGGTTCCTACTTCAGCTTCAACGACAATGGACTATTACTTTTAGAAGAAAAACAAACCAAGAAGAAATGATCACAATCTACACCGAACAAACAAGTCCCCGTCTCGCCTACATCTGCGAGCACTTCTTCAAGACCGTCCTCGGCCACGAACTGCGCATCACCACGGACGCAAGCGAGAAAGCGGACATCCGCTACGCGAACACACCCCAAGAGGGCACACTCACCATAAGTCCCAACGGGCTGCTCTTCGAGGAGGACATCCATAAACAGACCATCGAGGGGATCACATGGGAAGGGCTCCCGGCCTTCTTCGCGACCGACGGAGACATTCCTTTCGACCTCTTCTCCGCCGCCTTCTTCCTGCTGACCCGCTACGAGGAGTACACCTCCGAGCTCAGCGACAAGCATGGCAGGTTCACCGTGCAGGAGAGCGCATCCTTCAAGCTGCACTTCCTCGAGGAACCGCTCATCGACCTCTGGGCGAATAAACTGGCGGAACGGTTGCCCCACCTCGGCGAGCCGGAGAACCCGCCGCACTTCACCTACCTACCCACCATCGACGTGGACAATGTCTTCGCCTTCCGCAACCACGGACTGACCCAAACCCTTTTCTTCCTGATGAAAGATGCACTGAAAGGGCGGAGGAAACGGGCGAAGCTGAGACTGAAGGTGGTCCTCCGCAAGAAGGAAGACCCCTACTTCAACTTGGAGGAGGTGGCGAAGATGCACCGAGGGCTACCACAAAAGCCCCATTTCTTCTACCACTGCGGATGCTTCGGCGAGAAGGACAAGGGAGTCATCTACCCAAGCCGACGCTACAAGGCCGTCAGGCAAGCATTGGAACAGGAGGTCGTCTCAGGACTTCACCCCTCCTACAACGCCTCCAAGCAACTGTGGAGGCTACGGATGGAGAACAACGCCCTGAAAAGATGCCTAGGGAAACCAACCCTGCACAACCGCTTCCACTACCTGCGGTTCACCCTTCCCGACACCTACGAGACGCTCATCGAGGAGGGGTTCACCACCGACTGGTCGCTCTGCTACTCCAACAACCCGGGCTTCAGGGCAAGCACCTCCTTCCCGTTCCAGTTCTTCAACCTAAAGACGAACGAGGTCCGTCCGCTAACCCTCTACCCCACCGTCGTCATGGACAAAAGCCTGCGCAACAACCTGCACCTTTCCATGGAGGAGAGCAAACAGTATATCCTCAACCTTAGCGACAAGGTGAATTCCGTCAATGGCACCTTCATCACCCTCTTCCACAACGAGCACCTGACCGACGAACTGGATTGGGAGGGATGGAAAGGGCTTTGCCAGGAGATTATTGATGCGCACAAGGAGTGAGATTTATTTACTATTTAGTTATTTACGATTTACTATTTAACTGCTTTTTCTATTTACTATTTGACTATTTACAATTTACTATTTAAGCGCTTTGCTATTTACTATTTAACTATTTACGATTTACCATTTAACCATTCCCATGGGCATATGCAGGATGGCAATACATAGTGATTCCAGCAGGTTTCTCTAATCAGAAATAGTTAACTACAAATTGCAATCGACGGGAAGGGGAATACCCATTTGTTTGTATTGTGTTCACGGTCCAAAAGCAGAAAATTTGCACTGAACAATTAACACAAACAAAAATATGAGAATAGAAAAAATTATTGCCCGTGAGATTTTGGATTCGAGGGGCAATCCGACAGTAGAAGTAGATGTGTATTTAGAGAGTGGCGTGATGGGTCGAGCAGCGGTGCCATCCGGCGCATCGACGGGAGAGAACGAAGCCTTGGAGTTGCGTGACGGGGACAAGAGCCGTTACCTAGGCAAGGGGACGCTCAAGGCGGTCGAGAACGTGAACAAGATAATCGCCCCAGCGCTCAAGGGATTCTCCGCATTGGAACAACGCGCCATAGACAAAAAAATGTTAGCCTTGGACGGCACACCGACGAAGAGCAAGCTGGGCGCCAATGCCATACTAGGTGTCTCACTCGCCGTGGCCAAGGCAGCCGCCAACTACCTGGAACTTCCGTTGTACCGTTATTTGGGAGGAACCAACACATACGTGCTACCCGTGCCAATGATGAACATCATCAACGGAGGAGCACATAGCGACGCCCCCATCGCATTCCAAGAATTCATGATACGTCCAGTAGGCGCCTCCTCCTTCCGTGAGGGGTTACGCATGGGAGCCGAAGTGTTCCACGCACTCGCCAAGCTTCTGAAGAAAAGAGGACTGAGCACAGCTGTGGGCGACGAAGGAGGATTCGCTCCTAAATTAGACGGTATCGAAGACGCGCTCGACTGCATCATACAAGCGACAAAAGACGCGGGATACGAGCCTGGCAAGGACATCAAGATCGCGATGGACTGCGCCGCAAGCGAGTTCGCCGTAATCGAGAACGGACAATATTTCTACGACTACAAACAACTTAAGGACGGGAAGCAGAAAGACCCTAACGGAAAGAAACTCAGCGCAGCCGAGCAGATAGACTTCCTCGAGCACCTGATCACGAAATACCCGATCGACTCCATCGAGGACGGGTTGGACGAGAACGATTGGGAGAATTGGGTCAAACTGACCGAAAGGATCGGACAACGTTGCCAATTGGTGGGAGACGACCTCTTCGTGACCAACGTGAAATTCCTGCAAAAAGGCATCTCCATGGGAGCCGGCAATTCCATCCTCATCAAGGTGAACCAGATAGGCTCACTCAGCGAGACATTGGACGCCATAGAGATGGCACACCGCCATGGATACACCACCGTAACCTCCCACCGCTCCGGAGAGACGGAAGACTCGACCATCGCAGACATCGCAGTGGCCACCAACAGCGGGCAAATCAAGACAGGCTCTCTCAGCCGAAGCGACCGCATGGCGAAATACAACCAATTGCTCCGCATAGAAGAGGAGCTGGGAGACTTGGCCGTATATGGCTACAAAAGAATCAAATGACAAAAATTAGTTTGAGTAAATCATAATCCGAGGAGGGGGTTTTGTGAAAAACTTCCTCCTCTTTCCGTCTCCGAAGGAAAGGAAATCCGACGAGAAGGCATAAAAATTCAGACGCGACATCAAAAAAGGGGGGAGGGTGTGCCAAAAATTGAATTTTAGCACACCCTCCCTTTAAATTATCCCAATTAACGTATCCTGCAAGAAGCAGAACATGAGTATTACTTAGCCACAACAAGTTTCTTTACAATCACACCATTATCCGTAACGATACGGATCATGTAGTTGCCCTCCTGCAAATCTGCAACGGAGATGATGTCTTCACTGCTCTTCTTCACCACAATACCTTCCGTGGAGATGATCTCCACACTGATTGGATCGACGCCGTAAACCTTCACCTCTGTGGATGCAGGGTTTGGTCCGATAGCGACTGGTGCGTTAACGTCCTCCACAGAACTTACGTAACCATCCAAATCGAATTGGATCCAATCTACATCAATCCAGCTTCCTGTGTTCTTGATGACCATGTTCTGAACGCCTTTCTTAAGCGAAACTTTTTTGCTCACCTTCACATCGTCAAATGTTCCCCAGCTACCTAATTTCTTAACACTTACATTGAAGGACACATTTGATTCGTCGAACTCCACTGACAATGAACCAGAGTCGTTTCCTTCACCTAAGCGCAATGTCACTTCGTAGTCGCCATCTCTTTGCACATCAACGGTATAAGACAGCCACTCGTCACCTTCGAACGAACCGACTGCCACACCGCCAGAGATCTCTTTGAGGTCAACATCATCCTTACGATAGTGGTTGGTGTAGTCGTCGCATTTGTTACCATCCGATTGATCGAAATAGGCCATGCCGGAAGCCCCCTCGTCATAATTCTCAGCCTCGATCTTGCCAGGGATAACTGCGGCGGATCCGCCATAAGGCTTGTTAGGTTCAACCACCTTAACAGAAGAAGATCCTTTTACCTCATCATTGCTGTTCGTGATGACTATAACCTTGATGGAGTAGTTTCCAGCCTCTTCAGGAGTCCAAGTGAATGACTCGCCCTCACCGATCTTAGTGTCACCAGCGTAGTAGGTTACGCTCTTAATGCCGCTATCCGAATTCTTCAATGTAACCGAGAAATCCACGCTCTTGCCAAGGACAATAGTTGATTTGCTTACCTCAACGCTTGCTGATGGACCAGCAGGACCACCTGCTTCCTTTCCGCAGAACTTTGCCGTTGCGGCCTTGGCTTTGTCGGATGCCATGTATTCGCGCAACCACCTCATGCTGGCACGGTCCTGACCTTGGCCATTCACCAAACCCGTGTTGGCTCTCCAAGTGGCACCATTCACAAATCCCCAGATAGTAATACCAGAGACGTAATCGGCCTCCCACATGGCAGGGAAGGAACCTTGCATGATGGCCAATTGGGTGTTGTCGTTGGCCTGGTTGATATCATACTCTGTGATGTAACATTGCAACTCCCTGCCACCTTTTCTTGTGATTTGGTCGTGGATGTCCTTCAAATTGTTCTCGAAACCAGACATGCTGTTGCTGTGTCCCTGGTAATAATCGTCCAAATCGTGGGTTTGGTGTCCGTAAGCATCGATTGGAGCTCCTTGTTGTACCAAAGAGGAAACAAGGTCGATGAACTCACTCTTCTGATGAGTAAGAGAGTTATAGTCGTTGTAGATCAAAACAGCATTCGGGAACCTTTCCCGAGCCATTCTGAATGCTTCAGCGATCCATTTGTAGTCGTATGGGTTACTACTATTGCCCAAAGCCTGACTTAGGGCGTTTTTCAAGGACATGGCACCGCTTTCACCTTCGGCATGTCCCTTTATGGCTTCGTTGACCACATCGATTACAGCCAAGTCCGGATACTTCATGGCGACAGCGTCCATCCAATATCCGACTTGTTGCTTCAGTTCATTTCCCGTCACACCGTTTAAGCATGTAGGGAACTGGCTGGTCCAAACAAGGCAGTGAAATTTAAACAGCACACCGTTTTCCTTGCACCATTTGTAATGGGCGTCGCTGGATCTCCAGTTCCATTTCTGAATTCCCTCTTGTGCACTGCTTACCTTACAGTTGACAATGGTTCCCCATTTGGATTCGTTCTCGCAAGTGAGCTGATCCCACAGAGCCTCATACCTCAAGCTACCAGCGTTTGGCTGGATATTACCCCTTGTGGTGATGTTTCCCAAAAACTTACATGTGTTTTTGTTCAATTGTGCGTTCGCTATGCCTGCGCCGAAAAGCGAGGCTGCTACTAGTGTAATTAATTTTTTATTCATTTTTTTTTGTTTTTATGTTGTTATTGTTAGTGTTTTTAATGGCTTTTTGCTGAAAAAAAACATCCGTTGTCAGAGAAATAATGTGCATTGCCCGAATATTTCTGCAATCGCGGGCAAGATACGAATTAAATCCGACATGACAAGAAAAATGTGATTTTTTTTCAATCATAAGTGAAAAAAGATGAGACATTCGCCTGAAAACAAGGATTTTTTCCCGCCACACGCCACCTTGCCACAAGGAACCTACGCATCGATTCTCGGAGATTTTTCATGCGTAAAAAGTGTAGAATAAAAAAAATGCACTATATTTGCGGAGATAAGGTGTAACGATTGAATTAGGAAAACCCATAAGCAACAAGAGAGGAGGACAAGAGGCAACCTAACGAGACAAGCACTATTACATTATTTAAGGAGACATTTTTTAGATAACTATCATATTTAATAATCAAAAAACATAGAGCCATGAAGAAAAATTTTAGCAAAAAGCTATTTTTCACATTGCTGGGAATGGGAGCATCATTCGCGACCATGGCCCAATCTGTGGTCGTTGAAGCGGAAAAGCCGACCAGCAGCGATTATGAGTTTAGTAAGCCAAGGAGCGAGTCGAGTGGCAATGGAGGAAACTTAGGCTACTTCGACGAGGAAGGTGAGACCGTGAAGTACTCAATGAAAGCTCCAAAGGCGGGTTTCTACCAAGTCTCCATGAAGTACATCGCTCAGTTCGACGCAACTGTAAGAATCATCATGGATAATGGTGCTCAATACAGCATCGACGTGGAAGGAAACTACAAGGACGGTGAGAACTGGTGGCAACCATCATTGGACAACTACTGGTCCACCGACGCTAGCAAGATCCCTGCATTCTACTTGGAGGAAGGTGACCACACCTTCACACTCCTCAAGGAAACGTCAGGTTCCACTAACATCGACTACATCGAGTTCACTTTGACGGACATCACCGATAACGTAGTCACTAAAGTTAAGACAGACCCAAGCAAGATCGTGTTGACTCCATACGAGCAGGCTTATCTGCGCGTCATCGGATACAATGCGGCTGGTCAGAAAATCGCTATGCCAATCAAATGGTCTAGCAACGTGAAAGACGGATTGTACACCGCTGGCTCTTCAGAAGGCACAGACGAGGTATCCTTCAAGATGGGAGACTACGACGCAAGCATCAGCATCAAAGTGCAGAAGCCTAGCAAGCGTAGAGAGTTCGTCGTTTCCAAGCACGGAGACTTGAACACCTCTAAGGGTTATGTAGGAGACGCTTCCGGAAACAAGGTTAGCCTTGCCGGTGTAAGCTACTTCTGGAGCTGCTCTTCCAGATTGTGGTGGTGCAAGGAAAACGTGAAGTTCTTGGTTGACAAGTACAACGTACAGGTTCTCCGTTTGCCAGTTTCCATCGCACCATGCGGAAGCAACGGACAAACTAGCTGTAACATGGATAACTTGGGTAACATGGGTGGTGACGGTTTGTGGAACATGAACAACTACGTCGCTGCGCCTATGAGCTCCAGGAAAATGGTGGACGAGGTGGTAAAGGCATGTATCGAGAACGATATCTATGTCATCATCGACTTCCACGAGCACAAAGCTCAGGACTGGACTAGCACAGCCAACCAGTTCTTCACCTACTTCGCAAAGAAATGGGGTGAATATCCTAACGTTATGTACGAGATCTTCAACGAGCCAGTTGACGACAACGGTACTGTAGTAAACTACGCTAAGCAAGTGATCCCTACCATCAGAGCAATCGACCCAGATAACATCATCATCGTGGGTTCAACTCAATTCTCCCGTCAACCAGACGGTGTGACTGGTGCAGGTCAAGGACAAACAAACATCGCCTACACTTGGCACGGTTACGCTCAATACAACCACCAGACTGACTGGCAGGGGAAAGACAACTGGAACAACGGAACTCCTGTCGTAGTAACTGAGTGGGGTTGCGACGCTGGCGGTGGAGATGGTGGCATGCACAACATCTTCAAGGAGCACGGTGTCATCAACTGCTTCTGGTCTATGAGTAACAAGGGCGGCGAGGACGAGAGATGGTCTATCCTCAAGACAACTTGCTACAAGAAGTCTGATTGGAATGACGGCGATATGAACAGCAACGGTAAGAGCCAACTCTCTGCCGTATCAAGCTGGGTGAACTATAAGGCAACCGCAATGGCTGACGAAGCTGAGGAATTCGAGGCATCTGTCAGCAAGGGCGGAAAGGTATTCTTGCCTGCAGAAAAGGTGTCCGTTTCTTGTACCGCAACTGGTGGTACCGGAAATTACACCTACAAGTGGGAGCAGACCAAGGGTGACGCGGCAACTATCGCTTCCCCTTCTTCCGCTAAGACGGACATCACTGACTTGAAGCCAGGTACCAACGTGTTCGCTGTGACTGTTTCCGACGGTGAGGAGACTGAGACATTGGCCGTAACATTTGTTGTATACAGAGAGGGTTATGTTGATCCAGGTTTGATCGATGACGTGGCTGACAATGATCTTATCAGCCGTATCGAGGGTCAATGGGTTGAATTCGACGACGCTTCCGATTCAGGAACATCTAAGGCAACCGTATCCGCTACAAACGGCAACATCAAGGTAGACGCTAAGATGGGTCGTACGAACGGTAACATTCCTCCATACTGCGGTGTTGACCTCTACCTCGACAAGAACTCAACAGTAGAGACTCCTGTTCCTTTCGACATCTCTGACTGCTCAACCATCACTTATAAGTTCAAAGGTTCCGAGCACTACTTCAGAGCTGCATTGTCTAAGAACTCTATCAAGGATGGTAACTACCACTGCAAATTGATCGAGGGATCTAACGAATGGAAGGAAGTTTCTATCCCTGTCAGCTCTTTGGCTCAAGAGGATTGGGGTACTAAGGTATCTTACGATCCTAAGGATGTCATCAAGTTCAGCTGGATGGCTAAGGGTGGCGACAACTCATCCAAGACATTGGAGATCGACGATGTGACTTGCGTAGGCATGGAGTTCGATGTGAACATAGATCCACAAGGCGTTGAGAACAGTGAAGCCATCAACAACACGTACCTCTACCCTAACCCATCTGAGGATGGCGAGTGTGTATTGTTCGTAATGAACCGCTGCAAGGTATCAATTACAGACATCACTGGTAAGGTGGTTAAGGAGTTCGTTGCAATCCCTAACTTCGCTAACCAATTCAGCATCAAGGAGAAGGGTGTTTACCTCGTGAACGCTGAAGGTGAGGTTCTCAAGTTGATCGTTAAGTAATCAGAAACTCACTGAGTTTCACAATACATGAAGGGGGCTAATCATCCTATGGTGATTAGCCCCCTCTCTTTATTGGGTTCTTTATCGGCTGTAGACCGATGAGACAATCCGTGCGTCAACGCCCCGACAAAGGCCCATACAAGCCCGTACAGGCAACGCGCGCCTCCGTCTTAGGGGCATGCCCACACAACTAAAAATACGCGAATAGAGCCGCCATTAGGCAACAGGCAAAGAGACTAGAATTTCAGGCCTAAAACAACCTCCGAGTAGAGATCACGATGCTTGTAATCGTCCGTCGGCACCTCACTACGATACTCGCACTCCACATTAAACCCGACGTGGAAGTGACT
>JAGCGM010000260.1 GCA_017649635.1 Paludibacteraceae bacterium | reverse complement strand
TCCAGTTCGCCTATCGGGAAGGTCGGACAAGAAGAGCGGAACATCTGGATGATCGCCCATTCACGCTTGTCTTTCTTCTCTTGGTTATGACTAATCTCCGCGCACATATCCTCTTTTGTTATTTTGTGACGGCTCCTGAAACCCACCGAATTAGTGGAAAATGATTTTTCAGAACCCTTCTTAACAAACGTAACAAAAATATGCGGTACCGCCAAACAAATTCCGACAAAGATAAAGCAAATTAAATGTCAGGGAGATTTATCACGCACGATTTAAAGAAGTCACCGTAAAAATAAATAAGAGACAATCGTTAGAGTTGACGAATCGCTTTTGTATATTTGCAATTACAAAGTTGAGTCATCATTTGAAACATTGTAAGATGAGCGAGAAAAAAAACAGTAAATCCAAATTTATCACCATCCTCTCCAAAGTAGCGTTGCAGGTGGGGCTTTTCCTCGCACCACTTGCTTTATTGCTAATTTTATTGATAATAGGAGAAATCTTAGATATAATTGAGTTTGATGGAGGTATATTTTTTCTTTGTCCCTCCCTATTCTATGTGGTACATGTCTGGATTGACGAATGCGAAAAAATAAAAAGCAAAGACATTTTCTTTAAATTATACTTCTACGTGCTACTCTTTGCAGGCCTGTTTTTCAATTTTATTAATCTGAGGTGGTATGATTCTTTCCCCGACAAATTACCTTATCACCTAATTATCTATCTTCCACTTCTTGTTTACGTCATTGTCAGGAAACTAAAAAAGAAGAAAATATATTGGCAAAGTTGGATAAGCATACCCATTTTCTTTGTCTCCATATTATCAGGAAGAATTGAGATTTTTACCACTATATATGTTTCCACATTTATCATATATATCATATACGAAAGTTACGTGAATCAGGACCTGATTGAAATGGATTGTGGCATCATAGCCAATTTTGCCCTAATATACATCGGACTGATTGTATTTAAAGGACATAATCATCACATAGAAGATATCGAACACATCGTCCATATCGTACTAGGTGGCATATTGTTCATTCTACTTGTCATCACGAATATATACCTCTATAGGAAGAGACGCAGGGCGTCGGCAGAGAAACCGCACGCAACGATACAAGATTAAAGTTGATGTTGATACGGGACAGCGCTTTAATCAACGCCCGTAAACTCCACATACAGGTTTTCATCCTCATCCATTCTGAAATAAATGGAGGTGTCTGTCTCAGTTGTTCTATTACGATATGTCTCTTTTCTCGTTCTCCGTTCAACGACTTCAGGGTAGTCGTCGATATATTTTGAGGTGAATGAATAATTCGACTTGTATTGAACTATACGTTCATCGTCATCTTCGTTTTCGGCATCTCCCTCTCCATCATCTTCACCCTCCGCCTCTTCTTGCTCAGAACTACTTGCATAACGGAAATTTATGGTCGTTTTCGTTTTCAAATCACACACTTGGAATTGCTCACAGAACTCATCTTCTTCATAACAATCCATGGGAATAAGATATCCGATCAAAGGGCTTCCGTCTGTTTTGAAAGCAACGTCACATGATAAAACGGAAGCATAGTCGTCTGGGAAAGTTTTACAACTGTCTTTCAGAGAAAAAGCCCCTCCCTTATTCTGGTAACTCACATATCCGATAGCCCCGTGTTCGCTGTACCGACAAAGCAGGATCCTGTCGTTGTTTTGTTTGTAGACATTAATGATATCTGAATTGTCGAACTCGAAGTCTGGATCCTTCTTTAATTTTGCGACAACAGAACTAAATATGCTGTCCTTTCTTTTATTTAGCGAACTCATCCGCTCCTCCGCCCTATCACTGGACCCGGAATGGGTTTCGGCACGTATCGCCATTATTGTCGAGTACATGCAATGCTCTCCCAAGTACGGAATAGTGTCATTCATATGTTCGACCTTACTCTTGTACTCCAAACACTCTATGGAGTTATATATCAAGATGAACACAAGAGGCAAAATGGCCCATAATATCGCAAGTTTCCTATTCATGTGCTACCCTTTCCGCATATAAAACGATTGCCAATGAGTCGATCAGATCAAATGAAATTCCCGTTTCCTCACACTGTAACGAGAAGTATTTCAACCTTCCTTCATAGTAGTGTTCACGCAACTGCCCCTCCACATATTTTCTGCAAGTAGCTTCGTCTTTTTTCCTACATAAGGACTCCAGTTTCTTCGCAGTTTTGTTACATCTAACAACATCGCTACTATACAAGTATTCATCCTTTTTCTTTATGATTACGTCACGATCATACTTTAAACTCCGTACCTTATAATTCCATTCATAGTAAACATCCTTCACTTCCTTCAATTTGTCAGCCACAAAAAAATTGGCGCCCAGGAGCAATGCGAAAGCTAATATGAAATATAAATCCTTTTTTCCCATACGCGATTCTTAACACCACAAATGTAATAAATAAATACGAATTATAATATGTTATCTCATGAAGCGATGTTCGATACGTGAATCTTCCCAATCATTTTTATTGTGTTATTTTTGCTATATATTGATACAATTTGTATTTTAGCGAGCAAAACATATTAAAAAACATATTAATGATATCATGAAAAATGCAATTGATTTTCTTATCGACATCTCCGATAAGATGGACAAGAAAGTGCCTATTGTCCAAAATGTGGTTATAGATGGCATCGTTCCGAACATAGATTTTTCGGAGCCGTTCGGTATGCGTACCTTCCTTTCGATCGTTAAATCTCCTATTATCATCAATTCGTTGGACTTGGGTTCCAACATGCGTGAGGACTTCGTCAAGAAGATCCAGGGACTTCCGTTCCCTAACGGTGGCGCCCCTATCGCGGAGGCCTTCAAAGAGTCTTGCGCCGGTTTCAAGAAATTCGAGAAGACGAACGGGGAAGTAACCCGCCGCATCGTTTTTGTGACGAACGGAGAGGACACCGACGCCGGCGTGCTGGACTACGAAGTGGAGAAAGCGACAAAGGATTACCCAATTCAAGTGAATATCATTGGTATCTGCATGTCCGAGGCTAACCAAAGGACAGCGAAGAAGGTGGCCGACATGACCGGCGGAGCCTTCTGCAACGTGGAGCAAACCTGCGACGTGTTGACACTCCGCGGCATCATCGCCCCAGTCATCGACGCATTGCACAATGCCATCGCCGCAAAGGCGCCGGAGCCTGCTCCAGCACCACAACCCGCACCTGCGCCGGAGCCTATCACGGCAAAGATCCCGGAGCCGGAACCTGTCAAGGTAAAGGAGGAGCCAATCCGCGCGGCATTCGTCTCCCAACCGGTCGCACAAGCGCCTAAACCAGCCGCACAAGCACCGGCTCAACAGGAGAAGAAAGAGGAACCAGCACTCTCATCCATCGCCACCGAGGTGATCGAACCAGTCATCGACATCGAAAAAGAGAACGAATACAAGGCTGAAATCGCCGCCATCGCGGAACTTCAGGCGGCACGCTCCGCACAGAAATCCGCCAACGTGAAGGCGATCGAGGAGTCCAACTCCAACATCGTGGCGTTGCTGGACAAGAACAAAGCCATGATGAACCAAATCCTGGAAGGCGGAAAGGAAACCGAAATCGCATTCGATAGACTGAAAGCCGCCATCAAGGACCACGAGATGACCATCGAGGAACTGAGGACGGTGAACAAGAAACTCACCGAACAGAACCTCCAACTCAAGCACCGCGCAAAAGAGCAGGAGGCTAATATAGAGGCTCTGAAACAAGAGAAGATGGCTCTGCAGAAGGAGATTGACCGCGTACGGGAGATCGCCAATGAAATGTTGAAGATATAAGAGAATCATTGCTTGATTAAAAGGGGATACGATTGTATTCCCTTTTTTTTTGCGCCATAACAAAGGGAGGAACAAGACAACAGACCCAACCGGAAACGGGCCAATCCCCTACCCCGAAAAACATAAAAAAGCGGGAAGAGACATCTCTTCCCGCTTATCTTTTCAAGCATCCGCGATGCCACACGGACATCAAATTCCCTTGGAGAGATATTGACGGATCTTTTTCTTATTTCTCCAAATCATAGCCACAATCACAAACAATGCCAAAACGATCAAGCCATTGCGTAACAACAATTTAGGGAAAGAATTGACAGGAGCTTTCACCGGATGGAAATCGGAAAGCACAGTCACGACATCCAAGTTGGCGGACATATCCTCCTCGATTTTTCCTGTGATCTCGAACAGCTTCTGCATATCGTTATAGAACATCTGCTTCTTCGCCTTGATGAACGGCACGCTAGCCTTTTTCTCATTGATGGAAGAGAACTCTAGGTAATTGCCGCCATTGCTCTTGAAGTACTCCACCTTCTGCAAGCTATCTATGTTCATGAGGGCATTGTGGAACATCCACTCTTTCTCCTCCTGCAATTTTATCCTAGCGATGTTCAACGAAACGAGGTAGTCGTTCTTAGAGAAATATTTCTTCAATGCCTCCTCCAACTTGGCGAATTCCTCAATTCCCTTCACCCTTGCTGAAATCACGAGTTGGTCAGGGACCGCGAAATCCACCGTATCACCCAACGGCACATTATTCTTGTAGTCGATATAGTCGACAATCGAGTCATGATACTTATCTATGACACGATGCGCATCCAACTTGACAATCCTTGCGGCCAAATCTTGCGACACGTCCAATTCATTGGCGAGACCTTCCACATCCGATTCCTTTGCATACTCGTTCAAGTCGCTTACCAAAGCCTGATAGAGCACAGACTCCCCATCATTGAGCTTCAGATGCAAATAACCCTCATACGTATGATTATCCTCCCTGGATTCATATAGGCTATAGCCCACCGCCACTAGGGCGAAGATAAGGAACAATAACTTGTATTGATAGGCAGCTCTTAGGATATAACCAAAAATGGAAAGGATCCATTTTATTACTCCGTAGATGGCGCGTCCCAAACGCGACGTCATGGTGAAGATGTTCATCTCCTGATTGTTTTCGTTTTCCATTCTGCTATTGTTTTTGATATATGACTTACAAATATAAGTTATGTTACGAACCTACAAAAATTATTTACGATAATCCTTTAATTTCTTCGACGAAATTTTTATCGGAGGAATCATCTTCTCCGGAGATGGATCAACCGCGCACGACACCCCACGCCGCAATGTCGGGCCCAATTCATATAATTCGGCGGAGGTGATATCTAACCTTCCTAAGGCCGGCAAAATCACGCCATATGAGAGATATGGCACCCCGGCCTGATAGTCGTTCCTGAAGATCAACTGGTCGTTGACGTAAAAGAAGATCTCCCCGTCATGACGGGCGATAGCATACTTATTGTAGTCATCACGCTTGTAAACATCCGCCAATAACACCTCCGTGATAGGAAGGTAACAATTCGTGTTGATCAGATAGAACTGGTCACCCGCGCTCTCCTCCTTGACCGCGAGATAATTGCAACCATCGTTGATAGGGTGTTGCTCATCCCGTTTCTGCGGGTTATATTTTTGGTTGTTATCGTAGTCATAAAGGGCACAGACACCCGCCGTGCTGACCGCCATCGTCATATAGACCTTCATCACCACTTCGAAATAGAAGTCTCCTTTCACCTCTTCCGCCAGCAATGATATGATACTATTGCTTCCCCTGTTGGCGGAGGTGATGGTGTAGATGTTATTCCGCATGAGGTATGAATTGCCCGCCTCATCCCTCCCGTTGTAGGAGGCGTTCATGTTCAAGTTCGCTATCAACGAGCCCTTCTCCCCGTCGAATGTCGCCTTTTTGCTCCACTCCGGCGCCGGGGTCCGCACATTGAACAACTCGTCCAAATAGTATTCCTTGCGGTATCCGTTGAAGTTCACCGCCCAATCTCTTCCATCCACTTCATCACCACCGCACATGATCGTCTTCCACTCGTAGTTCTCGAGATAGCTGTTATCATGTGACCGATTGAGCAATCCGTGGCCCAACTCATGGAACACCACATCCTGTCGAAGGTTCTCTTGGTCTTCGTATTGGGTGGTCTCGCTCCAATAATCCCTGTCAATCTGCACCAACAAAGGATCCTGATAGGTGCAAAGCCCGATGGTCAGCCCCTCCAGTTCAGTGAACTCCATCAGCAATCCGTTCCCCTTCACGTCTATCTCCACCCCTCTCTTGCTTCCTTCCTGCAAAAACAGCTGCAGGTATGGGTCCAACAACGGCTCCACCTCATATCGGTTCACCTCCTTCTTACAGGAACTGAAGACAAGAATAAGCAATAGAATTATATAATGGATGATTCTTTTCATCATGGCCGATTTATACCGATTTCACAACAAAACTAATGAATCTATCGTTGCCAAGCAAGAGAAGCAACACAAAAAAAGGTGAACACAACCTTGCGTCCACCTCTCTGAGCCGATAGCGAGACTCGAACTCGCGACCTACGCATTACGAATGCGTTGCTCTACCAACTGAGCTATAGCGGCATTTGCGGTGCAAAGTTAAACAAAATATTGATTCGAAAAACAGAATGCGGAAAATATTTTTTCAGCCTGATGCGTATGGTCCGCCCACCCCTCCGCAATTTTCACGGGCAGGATGAATTTATTAGCGTTCTCCCAAACACATTTAGCCATTATATGCTACCTTTGAGCCCGTTTTTAAAAGGAGGATTGTTGTTATGGAAATGGTTGGTGATCTGGAGCAGATTACGGAACAGACCCGAAGGATTATCGCAGGTCTGCTGGATGAACACCCCATGAAGGCGGGGTCTATTTTCGTGATTGGTTGTTCGTCGAGTGAAGTGGCGGGTGGTACCATCGGCAAGAACTCGAGCGAGGCGATCGGCAAGGCCATCTTTGAGGTGGCCCACAACCTATTGTCCGAACGGGGCATCTACCTCGCGTGCCAATGCTGCGAGCATCTGAACCGCTCGTTGGTGATCGAGGAGGAGTGTGCCGAGAAGTATGGCTACGAGCCTGTTTGCGTCGTTCCATGGCTGCATGGCGGCGGTTCTTTCGCCACGGCGGCATACCATGGCTTCCGTCACCCTATCGTGGTGGAGCATATCAAAGCCTCCGCCGGATTGGACATCGGCGACACCTTGATCGGCATGCACCTCAAGGATGTGGCTGTCCCTGTCCATCTCACGCCTAACCAAATCGGCGCCGCCCACGTGGTCGCCGCCTATTGCCGACCAAAGCTTGTGGGGGGCGAACGGGCGAGATACGTGTGATGCGCGAGGGATGGGGCCGCATGGAGGTGGCCTATCGCTTTCTTCCGTTAATTTTGTACATTTGCGTCGGTAAACATATCGGGCATGGCGCAGCATCTGTTGGATAAGCGGGACTCTATCGTCAAGAACTTTCTCTCCCTGGGATTATTACAGGGGGCGAACGCTATTATTCCCCTCCTTGCCATCCCCTTCATTGTCCGCGCATTGGGCGTGGAGATGTTCGGGAAGGTCACTTTCGCCCAAAGCGTCGTGCAGTATTTCACGATAATCATCAACTATGGCTTCGACTACTCCGCCACGAAGGCGGTTGCGGTCTCCGTAAACGATGGGCGCAAGGTCGACAATGTGTTTTGGGGTGTTATCTCGGCGAAATTCTCCTTGTTCGTCATCTCCTCCGCTTTGTTTTTCCTCCTTTCCATCGGATATGGTAGGATAGAGGAGGATCTCCTGCTTTACGTCGCCCTCTTTGCCATCAACATCGGCTACGTCTTTTTCCCCTCCTGGTTTTTCCAAGGCATAGAGGATATGCAGTATGTCGCCATCCTGAATTTCATCATCAAGTTGGTCGGTATGGGTTTGCCCGTTCTGTTGGTTACTGTCCCGGACGATTACATGATCTATGCGGCCATGCCTTCCGTCGCCTGCTCCGTGATGGGCATTGTCGGTTTCCTCTTCGCCATCCGGCACTATGACATCGAGCGACCATCCGCCGAGGCGATTCGGGAAGAGCGCAACGCACAGTTGAAAAACGGGTTCCCCATCTTCCTGAACACCTTGTTCGCCGCCCTCTATACGGTAGCGAACGTGACCATATTAGGATTGTTCAAAGACGATTATGACGTGGGAATCTACTCCGGTGCCTACAAGATCATCTGCGCCATCATGATGGTGACAAGCATGCCGCTCCATACGGCGATATTCCCCTCCATCGCAAGGAAGATGGACGAGTCGTCCCGTACGGGCTGGATTTACTATAAGCGGATGACGGTCTACGTCTTTCTGTTCGGACTGGCCGTGAGCCTATGCACCTACTTGGCCGCTCCGCTGATGGTGGAGATCCTTTTGGGAGAGGAGTTCCTGGCGGGGATTCCCCTGTTGCGCCTCCTCTCGGTCATTCCAGCGTTGGTCATCATCGCGAGTATGTTCACCGTGCAAGGGCTTTATGGCTTGGGCTTCACGAAATATGCCCCATGTGTGGGACTGGCCGTTGGACTTGCCTGCATCGCGCTGAACCTTGTCTGGATCCCGCAGTTGGGGGGTACGGGTGCGGCCTACGCATGGATTGTGGCGCAGGTGCTCGAGATACTCATCTCGGGAGGTATCGTGATATGGAATGTGAGGAGATTAACCAATAAGATAGACGGATGGGAAAAGTGAGAGACATAGAAACGAATTTGGATGTGCTGTATCGGTGGCTGAGTTGCTTTTTTGCCCTTTCCATCGCACTTCCGAGACCTCTGTCCACTTGGGTCTTCTCCATCTGGGGACTTTCCACCTTAGGCATCATTATTTACGATTCCATCGGGGGAAAACACCCTTTCAAAAGGTTGGGCAGGGAGGATTTGCCATGCTTGCTCTTGCTGGCGCTCTCCTTGTTGGGACTGGTCAGCGCCGGGGTGGCCGAACATCCCGACTTTGTCTTCCGGAAAACCTTTGGTCCACGTTTCTCATTGATCGTCCTCCCTCTCTTCGCGTTGCTCCTTCGGAGAGCGGTCGACACCCGTGCCATGCTGAAATGCTTCGTGGCGGGAAATGCCCTTTCCATCGCATTTTCCGTTGGGTTCGTCGCCCTTTCCATGGCGACCTGCACCTCTCCGTACAGCGTCTTTGGGGGATTATCGAGCGCGGCGTTCGAGCTCTATCGTGATTTCTTTACCAATTTCACGGAGGTCTGCACCGGCTTTACGCATCGAACCTATTCCGGGCTGAATATCCTGCTTTCGTATGCGGCGATAGCGTACCTGGTGAACGGGCGCAGCCTCTCCAAGCGTGAGTCTTTCGTGTGGATACTTTACTTGGCGGTTTCGCTGGCCTTCCTTTTACTGAACAACTCGCGGATCATCACCCTTTGCCTGCCGCCGTTGGGAATAACCCTATGGTTGTGCGGCGCACGGATCACGCAACGTAAGTGCCTGATCGGAGGGGGTATCATCCTGCTCGTCACCGCAGTATTGCTCCTCCTGCCTACGCGTTTGAATCAGCTGCTCATGAAAGGTGGAGTAGGCGAAATGCTGGCAAACGATCCGAGGGCGGAGATATGGCCGTCGGTCTGGGAGTTGATTCAAGCCAAACCGCTCATCGGCTATGGGTTGGATAATATAGAGTCGCCGCTCGTGTCGCTCTACCTCGAGCATGGTTTCAAGGAGGGTGTTGCCTGCGCCTATGCGCCGCACAATGAGTATCTGGGAGAATGGGCACAGGTGGGTATTCTTGGCGTGCTCCTTTTGGTCGCCATCCTTCTCTTTTGGGCGATTTCATCGAAGGAAAAGGAGCGTATCCTCATCTATCCCGTAGTTCTTGCCTTCTCCGTGGTCTTCCTTACAGAATCGTTGTTGGATAGATACATGGGATGTCTCTCCTTCGCGTTCTTCCTCTTCCTGACCCATGGGATCCATGAGAAGGAGGAAGATCCCGGTGTGGGGAAAAAATATCTCGGTGGATTGGCGTTTTTCCTTCTTGTCACCCTCTCCGTCGGTATGGTTTCGATGCTTAGGGCGACCTGTTTCGCTCCGAGGGAGATGGTGAAGGAATCTAATTGTATCGATAAAAGAGAGGGACTTCTTTATAGGATCTGCAAGCCGGATGTCGTCACCTTCATCCATCAGGGAGTCTGTGTGAATCGAACTCCTTTCGCCTTTTGTAACCTGAAGGAGGGGGAAAGCGCAAGATTCTCCGTCTCCTGCCGATGCACACCGGACTTCGACGGACAAACCGTTAAACTTATTGCGGAAAAGGACCTTCCGGATGGCACGCACATCCCGACAGAGGTTGCCTATGACCTCACCCGAAAAGGAGAATGGCAGACGCTCTCCGTCGATGTGACAGGGCGGCAGACCATCCTCATCTATTTCCTGGGAGAGGATAAAATCCGTTTCGAAGATTTTTCCGGAGAAGTATATTTCAAGAATCCATGTTTCATCAATAATTAAATTCATTACATTTGTAGCATGGTTTATGTGATTATCGCAGTATGCTTATTCTTCGTGTTCGGTGGATTATATTGTTCCAAAAATAATCCATTCGCCCCTTCTGTAATCACTTCGTTGCTGTGGCTCTGCTGCATGACGCTCTATCTGACGGTTGACCATCGTCTACCTCCGTTGAGCGATTCATTGTGGATCACATTGTTATGTTGGATCTTATCGGTTACCATCTCTTCCCTGTTGACGCAATCTGTCACCTATAAGCAAGACCGATATAACGACGTGGGCTTTTTTGTCCGTAACATATATCTTATCTTAGCCATCGCCTTCCTTCCGTCCCTGATACGGTTCGCCCACATCGCGCTTGTGAATGGATCTTCGGGCAATTGGGCATTGGATTTACGTCTCGCGGCATTAGGCAAGGGAAGCGGTTTCAAGGAGCCGTATGGCGGATGGCAGATCGTCATCTGGCCTGTATCCTATATGTTGGAACTCCTCTGCTTCAAGAAGAAGACATGGTGGCGACTCGCCATTCCTCTGGCGATATATGTCATGTTCGGGGCAATCACGATGTCGAAGATGGTTTTCCTCTCCATCTTCCTTTACACGGGCTCCATCCTCTTCTTCAAAAGGATTATCAAGCTAAAACATTTTGTGATAGCTTTCTTGCCATTGATTACGGTGTTTGTTGTGCTTCAGATGGTTCGCCATTCCTCACAATTCTCTTCCGTCACGGCGGATTTCGTGCGGACATACATCGTGGGTAACATGTCAGCGTTCGACACACTGAGGCCATGCAGCGCCGAACATTTCGGGGAAAACACCTTCCGCCTATTCTATGCGGTCCTTTACAAGACAGGGCTCTCCTCGACCGAACCCGTGGATGTGATTCTCCCTTGGATCGAGAAGCCTCTCGTGACCAATACTTACACGGGAATGTATCCTTTCTACGTCGATTTCGGTGTCGCGGGTGTCATCATCTTCGCCATCATCCTAGGCGGCATCTACGGATGGACATTCAAGAAGGCACAGTGTGGAAGCAATTTCAATATTTTAGTCTATGCTATCTTCACCCAAATTATCTTCACCCAATATGTGGCGGACATGCTCTTCTCGAACACTGCCATATACGTTAAGATGATATTATTGCTGCTTATCCCGTTCTACGTCACGAAGAACAATCTGCTGGTCTGCAAAGAAAAGGTGGAGTTGATCATTAAGTCGTAAGATATGGATGTTTCTGTCATTATCGTAAACTATAACACTTCGCAGTTGACCATCCAGGCCATCTCTTCCCTCTATGCTTGTGTCGATGAGGGAACGTATGAGGTCATTGTGGTGGATAGCTCCTCCACCGAGGATATATCTGCGCTCAAATCCTTTTGCGAGGAGAAGGAGATAAGGCTTATTTTGCTCGATGAAAACGTCGGTTTTGGCATGGCGAATAACAAAGGCGTGCAGTATGCGAAAGGAAGGAACCTCTTCTTCATGAACCCCGACATCATCCTGTTGAACAATGTGGTGAAAATCTTATCGGACTATCTGGACACCCATCCTGGCGTGGCGGCCTGCGGCGGTAACCTCTTTACGGAGGACCGATGCCCATCCCACTCCTATAGCTTCTTCATGCCGTCCATCACACAAGAGGTGGATTTTATCTGCGGACGGGTAATCTCCAGGTTACTTTATCCTGAGGACGCGGATTTCAATCCGACGGAAAACCCGATGCGTGTCGCCTATATCTGTGGAGCGGATTTGATGGTGAAAAGGGAGATTTTTGAGAAAGAGGAGGGTTTCAGCCCTGATTTCTTCCTCTACTACGAGGAGACCGATCTACAACAACGGATGAGGCAAGACGGGTATGAGGTCCATTCAGTGCCCCAGGCGATGGCCATCCATCTGGACGGAAGGAGCTTTCGTTTCTCCGAGGAGAGGGAAATGCACGCTTTCAACGGAAGAAACGCCTATTTCCGCAAGCATCATCCCGCTTTCTACCACTATGTTTCCAATCTGATAAACAAGACCGCTTTGTCGGTCGGCGTGCTCCTCTGTTCCTTGTTGGGGAAGAAGGAGAAGAAAGAGAAATATCGTTTCAGGCTACAGTTGTACAAGAAATCCTATGCCAGCTAAAACCCTTTACATCAACGGACGTTTCCTCACCCAACCCATGACGGGAACCAATCGCTTCGCGTACGAGTTGAGCGTGGGCTTGGCGAAACGTGGCTATCCGTGTGTGGTGCTTGCCCCGAATGGCCCGTTGCGGGAGGATTCGTATGACCTCTCGTCGCTGAACATCGAGCAGGTGGGTCCGTTTAAATCGCACCTCTGGGAGCAGGTGACGCTTCCTTGGCATATGCGGAAGAAAAAGGACTCGTTGCTGTTGAGCCTGAAGGGGTTGGGACCCGTTTTCATGAGTCGGCAGGTGGCGACCATCCATGACATGTCCTATCTGGTGAATCCTAAGTGGTTCTCCTTGCCCTATAGACTCTTCTACCGCCTGATGACGCCGCTGATGGCTTCCCATGCTAGACGACTCATTACGGTCAGCGAGTTCTCGAAAGGGGAGATTGTCCGGCTGCTGAAGGTATCTCCCGACAAGGTGAGCGTCATCCACAACGCACCGTCAGGTTGTTTTCTCCATGGGGAAGGCGAATGTGTAAATACCTCCGAAAATGCCCATTCCACCGATAAATTTATATTGACGGTCTCCTCCTTGGACCCGAGGAAGAACCTCTCCCTGGTCTTTGAGGCCTATGGCAAATCCGCCCAACGGTTGCCCTTGTATGTGGTGGGGGAACGCTACCCTGTCTTCGGGAAGTTGGAAGTTCCGTGGAACGATAACATCAAGTTCCTGGGACGGATCTCTGACGAGGAGTTGCGTAGCTATTATGCCCACGCCTCTTTGTTTGTCTACCCATCCTTGTACGAAGGGTTTGGAATGCCGCCCATGGAGGCGGTCGCTTGCGGTTGCCGCAATATTGTGCTCTCCGACATACCTGTCTTCCGCGAGGTATACGGCGACTTGGCACATTACGTGAAGGTGGACGACTCCGATGCCTTGGCGGCGATGTTCGACACGTTACCCGAAGCGCTCCATCCTGAAAAAATATCCGATTTCATCGGAAAATTCACATGGGAGGCCAGTGCGGAAAAGTTGATGGAGACGTTGCGCAACGTATAGGCGGTTTTTGCCAATTGACAGATTTATATTGTATTCTGACCTGAAAATCCATTGTTTTTGCGCTAATATCACATACGAATAATACAAATTTTCAATCCATAATCAATGCTTATTCGTATATTTGTGACATTAACAACATAATTTTTTACGCCATGAAGAACATATATGCATTTTTACTGTCGCTATGCCTCTTAGGGTTGGCGACGACAACAAAGGCGGATCCAGACCCTAATTTCCACATCTATATTTGTTGGGGACAATCGAATATGGAAGGAAATGCACCAGTACCGGAATCAGAACAAAAGAATGTGGATGAAAGATTCCAATTGTTGTATTCCGCGAATGATTGCGGTCGAGGTGACCGTAAAAAGGGACAATGGTACACCGCCATTCCGCCTTTGGCCCGCTGTTTCCACGGATCACAAATGAACGGACAAAGTATGGGATTCGGTCCCATTGATTATTTCGGACGTACCATGGTCGAGAATTTGGACCCTGCGATCAGAGTGGGTGTGATCGTGGTGGGTGTCGGTGGCGCTGACATCCAGCTATTCGAAAAAAACAACTACCAATCCTATCTCAACTCTGCGGCGGATTGGTTGCAGAATTATGCCAAGGAATACGGAAGCAATCCTTATGGACGAATCATCGAGATGGGAAAAATAGCGAAGGAAGTGGGTGTCATCAAGGGCATCCTCGTTCACCAGGGAGAGACCAACTCAGGACAGTCCAATTGGCCGAACCGACTGAAAGGCGTTTATGAGAACATGCTGAATGACCTTGGACTGAAAGCCTCCGAGGTGCCTTTGCTGGTGGGTGAAGTGCGCTATACGGGCCCTTGCAGCGGCCATAACAATGTTATAAGGAACGTGCCGAATGTTATACCGACCGCGCATGTCATCTCCGCGCAGGATTGCGAAGCGGCCGGCGATCAATATCATTTCTCCGTCAATGGATATAAGCTGTTAGGCAAACGATATGCTGAGAAGATGTTAGAGCTCTTAGGTGACAATCCGGTCCAGCAAGTTGACCTCTCTATCGCAGCCGCTGTCACAGTGGAATCTGAGCCAGGAAAAGTGGAGATTTCCGTCAGCAAGGAAAATGATGCGATCAACAGGGTGGATATCTATGCCGATGGCGAGAAGATCGCCAGCGACCAAATGACTTACGTGTGGGAAGAGGTCGCGCAAGGCGACCATACCATTTGGGCTGTCGGATACGACAACCAGAACAAGGAATACACCACCTCGAAAGTTAAAATAAACATCATGAAACCTCAGACACCTTTCAACGGCACGCCTGCCAAAATCCCTGGGAGAATCGAAGCCGAGGAATTCGATTATGGCGGTGAAGGCAACGCATACCACGACATGGATGAGGAGAACCGTAACAAAGGGGATCGTAACGAGGGTGTGGACATGAACAATACGGCTATCGGATATACCCAAACCGGAGAGTGGATCGAATACACCGTCGAAGTGGAGAAG
>JAGCGM010000027.1 GCA_017649635.1 Paludibacteraceae bacterium | reverse complement strand
GGACAATAAAAACAAAGATAGTAACATTATCCATTCAGCAGAGAACAGAGGGATTTGTCTCTCTTTTCTCTCTGAAAAAATATTACTTATGCAGCTATTAATCCTGTACCAAAAAGTTGCATTTATAACTTGAACTCAAGTGATCTTTTCAGTCTGTTGAAGATGTATGCAGTAGCGTGTCGACTTCTTCGATGAGTCTCTGAGCTTTCTCGTAAAGTTCGTCAACTTCCTCTTCTGTCGAATATACAAATTCGTCATAGTCACTGTGCTGACGACAATCGAACAAATTGGTGAATGCTCTGCCGCTTTCTTTTGATATTAGGCCTTTCGAAACGAAATGCAACCCCAGCATTGTCTTAACGCCAGCGTGGGTGTCTGTCGGTATGTGATTTTTTGTTAGCAAGGCAACAACTGCGTAGTAACACGCATAATACAATCGGTTGGTTGCTGTGTTATAGTATCCTTGTTCACGCAGGAATGGAATCTCCGCAAGTGTTTGGTGCGCTCTTTCCAATCTGTAATGCACAAGGGCATCAATGTTTTCGTCTGACATTTGTTGAATCATAGTACTATCCCCTCCCTGTTCACATTGCATTGGAATGGTGTCATGAAAGGTCGGTTTTCCCAATCCTTGCGTAGAAGGACCAATGCGCTTATGTTGACACCTGTTTCCAACTCAATGTCATAAAATGGTGCGATGATGTGGTCTTTGTCGTCGTATGACAGTTTGTCGGCATCGACCAGCAGTAACAGATCGATGTCGGAATCCTGGCGTGCGTCACCCCTCGCTTCCGACCCGTACAGGATCGTTTGCACCTTCGGCAGTAACTTTACCGCTTCTTTCCTTATCCGTTCCACAATTTCTGGCCTTCTCATAGCTGACACTAATTTTGCTACCTTTCTCGCAAAGATAATGATTTTCTTGGTGATCCTCCAATGGGATAAGAAAAAAGCAGCGAAATGAGACTGTTCGCTGCTTTTTCCGTTTGGTTAATTAGCTCATCGCATCCTATCCAGGCTTTCGTCGTACTGCTCCAATTGATTACGACGAGCTGATCACTCTTAACTCTTAATTCTTACTTCTTAACTCTTTGTATTTTTCCTCTAAATATTGTTGGTATGCTTCACGGGCATTTAGGTCGTTTTCTGCCACGGGTTCACCTGCGCCAAGCAAACTGAGCACCACATCGGGCGCTGATTGCTCAGTCACATTCCCCTTTCCGCGTTCAATGAAACGGACGAGGTAATTCTCTATGACCTCTGTAAGATTCAGACCCCGTGAATGTGCGTAGGCTGAAGCTTGCTGGTAGATGTCGCTATTAATTGCTACTTTCATAATCGTATATTTGAAATATTCCAACTGCAAATATAAAAAATCCTCAGATATTCTTAATTCAAAATTCTTAAATTCCCCTAGGGTGTTGCCCTAGGCTATATATGTTGCGCTCTTTCTGAGCTCGGTTGTGCGCATCATGTGGGGATACGCATTCCCAAAAATTGACTACGTCGGACTGACAATTCTTAATTGACTACGTCGAACTGACGTTTCAAAATTCATAATTCTTAATTATCTAGTGTCGTCCCTTCGGGACTCTCTGTCGCCCACCCTTTGTCTAACAGGGGTTCACACCCCTGCCTGGGGGATGTCGCCCTTCCAGGGCTTGGGGCAATTAGGCCATCTGCCAATTGCTCTTAATATTAATTGACTCCACCGAACTACCGTTTCATAATTGCCTTCGTCGAACTGACGTTTCTTAATTGACTACGTCGAACTATCGTTTCTTAATTCTTAATTCTTAATTTTCCTATCCTCAACTCCTTCAGCTTGTACAGGAACCTGCACGCCGAGGTGAAATAGTTGGATTTCACCCCATTGCGCTTGAGGGAGGCGTGGTGTTCCTTGAGCACCTTGAGGTGGCTGCGGAGGCCGGAGGTGGAGACGCCGCCCGTGCGCATGGTGACGAAGTCCAGGGGCAGGTATTTGGTCTTGATCTTACCGAGGTAGATGAAGCGGAGGAGCAGGTCTGTTATACTGGTGGTATAGTTCTTTGGTGAGTGCTAAAATTTCTTGGGATTCATCGAAGAATGTGGTTGCTTCCGAAGGTTCGAAGAACAGGTCCACATCGATTGGGTATGACTTTTTGGTCTCTTTGCCATCGATCAGCGGTTGGTACTTCTTCCACTCCGGGAATGTGTGGGAGAAGTCTGATAATTCTTTGGCGTTCAGTCCGTTGAAGAGTGCCAGGACTTTATCCAACACCTCACGGTCTGAATCGGAAAAGACCCTCATGTCCGGCTCTTTGATGGCTTTGTATTTTTTGCCGAGGGTCTGGATATAGCTTTTTTTGTATTCCTCGTCATTGGCGAGGTGGGTGGCGTGATTCTCGAGCAATTGCTTCGCATCGGACGGAACAGGCCCGAAAGGCATTGCGTAATAGGTGTCATTGGAAATGAATCGTCCGTATAGACGCAGATGGCTCCTGTCCGCCAACCACAGAAGCTTGTAAGCCTTCATGTTGTCGAGTTCATGACCCTCCTGCTTCGACGCAAAATAAGTCAGCGCTTGTACTATTTTCCGAGTATCCTTCATTTCGCAAGTTTCTTCCTTTTCTGCTCTCTTTTCAGTTCCTTATTTATCTTTCTTTTCCTTTTCCACTCCTTCATGATCATTTTGGGGAGGGTCATGGTTATCAGGACGCATCTACGCAGTTGTTTCTTAGGTTCTTCATATATTCTGTACATGAATTCGAGGTGGTTTTTGAGCATCCATTTCGGGGCTCTTTTCTCTTCCAAACCGCTGAAGAATTTGAAGGCTGCGCCTACTGCGATGGAGACGGAGCGTTTCAGGTATGGGCGCAGGTAGTACATGAAACGTTCTTGCTTCGGTGCGCCGAGGGAGACCCAAACGATGTCCGCACCGTCCTTGTTGATCATGTCTGCGATGCCCTGATAGTCGAAATCGTCCACACTGCAGAACGGCAGTTCATAGAAGGTCATATCCTTCACGTCAGGGTTCATCTTCCCCAGTTCTTTCTGCAGGGCATGGAGCGTTTCGGCTTTCGCACCCATAAAGAACATGCGGTATTTGCCCTCGCTCACGATGTCGCGGAATATATCGCAGCCGCAGTACTGTTCCCTTTTCCTTCCGTAAATCATTTTGATGTATAACGGCACCCAGCTACTGTCGCAGATGGAGAACATGCCGTCATTGATGATCTTCAGATAGTCTGCGTGCCGTATCGCCGTGTTGACGATCACACCGTCTGAGACACAGATGTAGCTCGGCTCATTCTTCTGCAGCTGTTTCTCGATCCTTCTGTGAACCTCAGATTTGTCGAATTCATAATTAATGTTGAAATAACGTTCCATGGGAAAACATTATATACTGTATTCAATATTCAATTTTTTATAATTTGATTATATAGATCCACGATACGCTCAATTTTGTTCTCATAAGTTAATTCATTTGCCACTTCATCAAAATTTTGAATCATATCGTATAAGGATTGTTTGTTATCATATAAGTCAGAAAGCACATTGGTGAAATTCGATACAGATTTTGTAGGATTTTCTAATGGAATTTTTCTGCCAATTTTATTGCTTACAAGAGGTCCAAAACCACAGCAATCGTGACAAATGATGGGCAGTCTATGTTGTATAGCTTCTGGTACGACAGTGGATGTTGCCTCTAAAATACTTGTAAAGAATAAAGCATCCATCTGAAGCATCAATTCTTTTACTTTGGCATTTTCTATTTTCCCCATCCATATTACCATCTTGTCAATCCCCAAATCAGAAGACATTTTTTTGTACAAATATTCCTCTTTCTCTGAGCCAAAACCTACTACATACAAGTGAATTTTTTTCCCCTTTAAATTCGATATGGTTTGTAGTGCAATATCAAGTTTTTTAGTCTTGATAAATCGTCCAACCCATAATAAATTCAGGTATCCATCATCTCTTTTATTTACTTTTGATAATGGTACGCAACCTCCTTGTAATCCAGTTTCAGAAATAATTAAAGCATCTTTATGGTAATATTTTTTTACCATTTGTTTGATGTTTGCATCAGTTGTAATTAGACCATCTGCTCGTTCAAAAGCTTTTTTCACCTTGTTCATGTGACAAAACTGATATTTATTCACATGATTCTTAATGAAATATCTACATTTGACCATTAGTCCTTCATCTTTCACAAAAGACATGTTTATAGGCATACATCCACTAAAGGGTCCCCATACGTATGGAATATCTTTTATTTCCCACAATAATCCAGGCTCTCTAAATCCTACCATGTTTAACTGATGGATGATGTCTATTTTGTTCTCGCTGATGATAGATTTGGCAATTTCTAAAGTTTTTTCCTGCCATTTAGCATAATGGATATAAAATCTATAATCACCTTGATTCCAACACATTTTACGAACTTCAGATGAGACTGGATTATAATACATTTTGATATTTTCACGCTGAGGAAGATCTTTTAGTGCGTCTTCGATTTCAGATTTCCATTCTCCCTCTGTGATTACAAAAACCTTGCAGAATCGTGCAATATGTATCATCCAATTCCACCCCATTCCTTGTTCACTTCCCCAGTTCGGAGCAATTGCATATGCGTTAATTAAAACATTTATCACAACTCTTGCCTTTAAATGTCAATAAGATGTATTACTATTTTTGTTGTATTCTTGTCTTTATTAGTTTGGCAGGTACACCTCCTATTACAGAATAATCAGGAAATGATTTCGTTACTACTGCTCCACTTCCGACAATGCAATGATTTCCCAAATGTACTCCTGGCATTATAATTACCCTTGTACCTATCCAACAATCATCTCCAATTACAATAGGTTTGTCTTCTTTCGCACCTTGTTGTTTGATGGGAATATCGGTCCTGTCATATGCGTGACTCATACTCATCATAACTACGTCAGGACCCATCATACAATCATTGCCTAAAGTAATGTTTCCTAATAATCTAGAATTGTAACCTAAACTACATCTATCGCCTGCCGACAGTCTATCGCCTATTCCAAAATAACAATTGTATCTAACTGTAACATCTTTCCCGCAATGTTTGAGTATATGTTTAACTGCATAATATCTCAATTTATTAGAAAGACTATCATCCTCACTTGTAAACGGATGTATTCGACGCAATATGACATAGTATAGTAACAATAAAATCTTTTTCATTTTGATTTGTTTAAATATTTTAGATGTTCTATTTTCCCCTGTTCATTAAATCTATCTTTTATTTTCTGTGCGGGTACTCCTCCCCAAATTTCACATTCACCAACATCTTTTGTGAGGACTGATCCTGCTGCAATAATACTTCCTGCTCCAATATTTACTGGTCCTACAATAATTGAGCCGTGTCCTATCCATACATCACGTTCAATATTTATTGTTCCATTATTGCCACGAGGACTATCCCATATGTATTGACCTGGTACATTATATGTGTGATCATGTCTTCCAACGAATGATACGTTTGATGCTATAAGAACACTGTCGCTAATGTGTAAATTAGTGATGATCTTGCAGTTTTTCCCAAATTGAACTCTGTTACCTAATTCGATATTACATTTTGCAAAACCTGTACCAGACATAACTCGAACAAATCCTTTGTATTTAACCCAAGGCCATTTAAAATGAAACTGATACCAGGTTCTAACACTACATGCAATATATCTTATTGCAAATATTGTTTTGTTTTTGTGTAACATGTTTGAATAATCAATTTTCATTGCATGCGGTGTATATGTTGTTTGCGGATATTTCTGGAGAGAATAGTGATTCTATGTGAATAGATTCTTCTCCCATTTTTTTTAAGTCACATTTATGAAATACACTTAATGTTTGAATTATACTTTCTTGATTAAGAGGGTCAAATGAAAAACCATTTTCCCCATTCTTAATTAATTCACAGGTGCCACCATTATATATTGAACATGCTACGGGTAGTCCACATGCCATTGCTTCTGGTAGGACAAGACACCAATTGTCTTCTAGGGTGGGCATGAAAAAAACATCAGCTAATGCATAATATAAATGAATTAAACTATAGTCTATTCCTCCTAATATGTGAACGGAAGAGATATTTTTATTTTTTTCCTGTAATTCATCTTGTAGTATTCCTTTCCCTACAATAATAAGATTATCATATGGATATGTGCTTATATGTGTGTTCCATGCATTCAATAGTTCAACTACACCTTTACGCTTAACTAATTGTCCAACAAACAAGTATGTTAGACCTTCTTTTAGGTGCATCTTTTCTTTATAATTTATTATTTGTTCTTTAGTGACGGAAGATACTGCATCATATAATCCTTTGCTATCTGCAGCCATGCATCCTTTCCTTATGGCTGTTTTTGAAAATCCTAGCCCTTTTTGTAAATATTCTTCCGTAAGTTTCCCATTAACTAAAAAACAATCTACAAACTTTCCTATTATTTTACGATAAATTATGGAAATCCATTTTGCATTTCGTTCCACATAAGATGTCCTTTCATAAAACATACATAGTTTTTTTCTATGAAGAATGGAATATAAAACACCTGCGGGAGACCAACTGCCAAAACCCTCTACAATTATCACGTCTGGATTTATTTTTTTAATTTCACGATACAATCCAGGTTGCCATTTAATTTCAATACACATATTGGCAAACGTTGTAGATTTATTTCCTATGAAAAAATGTTTGCAATTTTGTAGAATACTAACATTTTCTCTCAGAACAGTTTTTAATTTATTTCGTACTAATTCTGATGTTGCATCTTCTGCACAAATTAAATAAAACCTATTATCTGACAATTTATTTATTTGATCATATACTGGAACTCTATAATTGCCAAACCATGGAGAAACCCATAATATTTTTTTCCCTTTCATTATTATTATCTATAAGTTATTAAAGAATAGAGACTATCCAATATAATTTCTGATGTAGATGCAAAATTAAATGGATGTTTATGGAAAGTTGTAAAGAAAAATATTGGAAAGAAAATAGAGACTGCTAATAAATACACTTTATGTAGGTTTTGAGATCTACTAAACATTAAAGGAACAATAAAAGGCATATACATGTAACTCATGTTAAAAAATCGATATTTCATCGTATTGTCAGGATTTAACATGGCAAAGATTATTAAACATCCGTAAACTAAATAAAACTTGGTTTCATAGGGGACTAGAACATCTTTGCTTTTTATTAGTCTTAATAATATAATACCACACATTGGAATGATTAATTTCAAAGCAAAGAACACATCCAGTGTTTCTTCTGTGGAATTTCCCATGTGTGATAGTCTTTCAACACCATATAAAGAAGGTCCTTGCGTAATTAGAAAAGTTGCGAAGACACTAGTGAATCCTATAGCTACGCTGAAGACTAGTAATGAAACGAAAAATCTACTAGCAGAATATTCGTTGTATCTGTTGTAAATGTAATGCAGATAATGTGTTAGTACAATTAGTATTAGAAGTATTTGCGATGTGTGGAAAAATGCAGGAAGTAGTAATAGCCACAACCGTGGCTTCTCTCTATTTATGTAATCCACTAAAGCAAATATAAAAATGGAAGAAGCAATACATTGTCGTTCCAAATGCATGGTCTGACTAAATAGTTGAGGGAAAAACCCCACAATTAAAATGCCTGTAATAATTGAGATGTATTGATTCTCTATGTTTATTTTTTTATAGAATCGATATATTGAAATGAACAAAAGGAGATAAATTATAAGGCTAAACTCTACAACAAATAGTGAATAATAACCAAAACTTGCATAGTAGCCAACGATATTTAATATAACCCATCCATATTCATGTTTTTCCACAAAAACTGACATGTTTAGATTCGTGCCAGTGAGTGTTTGCCCTATTGAGTATGCGGGAATACTCAGGTATTCATACATATATGCTTCTTGGTCTCCTTCTGGCAGTTTTGTCGCATTAATAGCGCTTAAATAAAGCGCTAAGAAAAATATTAGAAGTATAATATTCTCATTCTTTTTCTGAGCAAAGCATAAGAATAATGCTATGAATACCGCCACGCATGGAGATATGAGAGCAACAACACCAATTATAGCAAATTCGCTAATAAATTGCTGCCTTGAAAGTCCGTCTTCTGCTATATTATCAATCATCTATTCCTAAATGAGACTCCCGCCTTGTCCTTTTCTTTTCTACTATTTTTTTTATAACAGCGGAAGGTATTAATTTAAATAGGATCTTGTATTTTATAAATTTATATAATCTAACAATTATATTTTTGTTAGCCCATGAAGCCATATAGTGATGTATGGAACATGTATTGTCGGTAAAATCTTCTTTGTTTTTATCGAGACTTAAAGGACAAAAGAAATCTTTTGGATATATATATATACCTGCACATTCCTGAATATCGTTTGTTACCTTTAGACCATGTCTGCAAAGTAACTCTGTAGTATATTCAACAATAGTCTTTTGGTTTAAAACCCCATTTATACAAAAATGTATATTAGCGTAAGCATCAATTAATTCTTTTAGTAAAGGATGCCCTGCTGAAGATCCCAAGCCCAATCCGGGATTGATGCCTAAATCTCTTGGACTAGAATCTTTAGTTACTTTTTTTTCACATCCCATGAATGAGCCTTTCTCTATTATGTCATCCATTTTTTTTATGACCTCAACGTCTGTGTCAAAATAGATGCCTCCGTGGTTGTATAAAATCCAAAATCTTGCGTAGTCACTTACAAATGCATACTTTTTGTTTTCATATGCTTCTTTGGTGTATGGAATAATGTTCACGTCAAAGTTGTCTTCATTCCATTCTTTTATCTCATAATCAGGGAAATACGTTCTCCAACTTTCAATACATTTCATTGCAAGTTCAGGTAATGGGTTTCCCCCGAACCAGCAATAGTGAATAATCTTTGGTATCATCTGCGTATTGATTGTTCTTATTTGAATATATCTACGTATGAGTATAAATCTCTACTTATAGTCTCATCAAGTGGAAATTCTTCTTTCTGAGAGTCCGAGAAAAACTCATTTATTTCTTTTTCTATTTTAGAGTTTTCAATCTTTCTAAAACCTGTCGCAATATATTTTGCTGGTATACCTCCAATTAATGAAGAATCTTCTATGTTAGAGAAATCTTTATTAACCAAACTATTACTAGCAACAATTGTGAAATCTGGCAATTGACTCCCTCCTGTTATGGTACTTGAATTACATATCCAACAACCTTTTCCTAAGTGGATGGGGGCTCCGTGTCGTTTTACATTACGTTTTGTAAAGTTCGCCACATAGTGATAGTTGGAATCTAAAATCTGGCATCTATGGGCAATGCGGCATTGTTCGCCTATTGTGATTCCTTTTAGACATCCAATATTACAGAAATCGGTTATTTTAAAGTTTTTACCTAAATCTAGGGTGCACTTGTGATATACAACAATTTTAGTGCCAGTTCCAATCAAACCTTTCCCTCGAAAAATAATTGTTCCATAGTTACATATTACGGATTGTGCAGATGTAAGTGAAGGTCCAGCATGTTTGTCTTTATTAAATTTAATCATTCCAGAGGAAACCGAACCTTCTACTTTCATTGAACCAGTCAAACAATATAATCGAGGTCTCCCGTATACCCAAACCGGGAGTTTCCAAGCTTGACATAATGGGAAACTTCTAAAATTCAGCCATATTGTTTTTAGCGGATTGAACCAATTAGAGGCAAGTGCTAATTCTAATCTTCCTAATCCGAATTTGTGGTCAAATATGTGAAATAATTCACTTATTGTATGGTTTTTGAATGTGTTTTTTATCGATTGCATATATATAAGATATTATCATGAGGCGATTCCTGCTCCATCCATCCGATTGCATGGGTTCAAATCATTATTTTGGAAGATTTAACCGAACTTTGTTTTTTTGTGAGGAGCGAAACTTTTTATAATGACATATAATCAAAAACATAGTTCCTATATGTAGATCCGTTTGAATTGTGCGATTTGAGAAAGAGTACGCTTCCCAGTTTTTCTATACGTTTGTTATTTGATATAGGGGGGATGTCATGGATTTCTAAGTGTATTTTTTTACATTAATACATTATTCTTTTATTGTCGCAAATAACCTGTCTATTTCAAAATCTTCTTTTTCACGATGATTGTAGCCTTCATAACGATAATCATCTTGATATGATTCGTATTTTGAGTCTAAATATTCATAATATTCGTTATTTGCATCTTCGATAAGATTGATTACGGACTTATTCTTAAGAGAAGGAAGATAATCACATAATTTTTTTGCTGTAGATTCTAATTCTTCTAAGTCTGAATTATTAGTAATCTCTAATTCTTCTCTCAAATACTTTTCTGTAATGTCACAAAATTCATCCGTTTCCAAATAATTAAGATGATTGGGGAAAAGACGCTCTATTGATTTCGCAAAATTCAAACAATCATCACTACTATATAGTCTTTCTTTATAGGTTTCAAATAGTAAATCCATATCTAGATTAGATCCTGTTATCTGAATTTTCCCCAAAAGGTCTAGTTGTTCTGACATATAAAATGATTCATCTGACATTAGTTCTTGGGTCACTTTTTCCCCCACATAATTAGGGTTATCATTTAACACTGTGTTAAACCTATAAATAAACCTATTTAGTGTTCTAATTTTTGACATTGGAAATCGGCTATAAGTTGTTATGTTATTGAATTCCCGATAAATAACCTTATCACAACATTTAAAATCCTTCCAACATTTATCAAATGCATTGACTATAATTTTATGATAACGATCCGGAATATCTGCATTGTAAAAATCACAAAATAGTCCAAAAAGCTGATCAATGTAATAGATATTATCGATTAATAGTTCTCTAATTATATTGTCTTTTTTGATATATTCAATCAATACATCTTTAATTCCTGGATTGTGGAATTCTACGCATATGCCATTTGGACATTTCTCCGTCTTTATAAAATTGTTCTGCAAAACTTTAACCGTACTTTTCCATTTTGAGTCACTCAAATAGTTTTCCTCTTTATGAACTTTTTTAAAAAAATGTTGATAGGCTATTTCCCAATTGTTATACAAAACCGGTGTCTCCATCGTTGACAATACCAACAATGCTTCTTGCTCAATTGTTGAAAGGCGAAGAAAAGCATCCAACCATACGCTATTTGGATGGTCAAAGAATCCTATTATTTTTTTAAAATATTCTATGGGAGTGCATAGCTCGTGTGTGCCATTACTGATGAAAGTCTCTATAATTCGAGGACTAAAATTACGGTGATCAATAATTTTCAAATAGTTTTTACTTTCAAGTATTGAATTTATATATGCTTGTGGAATTTTATTTGCGACCAAATGATTATATAGAATCTGTGCTCTAACAAACCGAGTATATTTGCCCAAATCTACGATACACTTTGATAATTCAATGCCTTTACCATCATTAAACCGACTATAGTAAGCAAGTCCTTGTTGAAGTATGTATTCTCTTGTTGTAAGAATAAACAATTTATTCTGGTTTCTCTGACATGCTTTTATGAACTGTATTATTCGACTATCAAAATTCTTTTCTCCTTTTTCAAAAGCAATCTGACCTAGGAAATCATCAAAAAGAAATATTTGGCGCTTGTTATCTTGCATCATTTTGGCCAAATCATCAATATTGTAATTTGTATATTGGAAATCTTCATAGCAAGTAGAATCCTTTTTGTCTGCAAATTTTTGAGATAAAAGATGCATCACTAGTACACGTGCCAATGTAGTTTTTCCAATGCCAGGTTCACCTGAGATTATAACATATCGATTTTCAATTAGTTTATTTAGTGCATCATTAAAGCTATCGTTCATCACATATGTACGGACCGCATTTTCAATCTCTTTTTTTTCAAAATTCGTCCAATTAACAATATTTTTGTGGAGTATAGTATTGAGCACATTAGTGCTACTTAACCACAGCTTATAATATTGCCGCTCAACGTTAGGGTATCCTTCTAAAATTTTGTTTAAATCTTGTTTTGCCCAAATATCTTCTTCCCTTTTTATATACGGATGGAACAATTTTGCTATCTCTTTTTTGTTATCTGGAGTTAGGTCTACAGATGTTGTTAGCAGATATCGCGTGGGGTTAAGTTTTCGTACTTTATCAACCTCTTTCTTCAATGTGCTTTTTAGTTCATTATAGTTCATGTATCGTTTGACTTGAACAATCACAGTCTCTTCCCCATAAGTACAACGAAGGTCAATTCCGCCATCTTTCCCTTCCGCAAAATTGCCCAAATTAAGTTTTTCATGTGCGTTTATTAAGTCACGAGAAAAGCATTCGAACTCATATGCACTTAACAAATTATGAAAATCATAATTCAACATTTATTTCCAAGGCTTTATCGTTTTTATACAAATTACCCTATTGTATTACATTGTGAATACAAAAAAACTATATTTATGATCAGGAGCTCTATAATATTTTCTCTGACCTTGTCAAAGCATTTTTTATTCTCTATTCTAGAAATAGTATATGGTGAAAAATATGTAATTTTTGTAAATGACTTACAAATTTTGCATATTTTGGTTAGGCATTGTAGAGACGCAAAATTTTGCGTCTGTACGGAGGTCGCCTCGCCTCGCATGTAGGCGCATTTCTTTATTCTTTCTGCCCGCTATGCATCCCCTTTTCTAACGTTTCGAACAATTTAGGCATTTCCGAGACGCTTTCTTGCTGGCATGCCTCGATGTCAAAGGATTTTAATGGCTCTGAATCGATCATTCGCTTGTATGGCAGTAGCTTCTCGAACAGATTCTTCGGACTGCTGTAGAAGTCCTTCTTGCTTTTATTGTACTTCCCAAACAAGTTGTCGTCAATCTTAAACTTCCGCAATTCAGGCAACAGTTCCTTGTATGTCCCGAAATATTTCGTCGAGAGCGGGTTCATGTGCAGATAAAACCAATATTCAAGACATGGATTATTCACTATGATGGTCAGCTTATCTTTCCATTCCTTCCTGCTTTTGGCCTTCTGGTAACAACTCTTGAAACTTTGCAAAACGCTATTGGCACTCTTGGTTTCCTTGTTTTCCTTCAGGACACAATCGAAATCAATCATCCAAAAAACATGCTCATATCCCTTCGCGATCGATTCTTTCACCAATTCGTATTGATCCGTTATCGAACCGCATGACAACTCCGGCTGTATCTTTACCTTTAGTCCATAATAATCCTTAACCAACTCAACGTACCATTTTTCGGTGTCGCCATCGGCAATCAGGACATAACCAACGGGATGCGCATCTTTCCTGTTTTTCCTGCGGGCCATTATCCTTCGGTTTTGAATATCAAATCACTAGCGTTGTTCGGGACACCACCCAGTTTGCCGATGCTATACGCATTGTATATGCTTGTCGTGTCCCGAATCACAGAACTGTCGAAGTCCGCGAACGAATATACCTCGGTGGAGCCATCTTCCCGCTTGTCCGTTATCCACAACGCATCTTTCCGTAGCATACGCTTCTTTTGCAGGAATTCGCGGTTGTGGGTCGTGAAGAGCAACTGCGACCCTCTGACATTCTTCAGGAACGAGACGATAAACGCTTCATATAATTCGGGATGCAATGACGTATCCAATTCGTCGATCATCATGAACTTCTCTGATTCCGTCAATTTCAAGAGTATCCCCATCAGCCCGAAATAACGCTTTGTCCCTTCCGACTCAAGCGTATATGGCAGTTCATACTCTTTCTGCCCTGTCCGGTGCTTTAGCTTTATCTGCGGAACCGTATTGCTGTCTATGTCATCCAACACATCGAATGCCTCTTTTATATTACACTCTCCGTTGTACGATTCAACCACATCCTGCAAATAACTCGTCAAGGGAGCCCTTTTTTCGATTGATATTCCCGAGATATTAAAATCTGCCCTTTTTAACGCGCTTATCACATCCGCCTCGTTTACCCTGTGGTCGTTTATATCCTCCGCCAATAACATGTCCAAAGACGTTTGCCAGGGCATCAACTCTTCCAAATAGTCATTGAACCATTCACTTACAATTCTTAAGGCTTCTATGTCCGCACTTATTTTAGAAAAACCGGCAAGCACAGTCTCGTTCCACAATGTGCTGATGTTTAGCATTTTTGCTATCATCGGGTCCACATTCTGTCCTTTCCCGAATTCAATGTCCGACAACTGCTTGTTTACATCCGTTGTCCGTTTATAGATGTTCTTGCTTTTCCCGGCCGTCAAATAGGGATACTCGTTAAGTTCTTCGTATACAACGGAATATTTGTTGAATTCAATCTTATAATTGTACTTGGTGTCATTGGAAATGAAGTTCACCTCCATTGACGTGTTTTTCGAATAATCAAGTTCGAATGGAACGAATGACAAAGGGGTATTCTTTTCTGTCTTTGTCCTTAACGCAATCTTTTTCAGATAATTCAGCGCTTTCAGGAGATTGGTTTTCCCTGATGCGTTGGCGCCATATATCATCCCAATCTTCAACAAATTGAGCGTGCGCCCTTTCTGTTTATCTTGGACGGATATGAAATAATGATCCTCCAACCCCTTCACTTTCGTGTCAGGTTCAAACGTTATTGTTTGCCTGCTGTTGAAGGAAAGAAAATTTTCGACTGAAAAATCTACCAACATAATGCTATAAATTTCCTGTTACACGCGAATTTAGCAAATATAATGATAGTATATGGTGAAAAATATGTAATTTTTGTAAATGACTTACAAATTCTGCATATTTCGGTGCAATGTAGAGACGCAAAATCTTGCGTCTCTACGGAGATCGCCTCGCCTCGTCTGTAGGCGCATTATCGTGCATCCGTGCGATTGGCATGGTAGAGACGCAATGCATTGCGTCTGTACGGACCGGAACCCGCCTCGCATGATGGGCGCTATTATTCGCCTGTGCGGTATCGCATGGCGCAATATGCTACATCAGTGCGGTTAGGCAATGTAGAGACGCAAAATTTTGCGTCTGTACGGAGGTCGCCTCGCCTCGCATGTTGGTGCATTATCGTGCATCTGTGCGGTTAGGCATGGTAGAGACGCAATGCATTGCGTCTGTACGGACCGGGACCTGCATCACATGATGGGCGCTATTATTCGCCTGTGCGATTTTACAGGTGCGCTATTTCGCTGATGGATAACCCTGTGATCTCTGCGATCTCCTCGGGGGGGATGCCCTTTTCCTTCAACCTCTTGGCGATCGACATCTTTCCCTTTCGCTCACCCTCCTTCAGACCTTCTTTTAAACCTTTCGCTCTCCCCTCTATTAGACCTTCCTGAAGGCCTTCCTCTCTACCCTTGGACCTGCCCAGCCCGTAGTGGTAGTCAGGGTCGAAGTGGTTGGAGTAGTCGACGTCCTGCCAGAACTTGTCGTAGGCGAGGATCTGGGCGTCCGTGTAGACGGAGCGTTCCACGATGCCGAGCGCCTCCTTGATCTCCTCGGAGTTGAGCATCTCCTTCGGCACGACGGTCGTCTGTTCGTCAATCTCTGTCAGGAAGCGTAGCCAAAGCGCCATCATCCGTTTGTCGGAACCCGACATGGGTGTGAACTTCGGCAGCTCCACCAGTATGATGTTGAGCCCCTCGATGATGCGGTCGGGGTGTCCGTCCTCCGTCAGCATGTAGTGGTGGTAGAAGTCCTGCCCGTAGTAGGGGCTGCACTCCCTGACCAACATGTCGTCCGGCTGGCTCTTGAGCGTCGGTTCGAAGGTGTCGTCGATAAGACAGAGCGCATAGACGGGCATGGCGTCCGCGAAGGGTTTCCCCTGCCCCAGCTGGTTGCTGTAGGCCCGTGTCGTGTTGTGGAGGATGCGTTGCTTGAAGTCCGAGTTCCAGACCATCTGCATCTCCACGATGAAGGAGCGCCCGCGGTCATCCTTGCAGCGCACGTCCACGATGGAGTACTTCCTCGTGGGCGTCTCGGGGAACATCTCCGGTGTCTGGTACTCGATGGAGACAATCTTCGCCTTGTCCTCGAAGTCCAGCAGGGCATTCAAGAAACTGATGGTCAGGTTCTTGTGCTCACCGAATACCTTCTTGAAGGTTATGTCCGCCTTGGGGCTCAGATATTTTGACATAGTCGCTCTTCTTCAATTTTCCGACACAAAGATAACAATCTTTTCGGTGTGGGCAAATATTTACCCGTATATGGGACGCATTATTCATGCATCTATGCGGTATCGCATGGTGCAATATGCTACATTGTGCGGTTGGGCATTGTAGAGACGCAAAATTTTGCGTCTGTACGGATCGGGCATTGCGTCTGTACGGACCGGAACCTGCATTCATGGCGGTTACCTCATGATCCATACCTTCATCCACAACACAATCTGTTTGGTCATGGAGAACCCCAAGGATCTGTTAGGCAGATGGGTGCGGATGCCGCTTGAGATGGCGCGTCGTTGCTCCTTCGAAAGGCAGCTGTGCAGATTGTGCCTCATGAGGTGGTAACCCATGGCGAAGAGCATTCGTCCGACCGCCCGTTTATGTTGACCGGGTTCTCTTTCCGTCACCCGTTTGTATACGTTGAAGATGTTCTCTACCTCCTGTGTGAGTATCATCCTTGTGTCCGCCGAGGAGCGGATCGAGGAGGCGTTGCTCCGTCGGTAGTGGTACAGCGGGGCGTGGACGAACTCGATGGTGCTGCAGTTGGCCACCAACTGCGAGGTGATCACGAAGTCCTCGAACATATTGCAGGTCGGGAACTCCAGTCCGTTGTAGGCCTCACGTTTCGTCAGACGGCTCCATACATAAGCGTCCGTCTCCAGTGCGAGGATGGTCTCGTAATAGATGTCGCGGGATGCCTCGTAGTGGCTGAAGACCTCGTCGCGGTCCTCGTATTCCTCCGACCAGTCGCAACATACCATATCCGCACCCGTCTCCACCGCCCGTTGGTAGAGCCGCTCCACCATGTCGGGCTCGACCCAGTCGTCGGAGTCCACATGCAGGATGTAATCCCCTGTGGCCTGCCCCACTCCGGCTCGTCGGGCCTGCGGCAGACCCGTGTTGTGTTCTAGGTTGATGACCTTGACGTCCGCCTCCGGGTACTCCTTTCTCACGTCGGAGAGCACATCCATGGAGCCATCCTTCGTGCAGTCGTTGACGAAGATGAACTCCACGCTCTTGAAAGTCTGCGAGAACAGAGAGCGTGCGCAACGTTCGATGTAGTGTTCCACACCATAGATCGGCACGATGACCGACACCTTCGGCGAGGGAACAGTTTTACTGTCCATTTCAATTCGTTTATCCATTCAAATAGCGTTTGAAACGAGGAAGGTTTCCCCTCATCGTTAGCCGATAAAGAATCTCTTCACTTTTCCGGCCAGCGTTCTCGCGGACTCTTCCGCGGAGAGCATCAGGCGGTATGCGCCACAAAGCGACGGATGCCTGAGCGCATGGGTCGTCCACCGTCCCACAATGGATGAGGAGCGGCTTCCCGATAGGAATGTTTCATTCACCTCCGGATAGAGGTCGTACAGATCCTTCCCGTTGCCCAACCTGGAATAGAAGAGGCGCTCTTTCGTGCCCATCTTGAGGTTGTCCAACCATGAAGGATCCGACAGAATATGTTCGAAATGACTGATCACCCACTTCTGCGATTCGACGGTTTCCGGGCGGCAGGTCCGCACCAAGGAATTAGGGTTCGAAGAGCAGTCGTAGTGATAGAATGCTTTGTTCAAATAGACGATTTTGATATCCTCCATGCAGAGGGAGGCGTTGAAGTACATGTCTTCCCAGATGTAGAGCTTGTCGGGGAAGCGGAGGCCTCGGCTCGTGTAGCAGGAACGGCGCACCAGCTTGTTCCAGCATGCGGAGTGGAGGTCATGGAAGAAACCCTTCATGACCGTTTCGTGGTCCAGCGCCTCTGGCTCCTGTTTGGAGTAGTATTGCTTGCCGTTACGGTTGATGAAGATATCGCAGATCACCATGTCGGCGTCGTCTTCCTTCGCCTTCGCATAGAGTTCCTCCAGCATGGTGGGCTCCAGCCAGTCGTCGGGGTCCACATGGACGGAGTATTCGCCCGAGATATGGTCAAGTCCCATGTTCCGCGCGCTGCATAGTCCGCCGTTGGGCTTGTGATAGGCATGTATGCGGCTGTCCTTACGGGCATATTCGTCGCACATCTCCCCGCTACGGTCACGGCTGCCATCGTCGACCAGCACCAGCTCGAAGTCGGTGAAGGTCTGCGCCAGAATGGATTGCACGCATCTGTCCAGGTATGCTTCGGCTTGGTAGACTGGGCAGATGATGGAGATGGAGGGCATGGGAATTATGAATTTTGAATTTTGAATTAAGAATTACTCGTGGCCGTAGTAGCCGTATTTGCCTTTGTAGTACCCGTATTTATAGCCGTAGTGGCCGATGGATTCGGTACCGTTGAGGACGATGGCCAGCTTGTTGAAACGTTTGTCCGTATAGTACTTCTCGATATCCGGCAGAATAGCCTTTTCGAGGAGGTTGGCGCGGACGACGAAGAGGGTCATATCCGCCCATTGCTTGATGATATCGGCGTCGGTGACGATCTCAACCGGCGGACAGTCGATGAAGATATAGTCATACTCCTTCCGCAACTCGGTGATCAGATCGCCCAAGTGGCTGGAGGTGAGCAATTCGGCAGGGTTCGGTGGCAGTTTGCCCGCAGGCAGGATGTCCAGGGTCTGATGCACGATGAGTCCGTGGAAATCCTTCTCGTTGCCGCTGAGGTAGTCGACCACGCCATGGTGTCTCGGACAGTCGAACGTTTTGGAGAGCGTCGCCTTGCGGAGGTCCAGGTCGAGGGCGATCACCCGCTTGCCGTTGATGGCGAAGGAGAGTGCCAAGTTGCTGGATATGAATGTCTTTCCACTGTTGATGTTGGCGGATGTGATCATGATGGTCGCGGCGCCATCCTCCTTGCACATGAACTCCGTGTTGGTACGGATGACGCGGAAGGCCTCGTTGATGATGTCGCGGCTCTGCGGTTTGACCACCAACTCCACCTCCTCATCCGTCTCTTCCTTACGCAGGAAGGAGAAGGGGCTGATATGGTTCTTCTGGGAGACGAGCGGTATCTCACCTACGTATGGGATGGTGAGCGACTCCAAGTCCTTGCGCCCTCTTACCCGTGTGTTCAACAACTCCCTCACGTAGAGAATGACGAATGGAATGGCCAAGCCCAACAGCAATGCCAGGGCGAGCACGTTCTTCTTGTTCGGGGAGAAAGGCTTGTCGCCTCCCCCGTACTCAGGCTCCATGATGACGCGCGTGTCGTAGGCGGTGAAGGCCTGGGAGATCTCGAATTCCTCCTTCTTCTGCAGCAGGAAGAGGTAGAGCCCTTCCTTCACCTTCTGTTGGCGTTCTGCCGAAAGGAGGTGGCCCGCTTGTCTCGGGTTGGAGCTGATGCGTGAGTTGATCTCGTGTCGGTTCGTCTCGTAGGAGTTCAACTGGAGCTGCAGGGCGGTGATGTAGTTCTCGACGGAGGAGATGATCGCCCCACGCAATGCGACGAGTTGGTTGTCGATGTCCTTCACGAGGAGGTTCTCCTCGCTACTGCTCTCCACGAAGCGGCTTCGTTGGAGGGTCAGCTTATTGTATTCGGCGATTTGGGACTGAATGCTCTGTTCCGTGACGCCCACGTTGGCCGGCATGAGTTTATCCTTGTTCTCCTTGAGGAAATTCAGGAGGTATTGCGCTACGGTGAGTTCGTTGGCGTGTTGCTGCAGGTTACGTTCGTTCTCGCCCGCCAAGCTCAGGTCGTAGGATGCGGTGGCTTGGATGTCGGGGATGCGCTGGCTACTCTTGTAGGTGGCGATCTCACCATCCACGGAGTTCAGGTCGTCCTCCAGGATGCGAAGCCTTTGCGTGATGAAGTTCACGGTGCTCAGTGTCACCTTGTTCTTGTCCTGCATCCAGAACTCGTCGTAGACGTTCGTCACCATCTTCAGCACGTCGATCGCACGCTCACGGCTCTGGTCGGTGAAGGAGAGGTCGAAGACCGTGCCCATCTTGTCACGGAGGGAGACCGAGAGCTTCTCCTTGAACTCTCCGATAGCGTCGTAGGCGCTGATGTGAGCAATTTGGATAGGTCGGGTGAAGCTGTCCCCCGTGTAATAGTTGTTGCGTTGCACGGAGATGCGTCCCAGCGGAGAGAGGATCGTGTCGCCCATGTGGACGGTGTACTCCTCCTTGAAGAGCGAATCCCCTATGGCGAAGTTGGTGAGATGTACCAAACTGTCCGACTTGAGGCAAGCGACCAGGTTGCCCTCGCCATGGTTCGGCATATCGATGAAGGAGAGGGTGAAAGGAAGGGAGGATCCATAGAGGATCTCGTCACGGAATGTACCCTTCACCGTATAGCTGTCGTTCAGGTGCAGGCGCTGAATCACCGTGTGGATGATATCAGGCGTCTGGAACGTCATGATCACGTTCGAGGTGTTGATTTTGAACTGGGAGAGACCAATATCCGTCATGGACATCGCCACGTCGCCCAAAAGCGATTGCCCGTCCTTGTCCTGTTTGATCAGGAGGGAGGAGGTGCATTTATAGGACGGAGGAGTGGTCAAGATGTGGTAGGTGCCAATCGCCAAGCAAATGAAGAGCGAAAGGAGAATCCACTTCCAGTTAGAGAGATATATGCTGAAGATGTCCTGCAAAAGAACTTCGTCCCTTTTGACGGGAGCTTTCTGTGGAACGTTATTAGCCATAAAAGTTTAGATAATTAGTCTATTAAAGTACCAAGTCATTGACGAGAGGGAGGTCTCGCTGTTTATTTGTTTTTGGATTGAACTAACACCACGACGGATGTCACGGATGTGGCCAAGGATGCGATGGAGACCCAGAAAGAGGCTGACCGTATCGTGTTACCGTTGACGGAAGATTCACGTGCACGTTTCGAGGTCGGCGCCACATAGACGACGTCTCCCTGTTGGATATAGAACGCAGGGGATTTGTAAATCTCCTTTCCGCTCGTCAGGTCAACCTTATAGACCTGGTCTCCATCCAAGGTGTGGCGTAAAACGGTGATATTCTGTCGTTTACCATTGATGTTCAAGTCACCTGCCATGCTCAACGCATCGAAGATGGAGAAGTGGTCACGGTCGATGCGGAAACGTCCCGGACGAGCCACCTCGCCCAAGACAGCGACGCCTAAGTTCATGTATTCGACCGTCACCACCGGGTCCTTGATTTGATTGCTCTCGATCAGTTTTTGTTTCACCAGCTCGGCGACCTCTTGGCGTCTGAGTCCGGCCACAGGGATTTTGCCGAGGATCGGGAAGTCGATGTTCCCCTCGTTGTCGACCGTGTAGCCGACGACGCTGTTGGCGGAAGAGTAGCTGTTGATCGTGAAGTTGGAGGAGCTGAATGACTCCACCCCGCCGATACGGTTCGTATAGTAAGGGAGGTTGAACATGGCGGAGATCTGCGGATCCCGGCAACTCACGATGATGAATACTTGATCTTCGGGCTTCAACACAATGTTCTGTTCATACGACGCGCGCAATTTCATCATGTTTTCCGTGTCTTGGATATAGGTCACATTCTTTTGCGGATTGCAGGATGAAAAGAGCATGACACCCAACAGGAGAATCGGCAAAGCCTTAAACAATCTAACCATAAAATTCTAAAAATTAATAATCTAATTGCATTTCTTTCAACCAACGGGGGGAAACTTCCATGAAGATCCCCCTATCCACATCTGCTTACGGCGCGAAATTACAAAAAATTTTTTGTTATTATTTATAAATAAAATTGTTAACGTCAAACATTGTTCCCGAATAGACTTCGTCGAACTGACGTTTCTTAACTCATAATTCTTAATTCTTAATTCAAAATTCTCTAGTATCTTCCCATCTTCACGTTCAACACGAACTTCAAGAGGCAGATTTGCCTTTTGATGCGGGAAGGCTGGTTGATTAAGCGGTAGAGCCATTCCAGGTTGTGGTTCTGCCACCAAGCCGGCGCGCGTTTCACATGACCGGTATAGACGTCGTACGAGCCACCCAATCCTTGGTAGATGGCAGGATGTTGCTTGGCCATGTCCATCATCAGCAGTTCCTGTTTCGGAGAGCCCATGGCGACGAAAACGACGTCCGGCTTCTTCTCCGCCACATCATCTATGAGTGCTTGGCGCTCCTCGTCCGTCTTGATATAGCCATTACGGTAACCCACGATGTTGATACCCGGATATTCCTTCTTCAACTTTTCGATGGTTTCGTCGATGACCTCCTGTTTGCCACCCACGAGGTAGAAGGACTTGTCTTTGTATGTATTGGCGATGATACGTAGCCAAAGCACACAACCAGGTATCTTGGTCACATCATAGTAACCCTTCTTGTGGAGAACCATCACGGCCCCGGCCCCGTCACAGTAGCCGATGTTACGGTTGATAATATCACGGGTCTGGTCTGTGGCGTGAAGGATCTTCTCCGCATTGATGGCGACGAGGATACCCTTGTTTTCGTCCACATGAGTCAACAATTGCTCGAAAGTGGTGAACGGGTAGATATTAAGGCCGTTCACCTCAACACATGCTTCTTTTTGCATCTTTATATCTGATAAATATTGAATTGAAATCAATTAAATTATGCTTATAGTGTGGTAATACATATGATTCACCGTAATAAGGTCTAAAAACAGCTTGAATCAGGTCGACTGTAGGCCTCAGGCTAGTCTGTCAAGGATGAAATAGGACAAGGCGTTGAACATGAAGGCGTTGCTCCACCTCATGTAGCTGATTTTGCTGCTGATACCCTGTTTCAACTGATAGTAGAAATAACCTTCAGGATCCTGCATGTTTTGGATGGTCCAGTCCAAAACCTTGTCTTCCATGTCATGGAACCCCTCCGTCTTGTGCAGGCGGTGCAATGTCACGAAGAGTTGTCCGGGGCAGTGGATGTCGATCGGGTACATCCTGTTGGAGTAGTATTTAGGGGTGCAATTCTCGTCGAACAGGTTCTTGACGTAGAAATCGAAGCCCTTCTCTATACCGTCGAGGATGGGTTTCGCCACTTCGTCCGAATCGATGCCTTTCACGCAGTTCTCATAGAAGGCGATGAGTCCGTCGAGGTTATAACCTGTGTGGAAAGAGTCCACCCACTGTTGTACGGGAAGTAGTCCGTAGACCCATGATCCATCCTCTTTTTGTCCGTCCAATGCGGCGCGCACTGAGGCGGCTGCCAGATTTTTGTACTCCTCATTGCCCGTGTACTTATAGCAGAGGCTCAACAGTTTGCTGCCTAACAGGGAGGCGTTGTAGACCGTGTCGTTGCCCTGTAGGGGGCTATAGGAGAAGAGGAAGGACTCTCCCCGACCCTCTTTCGCTTCCGTGATCGTATGGCGGTGCAGGTCTTTTATGACGAACTCCGCCGAGGAGAGCGCCACCTGCTTGTATTCCTCCACGCCCGTCACTTCGTAGGCGTCGAAGAGTGCGGAGGCGCAGAAGTTCGTGGCGACCACCGTAGGCGTATAAGCGGGGAACAAAAAGAGCCGGCGGGCTTGCCAATCGAAGTTGTATCCCCAGCAGGCACCATGGTAGTTGCCTTGGGAACGCATGGAGAGCAGGAGTTTCGCCAACTCGTTCACTCGTTCCGTCAAGGCGTTTTTCGTGCCCAATTCCGATTCTAATTCAGGGTTCCGTTCCACCGCCTTCACCAGGTTGCAGTAACCTTGCAGGAAGAGGCCGATGCCCTTCGCGTTATGTTGTTTCGGGACGAGGGCGATCCGTCTTAGGTTGAACGGACAACGCTTGAATCCTTGTATGATGGATAGTCGCAGCAAGGCGGAGTGCTTCAGGGGCAACACCGCATTGAAGAGCTTGGAATTCAGTCCGTCATAGGGATCCCATCCCTTGAATTGTTCCTTCTCACAATATGTCTTAAGCTTCTTGAAAGCGTCTAATGCCGCACTCATTCTAGTTCCCTTTTCTTAATGAAACGTGCGGGGTTACCAGCCCAAACCTCGTAATCCGGTATATCCTTGGTCACGACACTCCCCGCCCCCACGATGGCTCCTTCTCCGATGGTGACCGGTTTGACGACGAGTGTGTGCATACCCAGGTATGCTTTCTTCTTGATGAGCACCTTCCCCCGATCATATTTGCCGGTTTTCGGGTTCATGAAATGCGTCACGATACATACGCCCGTGGTGAGGCGGACGCCCTCTTCCAAGGTGATGTCCTCAGGAAAATTGGTGTCAAAGGTGACATTCTCGCCCACGAAGGTGCGTTGCGGGCACAAGACATTGACGCCGCCCCATTTGCAGCAAGTGGCTCGCCAACCCCTCGACTTCATCGGCAGATGCTGCAGATGGAGGAATATCAGTTTACGTATACGGCTAAGTTTCATATCATAAGATTAAATATATCTGCGGAAAATGTTTTCCATCCGTTTTGCCACCATGGATGCCAAGAAATGGTCATGTGCGTATTGGTGGTTATATTCGGAGATTCGTTTTGTCTTCTCTTGGTTCTCGATCAATTCCACAATCGGAGGAACGAAATCGGCAGGTTCGAATGTGTCGACCGCAATGCCCATGTTTTCGTCGAAGAAATCGATCATGCCACCCACAGGATGCGTAACGACTGGCAATCCGAAGGCCATCGCCTCCAGTACGGAGGTAGGCATTCCCTCATGGTAGGAAGTGAAAAGATAGAGGTCCGCCCGTTTGAACTCCTCCACCAGCCTTTCCCCCGACAATGCGCCTGTGAATGTGACGTTCGGGATACCGTTGTCCCTCACATACGCCTTCGCCTCGTCCAGATCCACGCCGTCCCCTACTACGGTATACTTCAGATTCGGATATTGATGGTACAATTCATTGAAAACGCCTAAGGTGACCATTATTCCCTTGGGTTTTGTCACCCTTGCGAGGAAGAGTATATTCTCTACCTTCCCTTGCCGTTGATCTATCGAGAAACTCTGTAACATGCGGTCGTCCACCTTTGTCGTGGTCAGTTCGATCGGGACGGTGACCCCCCACTCTTCCAGTGTCGTCTTGAACTCCTTCGCCAAGACGAAGATCAGGCAAGCCTTGTTGAGTTGTTCGACGATATAGGGTTTCATATCCATCACCGACTCCGTGTGGAATCCGTGGAACATAAAAGAGACCTTAAATCCGAAGAAACGGGAGATTTTCAAGTATGTGAAGTCCCGTTTGAGCGCCTTCGGGGCCATGGATGGATTCACCATCACTATGTCAGGTCGGAAAATCAACAGACGGATGATGAATTTCAGGATGTCATAAGGTAGGATAAGATAGGTTAGCCATGGCGTGTTACGGATACGCTTACCTACGCAATTATATTTCACCTGCTCCGTCCAGAAATTTTTTAATCCCATGAAGTGGTTTGCGACCCCGCCACAGAACCTGAGACTAGGTGTATTGATGAATATTTTCATATTCTAGGAAATGTCAATTGTAGTTCTTATGCGTTATTTGTTTGATTCTAATTCATTATCTCGTCGTATTTGCGGATGTATGAATCTCCTAAGCCATCAACGCCGAAAGAAGAGAGACCAGCATCGATCCATTGTTGGCGTTGGCGTTGCAGTTCTTCGTAGGACGGCAGTGCGTTGATCTCCTCCACGTTGTTCACGAGGCATCCCGCACCAGTTGATTGGATATGTTCCACCGCCACTTGTACGGTTTTGTTATGGATCACGTAGAGTCCCATTGCGGCGAATTCACTGAACTTGGAAGGGGAAGCGGAGTTGTTCATGAAGGTGTCGTCTCGCCAGAGGACCGCCACATCCGCGGCGGAGAGCATGGCTGGCATCTCAGTGAAAGGGACCGTCGTCGTGACACATCCGTCTATGCCAATTTCATTTTTGGAAAGGTTGATCACACGTATGCCCATCTCCACCAGACGTTTCACCACCAGATGGTCTTTTTGCCACACCGCGTTCCCTCCTGTCGAGCAGACCGCAAGCACCTCGTTGTCCGCTATGCCGTAACGTTGACGTATCTCCCCTCTTTTCCCCTCGTCGAAGACAAATTGCCTGCCCGCTATGTTTGAATGGACAACCTTCTGGTATTTGCAGGAGGGGTAATTCGTACCGATATAGTCGTTGATTGCGGAAGATACGGACGAGATGGCGATTCTCATGTTATCAGGTGAGAAGAGTTTCTTGTAACAGGACTTCAGATAGAGACTCTGAATGAAAGAGAGCAATTTGCGTTTCCCTTTCAATTGTTTCTGCTTGTATTTCAGTTCCTCGCAGATAATTCCGCGTATGTCAATCAGCATGGGCAGGTTCAATCCATACTCCTGGAATGTGTGCTTCATGACGTATCCGACATATTCGCTACGTACGTGGAACATGGCCTCGTGGTATCCTTCGATGGAGGAGATTCCTTGGTAAAGGGAGTCGACCATCTTCTTTTTAAAGAATGGATAGGCCGAGAAACTTTTCATCCATACTGTCGGAATCGGAGGGTGATTAGAGAGTTTCTTCTCTAGTTTTTTTTTCTCTTCGTCAGATTTATATCCTTGTAATAAGGTGACTTTTATCTCTCTGCTCTGAAGGTAGTTCAATAACTCTAAAACTTGCGATTCATATACGGAAACGTCACCGACGCATACATAGATTACATGCTTCATTTATTAACCTCTATAATTTCACTGTTGGAGGCTTGCACCTCTTCATTTGTTTTCTTCCAATATACAGACTTTGGGGTCCGCCTCAATCTCATCAGCTGCTCCAACCGTTTCCGGCTCACCACGATGCCCCTATAGTGGAACAATAGGAACATGGATATGAATAGCGAAATATTCTCGCTGAGGTCTCCGCTAATCATGGAGCGTATGAGGTATGGTATCCATAGGAGAAGGCAGATGCCTCCGCTCGGCAACTCATTACGCAAGAGGAAGTGGTGTGAACGTACGAAGGCGAAGACCACCATGCCGACGAAAATCAATCCGACGAAACCCATTTCGCATAGGATTTCGAGGAATATGTTGTGAGGATAGATTTCATTTGTGTATGGGTTGTGGTAGTTGCCGAAACCGATACCGTCCAAGAAATGATACGAAATGATCATTAGCGGATAATCGTAGTTACGGTTCAAGTCACTACCCAAGTGTGCGCCACGTACGGAGGAGTCTTGTAGAATCGGCACCTCCAACATTTTCAAGCATAGGTAAATACCTACGATGACGGTCGCCGCCAAGATGACTGTGGTCAGTTTGAATCTTTCCGTACGGAAGACCATCCAGACAAATACCAGGAATACAAATCCGAAGATAGTTTGCCGGGCACCCGACAAGAGAATCAACCAAAATGCGCTGAAGAGGAATACGATGTCGAAATAGTTGTTGATCTTTTTGCGCTGGCTCATCATGAAGGCTGCCCCAAGGAAGGCGGCGATACCCATATTGTGGTACGAGAGCACCGGGAGGCCCTTCCTCATCATATCGACGCAGGCGTTACGGAAGAAGGAGAAATCCAGAATGCCTGCGGGTCTATGCCCGGAGAACGACTCCACATACCCGAGCTGCATCAGCGCGAAGAGAAGCAGTGGAACCGTCAGCCGCTCCATCCTGATGTCGTCGAACGTCACGAGAATGAGGAACGCGATGGTATCCACGCAGAGGGCGATGACCATGGTGTTGAACTTCGAACCCGAATTCCTCGTCTCGCCGGTCAGCAGGTAATAGACCATGAAGATGAAGAAGACGGATAGGATGAAGACGATAGGCTTCGTCGTATGCTTGTTGAAGAGCTTCATGAGATCCTTCCTCATGAATACTATGATCAGGAAGAAGGCGACCACTGTACCCGGCACATGAATACCCAATGCGGGACCGAACGTTCCGATCATCTTACAGAAAACCAAAGCGCAGACCACGCTTTTCTCATGGTTGTTGCATAGGAAGATGAAGGAGAGGAATATCAGTATGGCGACAATGGGGAACTTGATTATGTTCAGAAGTACCCCTATTATCAGTATGGGAATCAGGAATACAAGATATGCGTTTATCTTGTCCCATACTGTGTTATAAATCATTCTCTCAATCATGACCCGAACTACTTTCTGTTTCTATTCATCGTAGCAGCCAGTGGTATCGAACCACGAACCTGCGTTCCACCTGTGTGGCTGCTTCCCTTTGTCTAAATGTTTTGTCTTAGATGTGATATACACCCTCCAACGGACAGATGTTATGGCAATCCAAGATGACCTTGCCCTTCAACTTGTCCCAATTTTGCTTGATTTGGTCGTGTTTCACCATGATGACCACCATGTCCACGTCGTTGAGGAACTCGTCGAAGTCGTGGAATTGGTTCTTCACGATGTCTTGTTTCAGGAACGGGTCGTAGCACTTCAGTGGACGAGCCAAATGACGTTCTTGCGCTTCGAGCATCTGCAAGGTTGGTGACTCGCGGAAGTCATCCACGTTTTCCTTGTAGGTGATACCGTACAGACCCACTTTACGGTTGTCTGTGATATTGTTCTCCTGCATGATTTCGTAGATACGGTTCAGCACGAAGGTCGGCTGGCTATCGTTCGTCTTCATGGACTCGTCGATCACCTTCGCCAATTGAGGATAGTCGCCCACGAGGAACCAAGGATCCACGGAGATGCAGTGTCCGCCGACGCCTGGGCCAGGCTGCAGGATGTTCACGCGAGGGTGCATGTTACAGATTTTGATGATCTCATAGACATCCATGTTGTCGTGGCGGCAGATCCTGGCAAGCTCGTTTGCGAAGGCAATGTTGACCGCGCGGAAGGTGTTTTCCACCACTTTGGTCATCTCGGCCGTACGGATGTCCGTCACGACGATTTCGCCTTGGCAGAAGGATGCGTAATATTTTTTCACTTTCTCCCCTATCGCCTTGTCGTCGGCACCGATCGTGCGGTTGTTGTGGAGCAACTCGTAGACCATGTTGCCTGGGATGATACGCTCAGGCGCATGCACGAGGTTGATGTCCTTGCCGATGACAAATCCGTTCGCCTCGACAACCGGACGTACGAACTTATCCATTGTTCCGGGGCTGACGGTGGACTCCACAACGACGGTAGCCCCCTTCGGACAAACCTTCATCACCTCTTTGACCGCAGCCACCACGTAGCAAGCGTCCACCTTCTTGGAGAACTTGTTGTAAGGGGTTGGCACGGATACGATGTACATGTCCGTCTTCTGGTATTCAGTGGTAAACTTGATGCCTGCCTTTACAGCTGCGTTGAAGAGTTCGTCAAGACCATCTTCCTTAAAGGTCGTCTTACCTTCGTTCAAAGTGGCTACAAGTTCCTTATTGTAGTCTGTTCCAATCACTTCCACACCATGGGATGCCATCATCAGGGCGGTTGGAAGTCCGATGTAACCCAATCCAATTACGTTAATCATAGAGATAAAGAATCTTAAAAACGAGCGAATCGGTTGTTAACCAATTGTTTTCGTATGTGTTATTAATTATATTATTTTTTGAAATTCTATTTTAAAGCCTTCACGATTCTTCCGCAGGCCAGTCCGTCGCCGTAAGGGTTCACTGCCTTGGACATCTTTTCGTAGGCTGCCGGAGAGTCCAGCAATTCGGACACATTGCCGAAGATAGCGTTGTAGTCCGTGCCGACCAGCTTCACCGTACCTGCAGAGAGGGCCTCCGGACGTTCGGTCGTGTCGCGCATGACGAGCACAGGCTTGCCGAGTCCCGGCGCCTCCTCTTGGATACCTCCCGAATCCGTGAGGACCAAAGTGGATTTCTCCATCAGATAGACGAACTCCAGATATTGGAGCGGTTCGATGAAGAAGAAGTTCTCGTATACCGTGAGGTCTTCGCCGAATACTTGGTGGATAGGCTTGCGGACGTTCGGATTGAGGTGCATCGGATAGACGAAATCGACCTCGGGATACTTCTCCGAAAGGTCTTTCATGGCGGTCACCATGCTGATAAACCCGTCACCGAAGTTCTCACGTCTGTGGCCCGTGATGAGCACGAGCTTCTTGCCGTTGTCTAGGCGAGACACATCGTAGCCGGCGTTTTTCAACACTTGGATCTGCTCGTCGGCGAGTTTCTTGTCTCCCTTTAGTTTATCGACCACCATGTGTAGGGCGTCGATCACAGTATTACCCGTCACGAAGATTTGGCCATGAGCCTTCTCGTCCTTGAGGTTCTTCTCGGAGAGCGGTGTCGGCGAGAAGTTGTAGGTTGAGATACGTCCCGTGATCTGTCGGTTCATCTCCTCCGGCCATGGACTGTAGATGTTATGTGTGCGGAGCCCCGCTTCGACATGACCTACCGGAATTTGCTGATAGAACGCAGCCAAAGCCGCAGCGGTGGAAGTGGTCGTGTCACCGTGAACCAACACGACATCAGGTTTACACTGTTTGAAGACATCCCGCATACCTGTCAGGACACGGGCCGTCACATCATACAAGTCCTGACCTTGCTTCATGATGTTCAAATCATAATCAGGCTTCACTTCGAAAATCTTCAACACCTGATCCAACATCTCCCTGTGCTGTCCCGTCACACAGACTATGGTTTCAAAATCGTTCGGATATTTTTGAAACTCTTTAACCAATGGACACATCTTAATTGCCTCCGGACGTGTACCGAAGACCAACATCACTTTTTTCATCGATATACAAAGTAATTATATTTACTATTTATTTGCTTCTTTATGCGATCTGTTGTGTTTCAAAAGCGTAGGACTACCGTTTAAACTTTCGCATGATACTCCCCGCTTTCTCTTTTATCATCTGTCGTTCTTTACTGTTCATTCCGATCATGTAGGAAAGTGTTCCTGTGAAGAGAATAGTGGTTAGAACGAATAGAATGAGCGATTGTATGTTGTCGGAGAAGAATCCTGCAAGGTAAAAAATCAACAACGCACTGATTACGCCTACCTTTAGGACGGGCACTGCCACATTTTTCAAGAAACGTTTCAATGGGAAGTCGATGTAACTACCTAGCACCTTTCTGATCGTAAACAGATAGGCCACACGCATCACACACATCACCTGAAAGACGATGGTTGGCTCATGTCCGAACGAAAGCATCACCCAACTAATCGGGAAGACCATCAGGAAGACCGAACTTCCTATCATGATGAATTTGGCGATCTTCCCCGAGGCCTGCGCCGCACACCAAACTGGGTTTGTCAGCACATTGATCGCACTGAACAATAACGTCCATACCACGAACTCGGAGGCATACTCTGGTGGATTTTTCAACCAGAGATAAAGTATGTAATCTGATTTAGCCATGATAGGCAAACAAATCATCCACGTCATGTAGAATGAGAAACGACAACTCGCATAGACCAATTTGTTGAAGTAGTCGTAGTCCTTGGCCGCAAACGATTTGACGATCTGTGGCCTCACCGCCGTGAAGAAATTGACGCTGAAATTGTTGACTGCTTGCGTCACTTGCGTGGCGATTCCGTTCGCCGCATTGACCACCGTTCCGAAGAAGGTATTGATCAAGATGTTGATTCCTTGCCCGTTGATCATCCAAACCGCACAACCGAATCCGTTCCAGCCGATGAAACTGAATAATTGACGAACCAATACCTTGTCGTAGTGTAAGGCGAACTTACACTCTTCGTATTTGTGTATACAGATGATCACCGGTATCATCTTCGAGATGAGGTGCACCACACAGAGCAACACTGCGTAGAGCAATAGCCGGTCGCCATCCGTTAACATCAACGCATAGACAATCACCAACTTGGATACCGCATCGAACACACCGACGAAAGCATAACACTTCATGTTTTCCCTTGCGATCAATACGGAATTGTAGACGGAGAGCATCATCGTCGCGACGAACATGAACACGGTCACGAAGAAGACGCCTATCGCCGCGTCCATCCGATCCTCTGGAATCACAAGTTTATGTGTGACAAACCAGTAACCGATTGGTGTGCCTATCAGTAAAACTGCAGCCGAGATCGCCGAATAGATGATTAAACTATTGTTGAATACAGCCTTCGCACCCGCCATGTCGTTCTCACCCATCTTGAAGTTCAAGAAACGTTGGGTGGAATTGGACAATGCGCTTGAGAAGAATACGAACGAACTGGAGACTCCCCCCACTACATTGTAAATTCCGAAATCACTTACGCCAAGAACCTCTAGAATCACCCTACTCGTGAATAGAGTGACCACCATAATGAAAAACATCCTCACGTATAGGAACAACGTGTTCTTAGCTATGCGGGTTGAATTAGACATTTCCTTACTTCTCCTCTATTTCATCAACGTTGATTAAACCTGACAACTTTCCCCTGATAGATGCGGGCATCATGGAGATGATTTCTTTCAGGTCATCCTTCAAGAACAACTTTGCGCAGCATAAATAGATAAATACACCGATGACGATGTCGCATGGCAAAGCGATGTAGACGTTATGGACATAATGGTTGAATATCATGATGATGCTCCACATGACCATGCCGATCAGGAATATTGGGGAGATATCCCTCATCTGTTTGAAGAAGCCCACATTGATCAGTTTACCCGTATAGTATGTGTTGATGGCTAACGCAAGTATGGAGGTCACGATGCCGCTCGCCACCATGACGACGATTCCGTGCGGTATCGCGATGACCATGATGGCCACACCCATCAGTTTCTTGATGATCTCCAACTTGAGGAAGAGGTCGGAACGCCCTTTTACCTGCAGTAGATCCAGATTGATGGCGTGTATAGGGTAGAACATCATGTAGAAGCAGGCTAATTGCAACAGGATGATACATCCTTGCCATTTCTCTCCCAAGAAAACAAGCACGAACGGTTCGCCTGCGGAGGACAATCCCATCATTAAGGGGAATACGATAAAGGCTGATAGCCGAAGTATTTTCCTATAATTGCGGGCTAAACGCTCATCATCGTTTTGGATGGTGCTCAATACAGGGAAGGTTACGCGTTGTAGCACACCCGTCAGGTTGCTTGAAGGCAACGAGGCGAAGTGATTCGCCGTCGTATAATTACCTAAATCCGCTGGCTTGAACAATTTACCGATCACAATCGGATAGATGTTGACATAGAGCGTATCAAGAATGGAGGAAGCCAACATTTTGCTTCCAAAGTTCCATAGGTAGTGGAAAGACTCGTTCGACCACTTCCCGTGCGGTCTCCAAGTACTTGTACGCCATAGTAAAATCGCACGAACCGTTTGGGCGAAGATGGCCTGGAACACCAATGACCAGACTCCGAAACCACTCAGTGCCAAACCCACACCGATGCATCCTCCTACGATGGAGGCGCACAAAGAGATTTTCGCTTGTCGCTTGAAGTCGATCTGCTTGGTCAGCAACGCCTGCTGCACCGTGCAGAACGAGCCGATGAGCATTCCCAATGCGGAAACCTTCAGCAATGAGGTCAAAATCGGTGCCTTGTAGAAGTCTGCGACAAACGGGGATGCGAAGAAGAGGAGCCCATAACAAACAATGCCCGCTATAATGTTGAAATAGAAGGCTGTTGTGATGTCCTCTTCTTTCAGATCCGGTTTACGAATCAGTGCGGAAGCGAATCCGCTATCTACAAAGCATAACGCCAAGGAGAGGAACACCATCGGCATTGCCACTAATCCGTAATCGTCAGGAGAAAGCAGTCTCGCAAGGAAAATAGCGAACACAGCGGATATACCCTGCGTTCCGAAACGCTCCAACGCACTCCAGAAAAGTCCCTTCTTCGTCTTGTTTCTCAGTGATTCTTCTTCAGCCATGATTTATCAACAACCGCTCAAATCATCTAAAGTCTATCGTTTAACGTCTGAAATCTAAAGTCTAATATGCCGTGATGCCGCCATCGATGCAAATAGCCTGTCCTGTCACCCAAGATGCCGCGTCGGACAAGAGGTATACGACACCGCCTGCGATGTCTTCCGGTTTGCCGTAACGTTTCAAAGGATAAAAGTCCATATCTTTTTGAATCGCCTCTTGGGTGATGTTTTCGGAAAATCCCTCCACCAAAGGCGTCACCACCATACCAGGACATACCGAGTTGACGCGTATCTTCTTCGGAGCCAATTCGAGGCTACACAAGCGGGACATGGAGTTCAGTGCGGCTTTCGACGCTCCGTAGATTCCATTGCCCACGGAGAAACCGAAATTACCACCCACTGACGATATGAACACCACAGATGCCCCGTTGACCAACTTTTTCTTCTTCACCAGAAGACGCAGTATTTCAATCGGGGAAAAGAAGTTCACGTCGAACACTTTGTCGAATTTCTCTCTAGTGGAGAAGGTGAAAGGCGCTGTCATGGAGATGCCTGCGGAAAAGACTACACCATCCAACGAAGGTGTTTCCGCCACAAGTTTCTCTATGATCGACTGGTCCGTCAATTCGCCGACGAAGGTTGAATGCCCCTCCCCTGGCAATTGGCTGATGGTTTCCTTCAGCCTCTCCTCATTCCTGCCACACACGATGACCTTCGCTCCCATTTGCGCAGCCATCAATGCGCATCCCTGACCGATGCCGGAAGAGGCACCTGTCATCAATATTGTTTTTCCCTCTAAGGAAAAAGGATTATTTGTCATACCCATGTTAAATCTTCAAATTGATTATCGTCCACTTCCACCAAATCCGAAATCACAATGTCCTTTGTCGAGAAGGAAACGGATCCCCATGAGAGACCCACACCGAATCCGCAACAGATAAAGTTGGTGTTTTTCCCTTCAATCTCACCCTTGAGTTGCGTTGTGATGGTGATAGGAATACTTGCGGACAATGTGTTACCGAAATGCTCATAGGAGGAGATAGCCTTCTCTGGAGCCACATTCATTTTCTCGGCGATATGTTGGTTGATGATCTTATTGGCTTGATGGAGAACCAAATAGTCACACTTTTTATAGTCGATGCCGTAATGTTCGCACAATTCGTTAATGGACTTCGGCACAGCGTTAACACAGAATGACAAGAACTCCTTTTCATTCATCTCAGCCTCCATGGAATGCTGCATGAACGGATCGTCGAAACGCTTGATGAGCTCCTCATCATACTCCATCTTACGCATACCGCTTTGTGGCATTATCACAGCCTCGAATCCACTGCCGTCTGTGCCGAAATTAAATTTGAAGCCCTCATTGCCAGGGGCATACTCCAAGGCTGTCACACAACCGGCATGACCAAACTGAAGCGCATTCCTGCCTTTCCCCCATGTCATTCGTCCATCTCCCGTTAACAACAAGCCCCGTTTGACGTTACCGTCACGCATAAAAGCGGAGAGTACACTTAATCCGTATACCCAACCGGAACATCCCAAACAGATGTCTTGCGCATAGCATTCTTTGCTTAAACCTAAACGGTCCTGAATGAGGCAAGCATTGACAGGCAACGGATAGTCAGGAGTGAGGCTCACACAAAGTATGGCATCCACACTATCTTTCTCCCAAGCCAAATCCGCCAACATACGTTCAGCCGACATGACTTGAAGATCGGAGACCGTGAGTTTGAGGCTTTCCCTTCTCTCAATGATACCAATCTGTTCAATATATTTGCTGATGTTCTCGTCGCTTCCCTTCAGAGCATCATCGTTATGGACAACCTTTTTAGGCACAGCGGTAGACATACCGGCAATCCGAACATTTTTTATATCTAGAAACGCCATGTTTTCTTTCTTATTGATTATTTGTTATGAAGCAATACCATCCTCATCGACTTCCACAAGGTCGGATATAAGAAGATTTTCCGTCGTGAAAGAGACTGTAGCCCATGATAGTCCTACGCCAAACCCACAACACAGGAAATTCCGCTTCCCTGTTGTCGCCTTGTCTTTCAGTTCCGTCACGATTGTCAACGGAATGGAGGCGGAGGATGTATTGCCGAAATGATGCATGCAGGAAGGAACCTTTTCTACAGGGAGTTTCAGTTTCTTGGCGATCATGCTATTCATCGCCATATTCGCCTGATGTAGCACCAAATAATCACATTCTTGGTAATCGAAGCCATAATTCTCCGACAATTTCTTCACGGACTTCGGTGCGGTCGTGATTCCGAAGGAGAACACATCCATTCCCTTCATGCGGGACTGCATTCTGGTCTTCTTTCCACCCTCACATTCCTCGTATTGAAACGAGCGAGGAGTGATCAGATTGCGGCATCCGCTGTCAGGTATGATGATCGCATCGTATCCGCTGCCGTCCGTTCCGCAATGGAACCGGAACCCTTGCGCTCCCGGTTTGTATTCCAAAGCTGTCACTGTGCCCGCATGACCAAACAAAGGAGAGAGTTTCATCGGGCGGACTGCCTTAGAGTCTCCTGCCATCAAAAGGGCCTTCTTCATGCATCCTGTGGAGAGCAGAGAGGTGACTGTGTTCAAACCATATACCCACCCCGAACATCCTAACGTCAAATCGATGCAATATGTGTTCTTGCTCAAGCCTAAACGGTCTTGAAGCAAACCTGAAGTGGCCGGTGTGGCATAATCTCGTGTCTGGGAAACAAATATAAGCGCATCAATTTCCTCTTTTTTCCAACCCAGGTCGGCAATAAGACGTTCCGCCGCATGGTAGCATAGGTCAGAGGTGGTCTGCGTATAGGTTATGCGACGTTCCAACACGCCCGTATTCTTCACAAAGTCCTCGGGAGAATAGTCGGACGACACGTCGTCGTCAGGCAAAGGCCGCAGGTTGTTCGCCACAAAACTGGGAACACCTGCCGCCATACCTACTAAATTCACGTTTTTAAATTCCAAGAAAGCCATTATATCTTAGAAACAACTATGTTATACACATCCTCTATCGTTTCGGAGTTCTTCACGTCATCCCCTTTCAATGCCACGTCAAATTCCTCGTCAATCATGGAAATCAATGAGAGCGCCAAAAGAGAAGACCATTCGTCCAATTCACGGAATTTTGTCTGAGCAGTTACACTTGATGGATCTGTTTCGTCCAATTGTTCTGCAAATAAAACAACAAATTCATCCAAACTTTTCATTTCGTAATCGTTTAATTAAAGTAAGTAAATTTAAATATCTAATACCTTTGCAGGTACTCCAAATACGGTCGTTCGCTCTTTCACGTCCTTCAGTACGACGCTACCTGAACCAATCGACGAATAGTCACCCACATGAATCTTCGGCAATATCGTCGAATGTGGGTGGATTGTCACGTATTCCCCAATTTCGGAATACCCTCCCAAGGCGGTGTATGGCTCGATTTCTCCGTATTTGCCTACCTTGGCGTCATGTCCCAAATTGCAGAACGGATGAATCACGGTGAAGTCTCCTATGGCCACATCTGACGAAATGATCGCGTATGCGCCAATGAAAACTCCATTGCCTATTTTTGCCGTGGAATTAATCAAAGCGTAGTCGCTAATGCAAGATATGAAATTCCCTCCATTTTTCAAAATACAATCTATATATTTTTTCCGCTGGAGAGGATCTCCCAAAGCACAAAAAAACACATCATCTTTTTGTATCTGATACGTCTCGGCCGGTCCTAAAATCGGCGGATATCCCGTCATTCCATCCAATGCATCCGCTTTGTCGTCCAAAAAGCCTTTGATTTTAAAATGCCACTTAAACCCTTTCTTGTTTTTAAAAAGTTCATAGCATTCCCTTCCGAAACCCCTTGCGCCTATAATTACGATCTGCTTCATTAATATCCCTGTTTATCATTCAACAACATATACTTGTAGGATTATTCATTGTGCATCTATTTGACATAATAATCCGAATGGTAGCCATATCGATAAGAGAATTTGCCCTTTTCCATGGAGGTGCCATTTAGTATTAATGACATATTCTTGAATCTCTTTTCATCATATATATTCGTCAGTTCATCCAACATTGAACGTTCCAGCAATCCGGCACGGACGACAAATAGTGTGCGGTCTACGAACGACTCTATAATCTGTGCATCCGCGACGATATCTATTGGAGGACAGTCTAACAAGATATAATCATACTTGTTCCTCATGTTTTCGACGATTTGAGGCAACAACCCGTTGCCAATCAGTTCTGTAGGATTGGGAGGGATACCGCCTACAGCCAACACATCCAACCCTACGTATCCACCGACAGACTTCACCAACACCTCTTCCACGTCCTTCACTTTGCCGTTAAGGCACGCACTGAGACCTGTCGTCGGATTTTTTGCCCACTTCGACAAGGAGGCGTGCCTCATGTCGCAATCGATCATCAAAACCTTTTTATTCTTGATCGCCAAACTCAAAGCGGTATTCACGCAAATAAAACTCTTTCCGCTACCTGCATTGAAGGATGTGAGCATGACAACCTGAGGTCCCTTGCTCGCCATGAACTCCAGATTCGTACGCATGACACGGAATGCCTCGTTGACCGCATTCCTATTGCCAGGTTGCACAACGGCGGTGTGGATACGTCGAGGTTTCTTCCAGAAACACCACCACTTCCTTTGTCGTTGCACCAATGGTATTTCCCCTAATAGAGGAATAGGTACTAGTTCCAAATCCTTCTTTCCACGTAATGTGTTGTCTGTTGTCAACCTCGCGTACAAGATTCCCAAAGGAATGAGGATTCCGAATAAAAAGGCGACGAACAATATGTTACGTTTCCTTGGCGCGCTTGGGAATATACTACCGCCAGGTCGTTTGATGAGCCTCGTGTTGTAGGCCGTATATGCTTGGGATAGCTCGTTTTCCTCTCGTTTCTGCAACAGGAAGAGATACAAAGCCTCTTTGACCGCCTGTTGACGCTCGGCGGAGAGCAACATCTCAGCTTGAATAGGGTTGGAGGATATCCGCGACAATGCGTTCCTCTCACTATGTTTTAATGCGTTGATTCGATTGTTGATGGCGGCTACCTGATTATCAATGGAGACTATTATGGCGCTTCGCAAGGATGCCAAATCTGCGTCCATACCCTTCACTAAATCGTTTTCCGAACTACTGTTCGCCTCCAATCGATTCCTCTTCAGCAACTTTTCGTTGTATTCGGAAATCTGTCTTTCTATATTGGCGTTCTGGATTCCCGAGCTCACAGGCAACACCTTTGTCTGATTCGACTCGCTCGCCAAGTAATCCCGAATATATTGCGTCATGTATAATTGCGAATTCAGTTCTCGCAATTGGTTGGAGATGTTGGCGTTCTCCTGCATATACATTTCCGCCACCGCTTTCACGTCCGGCAACAAGTTCCGGCTCTTGTAGGAGGAGATGTTATTGTCGACACTGGACAACTCCTCCTCGATAATCTTCAAACGCTCGTTGATGAATCTGGAAGTGCCATCCGCAATCTGGTTCTTGTCCTTCACCCAATTCTCATTATATATCGAAATGATTCCTCCCAGAAATGCGTCACCCCGTTGTGGGGAGACATCCTTCACCATCAAGGTGATGATCTGAGCCTTGATATCTTCCTGTGTGACGGATAACTTCGACGTCCAGTTTTCCTGGGACTTAAACAAGTTGGTACGCTTGATATTAATGGTCGTGATAGGTCTGCGGCTATGGAAATCCGGCACACGGGTCACCAACACCCGTCCAATAGGCGTGTTTGTCGTGTCACCGATGTGTATCCTACATTTGTCGCCGCTCGTCATCTTGTTACCCTCCTCTAAATCATGGAATGTGAAATCGGATAGCACGACAAAATCATTGCGGTCCAAGTTCATCACGCACGACACATCCACATAGTCCGTTATGTCCAGGAAATCGACCATAACCGGAAGTTTAGACCCATAGAGCACTTGACCTTTCAATCCTCCTACATCTTCGTACTGGATATCCAAATGATAACGTTGGATGACCTCACACATCAAATCAGGGGAAATCAATGCCCGCAACTCATTGTTCACTTTCGCTCCGGAAGAGCCGAAACCCATGTCGTTGAACGAATTTTGCATTTTTAGCCCCGGCCCTCCAGGATCCTCCGTCTTGATTTGAACCTCGGCGCTTCTTGTGTAGGAACTTGGAGTCATGAGAATATATAGGACAGCCAATGCCAAGAACACTAGTATGGATATGGCGAACCAATGCCAGTGCATCTTAACTTGTGAGTACAACTCCTCGAAATCCAAAGAGTCCTCTACTATAATATTTTCATTTATGTTCCAGTTCTGATCCATGTTCCTATTCTCAGGTCAACTATATCCCACTTTAATCAAATCCAGGACCTCGTTTTAGAATCTGTCGAAATGTTTTCTATGTTTTTATTTGTTGTTTAACACCAGCGCAACCACCGTCGCCGCCAACGATGAAATGGATATCCAGAATGAAGTGGAGCGTACGGTGTTTCCATTGACCGTAGACTGCTTAACCTTCATCTTGTTCGGTGTCACGTATATGACGTCGTCCTGCTGCAGATAAAAGACTGGCGACTGTACGACGTTCTGCAGTGAGTTCAGATTGACACGGAAGGTCTTCTGTTTCCCCTCCTCCATTCTCAAGACGAGCACGTCTTCCCTCTTCCCTTGAATGGTCACGTCGCCCGCACCGCTTAACGCCTCCAAAATCGTCATGTTGTCCTTGTATATCCTATAGATGCCCGGATGAGCGACCTCACCAAGGACGGATATGCTTAGGTTAAGGAAGTCGACTGTAATGACCGGATCCTTCGCTTGATTTCTCGATTCGATCTCGTCCTTAATCAACGTGGACAATTCGTTCCTTGTCAAGCCTGCCACATTGATCTTACCAATCGTTGGGAAATCTATGTTTCCTTCACTATCCACAGTGTATCCGGAAACAGCACCGGTCTCCTCTCCATACAAAGTGCTACGAGCGCCCGTGCTGACCACACGCTGTGTCACATATGGCAGATTGAACAAGGCGGAGAGTTGAGGATCCTTACAGTTCACCACAATGGAAATCCTATCCTTCGGACGAAGCGTTATCTCTTGCACCGCAGAGGTGTTGATACCTTTGACACGATCCGCATCTTGGAAATAAGGTATTTTGGTGTGTGACGAGCAAGAACTCAAAATCAGCACAACAAGTACGTTTAAAATCAACCAATTAGCTTTCATTGACAATATGTTTTTTTATGTTTTTACAACTTGTAATTTATATTTATAGCAAAATGTCACCCAAATGGACATCCTGGAAGAATATGCTACCGCATACCTCCATGACCAGGAGTGTTAATCTTTATCTTTTGAAATCTTCTCTATTTTGGTGTGCATCCAAATGTTTATGATGGCGAAGAATGCGACGATTCCCATGAAAAGCAGTGTCGGGTCAACCTCTTTAGAGAGAATCAGACTCACAACGATGATAAATGCGGAGAAGAACAGAATGCTGATCATCGCCACATGTTGCGACATCCCCAATTTTAAAAGTTTATGGTGGATATGACTCTTGTCAGGCATGAATGGATTTTTCCGACACTTCAACCTGTAGATGAAGACGCGAACCACATCCATACATGGCACCATCAACGGAGAGAACGCGAGGAACATCGGATGAACTTTCGACAGGCATGTGTGTGTCGGCGCGATCTCGACGTTGGCCATACGGAAACTCAGGAAACAGAGTATCAAACCAATGGTGAGCGACCCCGTATCTCCCATGAATATCTTCTTCTGTTTTTCAGCCTTGCCGAACACGTTGTAGAAGAAGAACGGTATCACCGTACCCAATGTGGCGAAAGCGACCAACGAGAAGGCGTACTCCTCTATTTCAAAGAATACGGCCCCATAGTATCCCAAGGCGACGCCGCTTAGTCCGGAAGCCAATCCGTCAATTCCGTCGATTAAGTTCATCGCATTGATGACGAAGACTACCAGGAAGACCGTCAGTGGCCAAAAAAGGAACCAAGGCAACCTCTCGCTGAAGAAAAACAAGCCATGCAAGTTGGAGATATACAATCCTCCGAAAAGGAACAACAATCCGCAACCAACTTGGACGACGAATTTCGCGCTGTATTTCACACCAATCAAATCGTCCGCGATGCCAACCAAATATAGAAGAATCAGTGAACATACGCAGATGGACATGCTTAGAATGTTATCTCCCAATTCCTCCATCAGCTGTAACCTACCTGCATGTACATCGAACATCAACAAGGAGAATATAGTGAAGAGTATGACCGGCTCGAATGCCAGACCTCCCAATCTCGGCACTGTGCTGTGATGAATTTTCCTTTCGTCCAACTCATCGAAAAGTTTTTTTCGAAAGGCTATCAAAAGTATTTGAGGTATCAAAACACCCGCCGCCACAATTGACATCACGAGGGCGGAAGCCATCACGAATATCCAAAAGGCGTCATCCGACAATGTGACAAAAAAATCCGTCATGCAACTATGTTTTATAATCTATGTTCTAATTCAATCATCCAGTTTTTCCAAAAAAGACCGAGGAATATAGGAGGTGGCAACTACCGCAATCCCTTCTATGGAAACTATCAGACGTTTTCTTCCTTGAATCCTCTTCACGTAGCCTTCCGCACCTTTGAAAACCCCATCGATGACCCTCACGTGGTCCCCGATCTTACATTCCACATCACCTTTCGGAAGAAGCTCAAGCCCCATATCTCCGACTGACGTCACCAATATGAACGAATCCATCTCTTTGTCAGGGATGACCCTTGGTTGTTTCGTCTCCACATCAGAATATACATAAAACGCATCCCCAAACTTCTCCTTCAATTGGGTGAGGTACATTTTATCGCATTTCAGGAACAAGAGGGAGGTGACTAGCTGCTTCTGTTGATAAATCTTTTGGCCGTCCCTGAACAATTCAACCGTCTTCATCGGCACGTAATATTGGACTTCATCCTCATCCAATACAGCCGACATTCTCGTGACCCGGTTAAAAAAAACGTTCACGGCAAACCATCCGAACTCTCTCGTATTACTCATTCCTCTCTGCTCATTTATCCATCTCTACTTACAACTTGCGTAATGACTTCCTATGAGAAAATTCAATGTCATTTTCTGCTTGTACAGCCATTATCCCACAAAATTAAGCAAAAAAACTTTATTCAAAATGAGTCAGGAACAAAAAAAGAATAATAAATATTAGTCAAACTATAATCTATATTCTAAAAATTTATCTATCGTAAAACAGGGATGTCTCATTCTGTTATCGAATCAGTATGTCTGTTCGTATTGTAGGGCGATATCCTTCCACATATAGTTCTTTTCCGCGATGGAACGCATAGAAGAGCCATCCAGATCGTTGCTTAACAACCCCATCAAATCCGCCGTGTCTTTGAAGTAATATGCCTTGTCATGCGTCGTGGCGCGGTTGTAGACGCAATCATAAGCCACAATCGGCATTCCGAAGAACATCGCTTCCACCAGGGACGGATTTGTGCCTCCTGCGCTATGTCCATGTACATAGATGGATGCATTGGAACGGATGACATAGAGGATATCCAAATCATATATCGCATCCAACAAATGGATATTAGGGTACGAAGCGTATTGTTTCTTTAGCCTCTTGGAGTATTCGCTGTGGTTCCAGTTGCCGATGAACACAATCTTTTTGTCGCTTTTGGAGAATGCCTCCAATGAGATGTGGCAATTGTTCTCGGGTTCGATTCTGCAGACACACACCGCATAATCCTGTTTCTTCAACCCATAGTCGGATAGTATCTTTTCTTTTTTCTCCTCCTCTATTTCCCGAATCACATGATCACCACCATAGGCGATCAACGTGGATGGTTTGGCATACACTTCACTCACATAGTCTTGGATGCCCTTATTGTCGGCGATGATCACATCAGCGCATTTCACCGCCAATTTTTCGGAAGAACGGAGGATCCAACGAGCGAACCAACCCCATTTGGCCCTTTTATGCTCTAATCCGTCAATGTTCACAACCAAACGGTTCTTGCTGAACATCTTAAGAACCGGGAGGAACATACACCCGGACACTCCTAACACCAGAACCGTGTCATACCCTCTAAATGTATGCATCATACAGAATATGTCATACACCACACTCAACATACCATTGGCCTTCACATTTATGTACTTCAATGTGCAACCTTTGTACTCATGCAGCCTTCCTGGCATGTCTACCCCGCTACAGAATACGGTATAATGGACATCCGATGACGCATTCTCCCCCACGATGTTCTCCACCATGGACTCGAATCCGCCATAATTGGCAGGAATACCCTGACATCCCACTATCGCAACTTGTTTCATTGTGTAATACTAATTATTTTCAATCCAAACAATCGTTGAGATCATCTCATTGATTGATTCTTCCGAGTAATTTTTCGATTTCTCAAATGCGGATTTTGACAGAGATTCGTACATCGTGTAATCTGTCAATATCTCTGCTATCTTCCTTTCTATTTTATCCAATTCACTTACGTCTATCTTATAGCCGTTGACTCCATCCTCCACCAATTCGGCGACACCTCCGCGGGTCGGTACGATAACCGGGAGTCCGGCGGACATCGCCTCCAATGCGGTTAGGCCGAATGTCTCCACCGCCATGTTCGCATCCGTCAGATTCAAGACCATGGAGGCGTTCGCGTAAAACGGAGCTACATTGTCCTGCCTAGGGAAGAGTTTGAGGTTCGTCCCCATTGTGATGTTATTTTCTTTCACGAAGAGATCTATCGTTTCCTGAGAGTCATTCAACACCATTGAGAAGTTGAATTGGGGGAGCCGGTTGGCCAACTCACAGAATTGGAGAACTCCTTTGTATTTCTTTAACGATGCGACCATCAACACACATTGTTTGGAGAATGCTTTCTCGGAATCGAATTTGAATTGCTCCACAAATGCGTCCGACAATGCGTTGGGAACGACATAAACGTTCTCTTTCCTGTTCAGATGGGACTTTTGAAACTCCGAAACACATATTATGTCGGAAGCGAGCCGAACCATAGCTCCTGCTAACTTACGGTAAAATCCGCTTTTTGCAAAAGAGTTCTCATGGTAATGGTATATGACCCGTTTCCCCATCATTCGTCCCGACAATGCAGCTCCTATAGGAAGTATGGTATTGATGTAAAAAACAACATCCTTCTTGAAAAGGTAGCGCAACGAGAAGAAGAACATATAGATTTGCGCATACGTGTACCGTAGCGTAGTGACCATAGGATTAGTGGAGAAATGGTAACTGTACCGATATTGGCGTAACTGTTCGCCCCGTAGTTCGTCCAAAACCCCTCCCCTCGAGGTGAGTAGATCTATCGGACACCCTTTACGGATGAGACCGGACAAAACCAGTTTCAGTACTTTTGGACTGCCCGAATAATCGTTGAACAAATGAAATGCGGCGATCTTCATTCGATAAAATCACTTTATTTACCCCATGAAAACAGAATAGACCCTGGCGATGAGATAGTAGATCACATGCTTTAAGCGAACATCCCCCAACAATGACTTCCAATTGTCGTTGGAGTTGACGAGTTTAAGGAATTTCTTCTGTGTGGGTTTGTCCGACTTCAATATATAGTAACGAAACAAAACCTCATAGGTTCTGCAAGCCGCATCTTTGATCACATCCTTGTATAAGACACGCCCATCCCCTAGCCTCTTGATCAGCTCCTCCGCCACGGTGATGGAGTCATAGAGTTTCTTCTCCGAAATGGAGGAGGTCGTAATGGAATTTTCCCTTAATCTATAGATATAGACTGGTTGGGAATAGTAGCTACAATGTTTTGCCATGCTCAATGCCGATGGCGTGAATAGGCAATCCTCAAAGTATATGCCCTCTTTGAACGACAGATCGTTATCTTTCAAGAAGCTACGTTTGAATAAGTAAAAAGGGGCACCACTATAAGGAAAGATATAGGAATTGTCGTAAATATATTTGCCGCTCCCTTCTTTGTCGGAAGACAATTTCCTATCAATCACTGTGTCCTCTCCTCCTTTCCTCAGGATAGTATTCAAGACCACAATATCTGGTTGGTTATGTTTGGTGATATTGTTGTGGAGTTCCTTAAGGCAATTCTCCGTGATCCAGTCGTCGCTGTCCACAAACCAAACATAATCCCCTTGGGCAAGCGTGACGCCTCTGTTTCGGGTGGCGCTCAAACCACTGTTTTCTTGGCTGACCACACGAATAGGAGCTGTCGGATGTTTCTCGATGAATGAGTTCACCACATCCAACGTCGAATCCTTAGATCCGTCATTGATTACAATCACCTCATATTCAGTCTTGTCTATTTCCTGTCGAAGACAACTTGTCAAACAATCCTCGATGTATTGTTCGACATTATATGATGGCATTATGATTGAAAGAAACATAGCGAATAGATGTTAGTCAAAGAATGTTTGCTGTTCCGGAATTGTGTTCAAATCAACGAACTCATACGGGGAACATGTCGCCGCATGGTTGTAGACCGCCCACATGCATAGCGCATAGGTAAGGGTGCAAAACACGATGATTGGAGCTCTATACAACACATCCTTTTTCTTCGCCAATTCATACATGAAGAACGAATAAATGACGATACGGAACGGCAGGAAGTACATGTTCACACGGTCCAGATATGTTCCTCCGATACAGTTTTGCAGGAGGATTCCAATGAAGTAGAGTTTATAATAGAGTTCGAACCCCACATGACTATACAAATTCTTCAATTTGTCGTACATCCATATAACCATGATGTCGAGTGTGAGCCAAATCAAGGTGGCGATACCCATGGAATTCTTGCTGTTGGACCAGTCCAATGTTTTCAGGTAATCCATGTTGTTCGTTGTCTCACCGAAACCAATGGCGCCAGCCAAAGTGCCTATGTTGGCGAATATGAAGTCCTTCAGGAGCGCACCCATGATGAACGAGGCGAAGAAGAGCGAATATTGTAACACCTTGCCATCCTTCACCTTATAATTCAGCAAGAAATAGAAGACGCCAAGCGGATAGGCGGTTTTATGGACGGATCCGGCCAAAACGATGAGTATCGCAAAGGGTATCAGTCTTCGTTCCTGGATAAATCGTATGGAGTACATGAATATGCAAAAGGCTACACTTTGCCTCAAGGCATTGTTCCAAATGAAGAGTTCCAATGTGGTGAACAGGAAAAAGAAAGCCCACGGCAATGTGAACTTGAATTTCTGGAATGTCCTGACAAAGAAATAAATCTCCAGACATGCCACCAACAAGAATATCGTGCTGTAATGGAACTCCAAGTAGTGGAAGAACTTACAGACATTAGTGAACCCGTACTCCATCTTTGGAAAGAGTTTAGGGTTGGAGAAAAACGCCTTGTAGGAAAGGTAGTCGTCGCCCACATGGTATCGCAGTCCAATCACCAGTGTGAAGATGGCGATAATCATGTATGCATATCCCCTTTTGTTTGTCATCGCATACTGGTAGGCCAGAAAAATCAGGACAACCAGCAATACATTATAGACGTAATAGGCAAGAAACATATTTCGCTTATCAATTAAAATATGAACCGGTTTCTCTTTTTCGTTCCTTCAATTGCAGGATTTTGTTCACCACTCCGGCTGGCATGCAACGTAGAAGAAATCCGTTTTTGAAACCCTCATACATACGACTCCATATCGATTGATCCCTCCAACTTGCGTTGTAGTGGTGTATGGTCAGTGTGTTTTCCGTGACATTCACCTCGTTGGTCAGATAATCCTTCGGGCCGAAATATTCTTTCGGATAGATGTATATTCCCTCCACACATTGTGTGTCACTTTTCACTTCCAGTCCTTTCGAAATCAAAAGTTCCGTGGTGTATGCAACAACAGTTTTCAGATTCAGGCTACCATCCGCATGCAGGAATTGAATTTTGGTGTAATTGTCCAAAATCTCCTTGTAGAGTGGCAATCCAGCTTCCGCTCCAATACCTAATCCCGGGTTGACCGCGACACCGTTCCCCCGTGCGATAGTGCCATTAGGTGTCGGCATATAATCTTGTTCGCACCCCATAAAAGGACCTCTGTCGATAACTGCATCCATGGGCTTGATTATCTCGACATCCGTGTCAAAATACAATCCTCCGAAGTTATACAGAATCCAAAAACGTGCATAATCGCTCACGAAGGCATACTTTTTCTGTGCATAGGCTTCCTTGGTATAAGAGACCATATTCACGTCAAAATTATCTTCGTTCCAAACCTTGATTTCATAGTCCGGAAGGAATTTCCGCCATGATTCGATGCAACGAACCGCCAATTCAGGCAATGGATTATGACCAAACCAACAGTAATGTATGATCTTGGGAATCATGACTTAAATAGGTGTAGTTTATTTTCCAAGAAAGTCTCCAGTCCATGGATTACTTTGGCCAATGTCAACCCATAACGTTTGATTAACCGAAAATTATTATTCGCAAGTTTCATTTCTTCCGGCGAGCGATAATCGAACGCATTCAAGGCTTGTTTATTCTCCTCCATATAACGGAGCGAATCGTCCGGTTCGAACCTGAATTCCGTGGATGTGTCGATCTCTTGGGAGGAATAATTGTAGTCGAGCGCATGCTCTCCATTCCCCTCTATCGCAGTGCAATACTCACCTGAGCCGTCGAAACCGTAATTCCTGGCTTTAGAGATGACCGGTGTGATGCAATATTTGTTTTGGCAGGCAAGATATGCCCTGAGCGCCACATCGGAACAAATCAAGAGCAATGAGGTCTGGCTGCCATAAGAGAGGGCTGACGAGAAATAGTCACGGAAACATGAGTCGATCATCCGCTCGTAATATTTCTTCTTCACGATGTTTCCCGCATCCCTCAACATCTTACCGGACTTGATATAAGAGGAATATATCTCCTTTTTTGACGCCCAAAAGCCTAATCCCCAAGCGGACAACGTGAAGTTCTGCTTGAAGCATGTCGCCCCCTCGTTGGCCTTCCATTTGATTGGATAGGAGTAACCCGACACGAACATCACGTCCGGATCATTCCGATATTCCCACAGACATTTATCCTCAAACTCCAAAAAGTTCGGAGAGAACTCCACGTCATCATCCGTACGGATCCAACATGGATAGTGTTCATAGGCATATTCTATCAAATGGGAGGCGTTCCTTGCGCTACCGTAGTTCTCTGTACGTTTGAACACTACAAACTTGGCGAAACATGAGAAATCGCCATTATCCACATAGTCGCATATCTCCTGCCATCCCTGTCGATACTTCTCTGACGGAGGATAGTCCAGACCGACATACACATCCGTATATTTAGCCCATGTGTTGCTTTTCAGGCTCTCCATCAATCTGATGAAGTGTTTCGACCGACACAACGTCGGAATCAACACTGGTGCGAAGTAGATGTCTTTATTGTTCTCCATAAATCCTTAAAAACGGAACCTTGTTGCAGTCAGACAACGAGTTGATGAGTCATTGTCCGTTTCACACGTGGGCGGCCGGTATATCGTTTTTATTATCAATCAATTTATATTCATTCAACATACGGATCACCTCATCCCTTGAATTAAACATGATGACATCCAGAATAGAAAGCCAAGGCACGAATTCGTTGTTGAATTGTTTATAGGTTACTTCGTTGGATTTGATGAACTTCAGCGTCAAGTTCCGTTTCCTGAACTCGTCGAAATCATACAAGGCGGTGCCGCCTATTGAATTGATGTAGGTGTCCGCCCCAGTCTTCTCGCAGAAATCGTAGATGCGGAACTCCCTCTTCAACAGATTGTTCTCAGGGAACGATGAGGAGTAACATAAACGAGTCTTTATATTCAAATAATCACAAACCACCTCCATTGAATTGCCGAGGAAGTATGCCAAGTTAGAATTCTTACATTCGAATATTCGCTTCAGCAGGTCAAACCCTTCATGGAAATTCGGGCTTTTGCAATAATTGTAGGATATGGTCTTCAACAATTTGTCGAAATTCATGTCCGCAAGAGTAATTTCATTTATGTATTTGTTTTGGCTAGCCTTAACCAGCGGCAGCCCGAAATACATGGGTTCATTCTGGTTCAAGATGCGGTTCCTGTTCACCCATCCCCGATTGATGTAAGCGTAATCATCCCCTATCACAAAAACGTCAGCGCAATTGATCAATTGCCAATATCCGATGTAGGGAATAAAATACGGTTGATTGCATGCTAGTATCATGTCTTGTCTTTTATATTTATATCATCAGAACATTGTAATGTCCCTTTTTCACTTGATGATTTGATCTATGATTCGATTTATGTCTTCCTTCGAAAGGGTGTGGTGCATCGGCAGGCAAATGACTGTATTGGCCATTTTGTGCGCATTCGGTAAGTTCTTAGGGTCGGCGGACTCTAATCCACGGTAAGTGGAGAATTCTGAAATCAATGGATAGAAGTAGCGCCTACCCAAAACTTTCGCTTCTCGCATCTTCATGTACAAGTCATCTCGACTCATTCCGTATTTCCTCTCATCGATGAAAATAGGGAAATAGGAGTAGTTATGCTTGACTCCCGGCATATCATCGAAGAAAGAGACACCCTCGACCGAACGCAAAGCCTTGCGGTATGCGACCGCCACTTCCCTTCTTGCTGCGATCGACTCGTCTACCTGACGGAGGTTAAGGATACCGTAGGCTGCGCGTACCTCATCCATCTTGGAATTGATGCCCGGTCCTACGACGGTCGTCTCGCCAGCGAAACCGAAGTTCTTCAAGTAGTCGATGCGTTGCTTTGTCTTTTCGTCATGCATTATCATCGCACCACCCTCAATGGTATTGTATACCTTCGTGGCATGGAACGAAAGCGTGGACATGTCTCCCGCATTGAGCACACTCTCTCCGTTCACCTCGACGCCAAAAGCATGTGCGGCGTCGTAGATGACTTTCAGACCGTAACGGTCCGCGATTTCCTGGATCTTCTTTGTGTCGCATGGTTTACCGTAGACATGAACCGGCATGATGGCGGTAGTCTTCGGCGTAATGGCTGCTTCGATCTTATCAGGGTCCAAATTACCCGTACTGAGGTCCACATCCACAAAAACCGGCTTTATGCCGTTCCACCATAAGGCATGCGTGGTGGCGACAAAGCTATAGGGCGTCGTAATCACCTCGCCAGTCACCCGAAGAGCTTGCAACGCAGTGATGAGCGGCAATGTGCCGTTCGTGAACAGACTTACATAAGGCACCTTCAGGTAGGAGGCCAGCTCTTTCTCTAATTGTTTATGGAAAGATCCGTTATTGGTGATATACTTGGAATTCCATATTTCCTTCAACATACCGTAGAACTCGTCCAAGTCAGGGAGCAACGGTGATGTGACGGTAATCAAACTATTATCCATACTCTATTTTCAAATGATTCTATAATGTGGGCAAACACAATGTCACGTCATTTCATCTTCATCAACAACTCCACATCACTCTTCTTGATATTCCGTTGACCCAATTCCGGCTCGAAACGATGGACGTCCGTACCAATGAAGTCATACATGCCCTTACTCAAAAGCATACTGGCTTTTTTCCGAACATCGTCGCCATATCGGCCCAGCAATGCGGGTAGGTTCAACTGGAACTTGACTCCCTGGGATTTCAGCTCCTCGTAACGATCCTTCTCCATGTAGTTGTAGCGTTCCGGATGAGCCAGCATGGGCCAAAGTCCCATTGACCTGACCTTCTCCACCACCTCGTCGAAATAGCCGGGAGAAGAATAGTAGGAGGTTTCGATCAACAAATGGTCTCCATTCACACCATGAGGCAACAAATCCTTCTCCGACAAACGTTGGAGCAAAAGATTATCTATCATATACTCCGCCGAAAGGTGTAGTTTGATGCTACCCTTGTAGGCATCGCACAACTGAGCGAAACGGTCTTTTAATTTCTCCGAGGAATTCGGGAAATCCTCCATGATGTGTGGGGTGCAATATAACTCTCTCATTCCCAGTTTCTCGTACAAGTCGAGCACTGCGAGTGAATCCTCCATCTTTTGGATTCCATCGTCTACGCCAGGAATGATGTGCGAATGGCAGTCGACCATTCCCTTGCACACGTGGGAATCCGCCAATGTCACACTTTTAGATAAAAATCCGAACAAAGACATTTTGACATTATTCATTTAATAAAGGCTCACCTTCCATCGTCGTAGGGGATGAGCCTATCCCTTATCCTACCCTATCAACTATAGGAATAATAATCACTGTTGTAATATCCGTGACGGTAGCTGTACTTGCCTTTTTCCATTGGCGTACCGTTCAGGATCAGTGTCATGTTCTTGAATCTGTTTTCGTTGTATAATGCGGTGAGGTCTTCAAGCATTGAACGCTCCAACAATCCTGTACGTACGACGAACAGCGTTCTGTCCGCATAGTTCTCTACGATCTGGGCATCCGCCACGATATCAATAGGCGGACAATCAATGAAGACATAGTCGTATTGCGTCTTCAGTCTGTTAATCGACTCACCCAACAAGCCATTACCGATCAACTCGGATGGATTCGGTGGGATGGTGCCGACCGGAACCATATCCAACCCGACATTACCGTCCACATTCTTCACCATCACCTCTTCGATGCTATTCACCTTTCCGCTGAGGTAGGTGCTTAGACCGATGTTCGGACTGTTCGCCCATTTGGAGAGAGAGGCGTGTCGCATATCACCATCGATCACGAGCACTTTCTTCTCCTTGATCGCCAAACTCAAAGCAGTATTCACACAGAGGAAACTCTTACCGCTACCAGCGTTATAAGACGTGAAGAGCATCACATTGCTGTCTTTCTTCACCATGAACTCCAAGTTGGTACGCAAGATACGGAAAGCCTCATTGATAGCGTTCCTATTACCGTGTTCAACCACGGCATCCTGTACTTTCTGTTCCTTCCGCCAGAACTGCCACCATTTCTTAGGCTGTTTGGACAAAGGAATCTCGCCCAACAACGGTACAGGCACTTGCTCCAAGTCTTTTTTCCCTCGGAGGGTCGTGTTCAACGTCTCCTTGATGTAGATGAGTGAGAGAGGCACAATCAGACCGATGGCGAAAGCCACCAGAAGGATGTTACGTTTCTTAGGGGCATCAGGACGCATACTACCGCCTGGACGTTTGATCACACGAGTGTTGTAAGCAGTAAACGACTGAGACAACTCGTTTTCCTCACGTTTTTGGAGCAAGAAGAGGTAGAGGGCCTCCTTAACCGCTTGCTGACGCTCGGCGGAGAGCAACATCTCAGCTTGTTTAGGGTTGGATGAGATGCGGGACAATGCCTGTCTCTCACTGTGCTTCAAGTTACGGATCTGGTTGTCGATGGCAGCGATCTGGTTGTCGATGGATACCAAGATGGCACTACGCATAGACCCCAAATCGATATCCATCTGTTTCACGAGGTCATTCTCGGAACTACTGTTCGACTCCAAACGGTTCCTTTGCAACAATTTGTCGTTGTATTCGGAAATCTGCGACTCGATGTTGGCGTTCTGCAAACCGGAGCTCACAGGCAACACCTTCGTTTGGTTCTTCTGTACGGAGAGGTAATCCCTGATGTAGTTGGTCATGTACAATTGCGCATTCAAATCACGCAGTTGGTTGGAGATGTTGGCGTTCTCCTGCATATACATTTCAGCCACAGCCTTCACATCAGGCAAGAGGTTCTTACTCTTATAGGAAGAGATATCATTATCCACGGAAGAAAGCTCATTCTCGATGATGTTCAGACGTTCGTTGATGAACATGGACGTACCATCAGCGATTTGGTTCTTGTCCTTGATCCAGTTCTCGTTATACACCTTGATTAACATATCCAAGATGTCGTCGGCGCGTTGGATGGAAACATCCTTCACCTCCAGGGTGATGATGTCCGCCTTGTCGTCATCCTGCGTCACGTTCAATGCACCAGACCAGTTCTCCTGAGAAGTGAACATATTGGTACGGGTAACGTGCAAGTAGTTGATTCCATTGCCCGTGTATCGCATATTACGTTGAACAACCAAACGTCCGAGGGCCGTGTTGATGGTGTCGCCTAGGGAAGCCATCGCAGGCTCGTGCACTTCTATAATCTCGCCATTCTGAGTATATGCGATGTTGTCGATCTTCACGTAGTCCTTTGATGCGACGGAATCGCCCAAGGAAACATCGCAGAACACATTGTCGTAATCCGTCAAATCGACAAATGAGACTGTGACAGGAAGATTCGAGCCATACAACACCACATCGTGGAAATTGCCGTCGATCGTGTAGTTCACGTCCAGATTCAAACGTCTAACCACCTCGAACATAACGTCCGAGGAGAGCAATGCGCGCAACTCGTTGTTGACATTCGTGTTCATGGCAAACATGCCACCCATGTCGTTGAACGCATTTTGAATGTTCATACTTGGTCCGTTCTTCGCTTCCGACTTAATCTGCACCTCCGCTGTCCGAGTGTAGGACTCCGGGGTCTTCAAGATGTAAAGAATGGCCAAAGCCAATACAATGGCAAAGGATGCGGCGAACCAATGCCACTTCCGGGCACACAAAAGGATCAACTCACCGAGTTCGATGAAATCCTCTGTCTGACCTCCGTTTTTCTTGTTCTCTTCCATAAAATTTTTAATATTCTTTGTTACTATTTATATTCGAAACTCTATTAATCCTTATTTTTCTTCTTATTGTTGTTCAACACAAGGGCAACAACCGTTGTGGCCAATGAAGATATTGAAATCCAAAACGAGGCCGATGTGACATTGTTTCCATTAACGGTGGACTGTTTAACCTTCATCTTGTTTGGCTCCACGTAGACGATGTCGTCTTGCTGCAGGTAGAAGACAGGAGATTGCACCACGTTCTGCAATGAGGTGAGATTGATACGGTAGGACTTCTGCTTACCCTCTTCCATACGCATGACAAGCACATTGTCACGTTTTCCTTGTATGGTCAGGTCTCCCGCGCTACTGATGGCCTCAATCAAGGTAATGTTATCCTTGTAGATCCGGTATATGCCCGGGTTGGCCACCTCACCCATAACCGTAAAACTCAGATTGAGGAAGTCGACCGTTATGACCGGATCTTTCGCTTGGTTCCTCGATTCGATCTCATCCTTAATCAAAGTGCTTAATTCGCTTCTCGTCAGACCCGCCACGTTCAGTTTACCGATGGTTGGGAAGTCGATGTTTCCCTCATTGTCCACAGTATATCCCGAAACTGCGCCCGTCTCCTCTCCAAACAATGTGTTACGGGCACCTGTGGCAACCACACGCTGCGTGACATACGGGAGGTTGAACAAAGCGGAGAGTTGAGGATCCTTACAGTTCACCACGATGGAAATCCTATCCTTCGGGCGAAGCGTAATCTCCTGCACCGCTGAGATATTGATGCCTTTAACACGGTCCGCATCCTGAAAATACGGAATTTTCTCGTAAGACGAACATGAACACAATAATAAGCCGACGAAGGCTGTCATTAAAATAGATTTGGCTTTCATCTTTATCAATAGAGTTTATATAAAATCAGTAAAATCAATATTACAACGCGAAACAACGGGCATGACAATCTATTCCAAACAGAAAGGCAGGAACACCGTCATTTATTTTCCGAAGATTCTTTTTTCGCAATCCGTTTGGACAACCAGATATTCAAGAACGTATAGAGCGCTATGCAACACAAGAGCAACAATGTCGGTTCCATCCTTTTGGACAGAATCAGACATGAAACGATGAAAAAGGCGGAGAACAACAAAATCACCACCATGGTCTTATGCTGCGACATGCCTAGGCTAAGCAGTTTATGGTGAATATGGCTCTTGTCCGGCAAGAACGGGCTGTTACCCATTCTGATACGATGGATAAATACCCTCACCACATCCATACAAGGCACCAGCAACGGTCCGAACGCCAAGAAGAACGGATGAACCCTCGATAGGCAAGTGTGGGAAGGCTCGATATAGACATTAGCCATCCTAAAGCTCAGGAAAGAAAGGATTAGGCCGATGGTCAACGAACCAGTATCACCCATGAATATCTTCTGCTGTTTTTCCGCTTTCCCGAAGACGTTGTAGTAAAAGAACGGGATCACTGTTCCTAACGTGGAGAAAGCGATCATGGCGAAGGCATACTCCCCTATCTCGAAAAAGACGACGCCGTAGTAACCCAATGCTACGCCGCTCAGACCGGAAGCCAATCCGTCGATTCCATCAATCAAGTTCAACGCATTGATGATGAAAACCACCAGGAAAACCGTCAGCGGCCAAAAAAGGAACCATGGCAATCTATCGTTGATGAAAAAGAGGCCGTGCAGGTCGGAGATGTACAAACCTCCAAAAAGGAACAACAAGCCGCACCCTATCTGCACGACGAACTTCGCACTGTACTTCACACCGATCAAGTCATCCGCGATTCCCACCAGATAAAGGAGAATCAACGAACACACACAGATGGACAAACACAGGACATTTTCACCCAGCTCCGTCATCAATTGGAACCGAAGCGCATGGACATCAAAAACCAACAAGATGAACATGGTGAACAAAATGACAGGTTCAAACGCAATACCTCCTAGTCTTGGCACCGTACTGTGGTGTATTTTCCGCTCGTCAGGCTCGTCAAAAAGTTTCTTCCTAAAAGCGATCAATAGAATCTGCGGAATCAAAACACCAGCAGCTACAATCGAAATAATTAGAGCCGAACCCATCATGAACCGCCAAAAGGCGGTATCAGACATTGTTACAAAAAAATCAGACATTTGATAAAGAATAATTGATCAAACATGCGCCGCCTGGTTCGTGCGACCTTAAAACAACCTTATCCTGCTTGGATTCAACAATTCATACGAAAAAAAAGGGATTGACCACATCAAATTCATAAGAACTACGCCGTCCAAACCGATTTAAAATACAATAAACAAACTAAATTGCACATACCAATCTCTCCCCGCAAAAATGAAAATGCGAGCATTCCAAGGTTGTTCGCTAATATTTACCCGAAAGCAAAAATCCCGAAACTCGGCTGGTGCACGACAACGCACACCCTTAAAAATAACCGTAACCTTGAGACTGTTGTAAAGACATACACAATCTAAATACCGACTACAAATTTAGCATGAATATTTCAATAAAAACAAATATAATCGAAAAAATAAATGCAATTATGTCAGATATCAATGACCAATTTAATAAAAAATTGATTTATAGAGCGTTAAATTTTCAACAATTTCACATTCCGTGTCCGAGAAGGGGCGAAATAAGACAAAATAAAGCCTCAAAATGCTTTTTTATCCGAATCAATCGATTCATATTGTTTTAATGATTACCTTTGAAGCCTAAGAATGTAACATCAGATGGCAAAGAAATTACTATATTTATCGAACAGCGTTTTCATTGGACTGCTTCTACTTGGCATATTTTTCTCCAATAGTGGGTGCAAGGACGATTTCACCAACAACCCGGATTTCAAACTTTCAATCCCAGACTCACTCCTATTTGACACGGTTATTTCCCAAACCATCAGTCCGACTGCGGAATTCAAAATATACAACAGGACAAAAGAAGACATCAAAATTGAGTCCATCATTTTGGAGTCAAAGAATAATTTCTTCAAAATCAACGTTAACGGAAAATCCGGCACTTCCTTCTCAAACGTTGAGATACTTTCAGGTGACAGCCTCTACGTCTTCGTGCAGATCGTCGTCGAAGAGATTGGCGACAACGCTCCCCTACTCATTGAGGATAAAATCAAGCTCTTATACAACGGCAACTGCCAAGACATCGTGATATCCGCCTATGGACAGGATGCCTGCCATATAAGGAATAGCCTGCACATCAGCCACGACACCACTTGGACGGACGAAAAACCATTCCTCATCTACGACTCCATCGTCGTGGATTCAGCCGTGACACTCACCATCAAAGAAGGCACAATTCTTTACATGAAAAAGAAAGGTACCATGCAAGTGGACGGTTCCCTCATCATCGACGGATCCGCCGACAAAGAGGTGGTCTTCCGCACCGACAGGAAAGACTACTACAAAAAAGACATCCTATACGATCAGGAAAACAACCAATGGGGTGGCATATACATTTCCAACAAAAGCACGAACAACCGGATCAACCACGCCCTCATCAAGGGTGGCGCATTCGGTATAGAGGTGGATTCGGCCATGTCTAACAGCGAGGACTATAGCCTGATTGTCTCGAACAGCCAAATACACAACACTTATGGTGCTTGCCTTGTGGCCTATAGGACAAACGTGTTTGCCTATAATTCCTTGTTCACGAACGGAAACAGAGGATGCGTCATCCTATGGGGCGGCAATCACCAGTTCGACCATTGCACCATCTCCTCTCACGCTTCCTCCAGCTATGCGCTCACGCTTTCCGATCAGGACACCTCTAAGGATGCGGATCCGTTGGTAGGACTATCTTTCAAGGCGAGGTTCAATAACTGCATCGTCTCCGGTGACACGTCTAGAATTGGGGTTCCGAGAAAACAAATCTATTTTGTGCCTCACTTCCCGGAGGATTCCATGGACTACAAATTTGACCATTCCCTATTATTCACAGATATATCTTCTGAGGAAATAGAGAATGACACGGAGCGTTTCAACGTCGTCATCACGAACGAGTCTCCTCGTTTCCAAAGCATAGATAACACTCAACGGATATATGATTTCCACCTACAGGAGGATTCCCCTTGCAAGGAGAAAGGTGACCTCGGACTAATACTTCACAACGAGGCTTATAAAACGGACAAGGACGGTGTGGTCAGGGATGTGATCGCCGCTCCGGACATGGGCGCCTACCAGATTGTCGTGAAAACGGACTCCGAAGAGGAACAAAAAACTGAAAATCAATAATTGGCTGTAATATGAAGGGATGGTTGTCGGCAAGTTTTTTTCGGGTATTCCTCTATTTCCAAATAGTGGTTGCTTTCCCGTGCTTCGCCGAGAAGACAGACCATGAAACCATCCGCATCGTCAGCTACAACGTCGAGAACCTTTTCGACTGCGAGGATGATCCTTTGACGGACGACAACGCCTTCACTCCCGAAGGGGAATATCAATGGACGGAAGGAAAATATAAAAACAAACTGAATAACATATCGAGAGCCATCACCGCCGCTGGTGGATGGGCAAAACCTGTGATCATCGGACTTTGCGAAGTGGAGAACAAAAAAGTGCTGACGGATTTGACGCAGCGCACCCAACTGAAGGTGTGTGGCTACCAGTTCGTCCACAAGGACTCTCCCGACCAGCGTGGCGTGGATGTCGCCCTCGCCTATTTGCCGGACCGCTTCCGCATCGTTAGTGAGGATTTCATCCCTGTGCCCATCGAAGAGGGTCGCCCGACTCGCGACATTCTCCATGCCACCGGCATTCTCTTCAATGGAGACACGCTCCACGTCTTCGTGAACCACTGGCCATCCCGATATGGAGGGGAGCTTGAGTCGGAGCATAAACGCTTCACAGCGGCGAAGACGCTCCGTAAAGTGACGGATAGCCTACAGAACGCCCATCCTCGATGCAATATCATCATCATGGGCGACTTCAACGACTACCCCTACAACGCTAGCATCAAGGAGGTGCTCGGAGCGGAAAAGCCAACGTCTCATCCCGCTGAGCAAAAGCTGTACAACCTCTGCGAACAATTCGCGGAGAGAGGGGATGTGGGAAGCCACAAGTTCGGTGGGGAATGGGGCATGCTTGACCATCTGATCGTCTCGGGTCCTCTATTGGACCCCAAGCATTCCATCCACACCTCCGTCTATGATATTCATATTTGCCAAGAGGATTTCCTGCTAAAGGAGGACAAAACGGGCAAGGCTCCTAAAAGAGCATTTATGGGTGCCTTCTACGCCTACGGATATAGTGATCATTTACCCATTTTTTTAGACTTAGACATTATCAACCATGAGTAAATCCATATTTCCACACAAAAAAGAGTTCATCATTTCGATCCATGTGATAGCGTGGCTCCTAATCTTCGTCATCCCCATCTTCTTTTTTAGCAGAAGTGACGATACTCAATGGGTCGTCTATTGGTGGAAGAATGTCTGCACGCCGCTCTCCTTCATGATTATCTTTTACGTCAACTATTGTTGGCTGATAGAAAAATACTTGTTCGCCAACCGGTTAAAAAACTATATCACGCATAACGTGGTGCTTATTGCCTTGCTTTGCGGATTGAGTTACTGCTGGCAGAATTATCTGACGCCGGAAATTCAACCCCGAAGCGTCCGTCTACAAGAGAAAATCGAACTGTTGGAGAAGGAAATCAAGGACTTAAAACAGAGCGAATCCACCATCACGGTGATCGAGCAGGCGGAAGTGCCTGTCACCCAAACGGACATCTCCAAAAATATCCAGAGGGACCGCAAACGGTTCAGATGGTGGCATATCATCACTGATATCTTCTCTTTCATCTGCATGGCTGGCATCGCAGTCGCCATCAAGACAACTTCAAGGTGGTTCCAAACCGAAGAGAAACGTCAAGAGGAGGAGAAACAAAAGGTGGAGGCGGAGCTGAAGAACCTGAAGAGCCAAATCAACCCGCACTTCCTGTTCAATACGCTGAACAACATCTATGCGCTGATCGCCATCAGTCCGGAGAAGTCGCAGGAGGCGGTCATGGACCTCAGCAAGATGTTGCGCTATGTCCTTTACGATGACGGACAGCAGTATGTGCCGATTCAAAAAGAGATCGATTTTATCAATAACTACGTCAAACTGATGAGACTCCGGTTGAGCAGTTCCGTCAGGGTGGATGTCACGACGGATGTCTCCCTCGACCCGACGATGCCGATCGCCCCGCTTCTCTTCATATCCTTGATAGAGAACGCTTTCAAGCATGGAATATCCAACAACCAGTCGTCATTCATCGAGTTCTCCATCAAGGAAACCGAGACGAACACCGTACGATGCGAGCTGCGGAACAGCTATTTCCCGAAATCCGCAGAGCACGACAAGAGCGGTTCGGGCATCGGCATGGAGAACACGAAAAGGAGGCTGGAACTCATATACCCGAATTCGCACGTCTTCGAATATGGTGTGGAGGGTGATGTATATCACTCATTATTAATCATTAACACGAAAAAGGAGGAGAACGCATGACACTCAATTGTATCGTAGTAGACGACGAGCCATTGGCTTTGGGACTCATCGAATCTTACGTGAAGAAAACCCCTTTCCTGAACCTGATTGGGAGCTACTCGAGCGCGGTGGAAGCCGCGAAAGCCTTTGCTGAGAACACGCCTGACCTGATGTTTCTAGACATCCAAATGCCCGAAATGAACGGTTTGGAGTTCTCGAAGCTCATCGGTGACAAGACAAAGGTGATCTTCACCACCGCTTTCCAGCAATATGCCTTGGACGGATTCAAGGTGAATGCCTTGGACTATCTGTTGAAACCCATCAGCTACGATGATTTCCTGCAAGCCGCCAACAAGGCGCTGAGTTGGTTCGAGATGGCCGCTAACGCGAATAAACCAGCCGTCACGGAGCAACCCGAGACGGAAAGGTCGATCTTCGTGAAGACGGATTACAAACTCGTGCAGGTGCAGTTCGACAAGATCCTCTACATCGAAGGCATGAAGGATTACGTGAAGATATTCCTGGAAGACCAGCAATACCCTATCCTCTCGCTGATGAGCATGAAGTCGCTGGAGACCACGCTCCCAGCCAGCCAGTTCCTGCGCGTCCACCGCTCCTACATCGTGAACGCAAGCAAAATCAAGGAAGTGGAGCGCAACAGGATTATCTTCGGGAAGACCTACATCCCAGTCTCCGACTCCTACAAAAACGTATTCCAGGAGTTCATCGACAAGAGGATGTTAGCCAACTAAACAAGTAGAATCGAAATGGCTTTTTTACCCAACATACAACTCACCGTATTGCCTGAACAGGCGGGAGACGAGGCTCGGCTGAAGGAGCAGGTGGCCCAGAAGATCCACGTCGCTCCCAGCCAAGTGACTACCGTGCGGATTGTCCGCAAATCGATCGACGCGCGTTCCCGCACGCAGGTGAAGATCAACCTCTGCGTGAATGTCTATACCCAAGGGACGCAACCGGAGCCTATCACCTACCCGTTCCACTACCGGGACGTCTCGAAGGGTGAACCCGTACTCATCATCGGTGCGGGGCCAGCTGGCCTTTTCGCAGCCCTTCGTCTCATCGAGCTTGGGCTCAAACCGGTTATCATCGAGCGAGGCAAGGAGGTGAGCGAACGTAAGAAAGACATCGCCCAGCTCAACCGTAACAACGGACTGAACCTGGAATCCAACTACTGTTTCGGGGAGGGCGGCGCCGGCACCTTCTCCGACGGCAAGCTCTTCACCCGCTCCAAGAAGAAGGGGGATTGCAGCCGCATCCTGCTCACCTTCCACCAGCATGGAGCGCAGGACGAGATACTCTACGAGGCGCATCCGCACATCGGGACGGATCGTCTGCCGGTCGTCATCAAGAACATGCGGGATACCATCCTCCAACATGGCGGGGAGATCCATTTCGAGAAAAAAATGACCAAGATCCTGACGAAGGGAGACCATGTGGAAGGCGTGGAGACAGCTGATGGAGAGCGATTCTTCGCCGACAACATCATCTTGGCCACCGGTCATTCGTCACGTGACATCTATACCCTACTCCACCAAGAGGGCATCCTCATGGAGTGCAAAGGGTTCGCCATGGGCGTCCGCGTGGAGCACAAGCAAGCGCTTATCGACAGCATACAATACCATCGCAAGGAGCGGGGAAAATACCTTCCCTCAGCCGCCTACAACGTCGTCACGCAAGTGAAGGAACGAGGCGTATACTCCTTCTGCATGTGTCCGGGAGGTTTCATCGTACCCGCCTCCACAGGTGAGGGCGAATGTGTCGTCAACGGCATGTCCCCTTCCCACCGTAACTCACCCTTCGCGAACGCAGCCATCGTGGTGGAAATCAGGCCGGAGGACCTCAAAGACTACGAGCAGTTCGGAGCGTTGGCTGGCTTGAAGTTCCAAGAAGAGTACGAAAGGCTCTCCTACCAGAACGGTGGCGGGATGGCGGTGGCGCCCGCACAGAGGCTGCTCGATTTCGTGAACGGAAGGCCTTCCGCTTCACTGCCGGAGACCTCCTATCTCCCAGGCATCGTACTATCCGACATGCACAAATGGATGCCTAAATTCATCAGGGAGCGCCTGCAACTAGGCTTCAAGGATTTCGACAAAAAGATGAGAGGATATCTCACGAACGACGCCGTCATCATCGGGGTGGAGTCACGCACCTCCTCACCCGTCCGCATTCCGCGTGACCCGGAGACGATGCAGCATGTGCAGATCAAGGGGCTCTACCCTTGCGGCGAGGGAGCCGGCTATGCGGGAGGAATCACCTCCTCCGCCATGGACGGAATATTGTGTGCGGAAAGAATCGGCGAACAAAAAAAATAACAGGGAAGAGATGGATATCACAATGTTATTTCAACTATCATACATGAATATTTTATCCATAATCGGGAAAGACACCGATGGTGTTAAAGTGTTTTTTTTTGTCGCATACGCTTTACTAGCATTGTATTTTCTAGTGAAAGGAAACATATTCGTGTTTGAGCGACGGGATGAAAAGAAGCTCTACGAAGCCACACGAATGGATAAAAATCTACTGAACAGGACGGTCGTCCTACTCATGTGCAAACTTTTGCAGAGCGATAAACAAGAGATGTACGCCAACAAATTAGCGTTTGTCATCAATTACATCCGTACATCATTCGACAAAAACACCGACGAACTCATAGACAAGCTCGTGTTCAGGCACACCACATCACATTCTGTTTACCTCAACGAAAAGGTATACATATACATAAAAAAAATAAGACGAGCCTTCATCAACCCCCAAGGATGGCTACGTGATTTGAAAAGGAGCAAGGATTATTCCGTATATGGAGAAATACACAATCGCAATGGTTACTTCAGCTTGCCCGACGAACATGTCAATGAAATTGCCCTATCATTAGTGGATTACCTCAATGAAGAGCAAAAGAAATACCTTTCGTACCTGCTTTTCCAACTAGCCTACATGGATGGCAACATCAATAAAGGCGAAGAGACTGATTTGAAAAGAATCTGCGTGAATCATTTCCTGACAACGGAGGAATTTTACACGCTGAAAGATTCATTTGAATCGAAATCCGAAGATAAATGGTTCTATAGGAATCTGAAAGAGAAAAATCCGGAACTCTATTCCGATCCAGAGGCCGTTTTCAACATCTTCCATCAAAATACGGAGACCCATACAGATACTAATACTAAGTTCATCATCAAAAACAGCACATCAAACACTGAATTCACATTGATTTTTCTTTCTTTTCAAGCCTTGATGTCGATTGTTGAGCTCATAGCCTTAAAAACGAATGGTATAGCCATCTTCCTATCCATATGTATAGTGATATTATTCATTACGGCCTTCCATTACTACAATAAACCCATTTCGGACACATATAACGTTGCTATTACACGCAAAGAATACTCGTATTTTGTAAAAGGATATTTTTATGCGGATTTGCTATACCTAATCAGCGTCATCTATGTTTTCTTCGCATAATTACAAGCCCTTATTTTTTTAAGAGCACAACTTGTTCTAACAGAAATTCATAAGCCTCATGGATTGAGCGGAAGCGTTCGGTAGCCTCCTCCCTCTCCTTTTCGGAGACGTTAGCGGGAAGCGTGTCTGGGTGGTACCTCTTCACCAATCTGCGGTAGGCGGATTTAATCTCCTGCTCGTCCGCATTCTCCGTAATTTCCAGGAGTTGGAGAGCCTCCTTCGTGCGGGTGTTCGTGACATTCTCGAAACGGGTCTCATGCGCTTTCTGACCTTTTCCTCCCCTCTTCTCCTTCTTTCTTTTCTTCCTTGAGCGCTTCTGTTCCTCTTTTTGTTGATATTGTTGATATTGTTGTTCTTGCTCTCTTTGCTCCCTCTTTAGATACTCGTACTTGTACAGGAAGGTGGTGAAGTTCCAAGAACTGATGTGCAGATAATGTGCCACCTCACGCAACAAATCCACCTCCATATCGCTCACACCATCCTGTGAATAAGCGATTTGGAACAAAACATCCAGGAAGTCCATCCGGTCATGGTAACTTTTGATATATTTCTCCGCAAGATAGGCCACAAGATCCGACACTTTTTCTGTAGCCTGTTGTCCATCAGACTTTTTCCTTTTTTTGATGAAAATGGGCAGTCCTTCATATTCGTACCCAAGAAAATGTACCTGCGTGTTTTTCAGTTCTGCATTCAAACACTTTATAATCCTCTCCCGATTTGTTTTCAAAAGAATGCACGAGCTGATATATGATTTAATAGGCAAAATCTTCAGCGGATCATTTTTCCCATCACATTTGGCAATAGTCACAAACAAATCCACGAACTTCGTCTCCATACGCGACAAAGACGCACGGGAATCTTGGGGGAACCCGATGATGTAACCCACAATGGCAATTAATATAGCAGCGAACAAAAATGTAAAAAACATAAAATCAATAAATTACAAACATCAACGATTAATTAGCGCGGACCATTTCCAGAGATAGTAGAAACTCATAAGCTTCATGGATTGAGCGGAACCGTGCGGCAGCCTCTTCCCTTTCTTCTTCGGAGGCATTGACAGAGAGCGAGTCCGGATGGTATATCTTCGCCAATCTGCGGTAGGCGGATTTAATCTCCTGCTCGTCCGCCTTCTCCGTGATCTCCAGGAGTTGGAGGGCCTCCATCTTGCGGGTTTTGGCGACGCTCTTGAAGCGGTTCTCGGAAGTCTTCTTTTGCTCATTCTTCTCGTTCTCAGTCCGATTCTTCTTCCCTGTGTTATCCGTGCGCTTTTGTTCCTTCTTTTGTTGTTTCTCGTCTTCCTCCTTTATGTACTCGTACTTATATAGGAGGGAGGTGAAGTCCCATGACCTGATGTAAAGGGAATAGGCCACCTCGCGTAGGAGATTCACTTCCTCGTCGCTCACACCAGCCTGAGAATAAGCGATTTGGAACAAAATATCCATGAATTCCATCCGTTCGGCATACTTGTTCAGGTATGTCGAGAAGAGATTAGCGGATATATCCGAGACTCTCTCCGAAATACTCTCCCCACTAATATTTTTCCGATCCAATATGAAGAATGGGACCTTCGTCGTTTTATAGCCTATGAAACGAACGTTGATATCTTCCATCTCGCTGTCGAAAAACCGGATGGACTCTTCCCTATATTTATTAAATTGGGGTGACTGAAAAATATGTTCTTTTACGAATTCTATCTCTTTATGTCTCACCCTCCCGTCACACTTGACAACTGCGGCAAAGAGAGTGATGAACTTCAAGTTCTTTTCGGGAACGCGAATACGTGGATTGTGGATGAACCCGCTAATCTTATCGCGGTAACATCTAATCTTTTCAGGAAGATTTTTAATGTCATCGAAAATCCTCAAAAACAATATGAAAAGATAAAACGGAAGAATTATGAAAAGAAACAAGGCGAGCATCGGATCCATAGTGACATCTGCCAATAAAATCATTTCCATAACAGTTAATTTGAAATCAACAATTATTCAAAAATCCATCCATTCGTTAAACGCAGAGCCTTTATTTATCTCGCATGGACCATCTCTGTCGACAACAGAAACTCATAAGCCTCATGGATTGAGCGGAACCGTGCGGCAGCCTCTTCCCTCTCTTCTTCGGAGACGTTAGCGGAGAGCGTGTCCGGGTGGTATTTCTTCGCCAATCTGCGGTAGGCGGATTTGACCTCTTGCTCGTCCGCATTCTCCGTAATTTCCAAGAGTTGGAGAGCCTCCCTCGTACGGGTGTTGGTGACGTTTTTGAAACGGGCCTCATGCGCTTTCTGACGTTCTTTTCTCCCCTCTTCCGACCTTTTCCCCTTTTCTGTGCGCTTCCGTTCCTCCTCTTGTTTTTTCTGCTTTTTCTGTTGCTCGTCCATCATGTACTCATACTTGTACAGGAAGCCGGTGAAATCCCACGATTTGATGCACAAATAATGCGCCACCTCACGTAACACATCCACCTCCACATCGCTCACACCATCTTGGGAATAGGCGATTTGGAACAAAGCATCCATGAATTCCATCCGTTCGGAGTATTTGCGGAAGAGCTTTGAAATGGCTTTGGAAGAGAGGTCGGAAAGACTATATTTGGTGACAGAACCATCTTTTTCCTTCCTATTCAACAAGAACAACGGAATTCCGGAACTTTCATAGCCTAAGAACTTGACATTCGAAGCGTTCAGTTCCTGATCAAAATATTTGATGATATAAGTTCCCCAACGAGGCGATGAATTGATATACGATTTGGCGGCGGCTATCTCCTCCGCATCCGCTTTCCCATCGCACTTGATAACCGAGACGAGCAGACGTATCAGACACGCCACATCATCTTCCAGTGGATACTTACTACTCACATACAATATCCCCATGCCAACAAACATAAGCAAAGCGCTTATTAAAAGCAAAACCGCCAATACAACCATACGGGGGATAACGTTTTTAAATTAATACTATACAAATGGGCCCTGCATCGGAGCACCTCTTTCCTCAAACAGCAGGGATGTTTCATTTTTTCTTCTTTTCGAAGAGCCACTCCATGAAGTCCGATGCGCTGATGGCCATTTCCCAAGCGTCGTCGTGCTTCGTGTCCTGGAACTCCACCAAGTCGGAGCCATTGGAATTGGACTTGAGGACCGTCTCCAAATCACGCGCATACTGTATCGGAACGACAGGATCCTCCACCCCATGGTAGAGACGAACAGGGACTTTCTTCTTCTTCATACGGGAAGGCTCGATCACCCCCGACACGGCAATCACGGCCGAATACAGCTTAGGGTTGCGGGCAGCGAGGTCCAACACCCCGAACGCACCCATATCCTTGCCCACCAAATAGACGCGGGTAGCATCGATCTCATTCTCCTTCTTCAAGAAATGTTGGATCAGTTTCTCCACGATAATGCAGCTCTTCGTCTGCTCCGGGTTCTCACGCAACACGATGGAACCGTCATCCAACTTGTCATATTTCGCCCAGAAATCATCCTTCGGGCACTGAGGCATGATGACCACCGCCGACTGGTAATTACGCGCCTCCTCGCTCATGTATAGGCTTGCGCCATATTTCAGCTGCATCAGATTGTCATTGCCACGTTCCTCCTCACCGTGAAGATAGATGAAGAGAGGGAACTTCAGTCCCTCGACGCCATACCCCTTCGGATACAAGATACGGTAGCGAAGCGTGTCACCTTGATAGCGGTACTCCCTCGCATAGAAATAGTCTGAGGAATACTCATTCTCCTCCGCCTGGACATTATAGAACAGGGACATCAGAAGCCCCAACAGTAAAAACCGAAACTTTGTCATATTTATCATACTTATTTCGCAAAGATAATGCACTCTCGCTTTTTTATGGCTTTTTAGTTGAAAAAAAAGGAAAAAACATTATCGTCCACCCGTCAAAAGTGAACAAATCCTTGGGAAGAGAGACCTACACAACCAATACGCCAAGACACAAAATGCCACCGTTAGCAAGTTTGTCATGAAATATTTGACTCCCAGACATAAAACCGACTGATCAAACGGCAAGATGAAATCCAACAGTTTTTTTGTGTTTGTTTGGATGAGAATCGTATGCAACGCATAAACGAAGAATTGGCTTTCCAAAAAGAGTTTCGGTATTTTAACCAATCCTTTTTCCACCACATCGGCGGAAAGGTTAAAAAAGGCGATTCCCAAGATTAGGTACCCTGTGACGCTACCCAAGGGCAAAAGGGTTTCATTCCAAAAATAGAGTCTTAAGAAAATAACGATGACCGACAGGATGTAGCTCGGGATCTTCACCTTCCGGAATACGTCGACAAGGTTTTTCCCGAATATCGAGAAATAGGCACCAAGAGGGAACCAAAAGAAACCTCCCATGTGGAATCCTGGAATTTGAGGCCATAGATTTATCTCCGCAACAAGCCAAAGAATAACCACAGCAAGAAACTTCAACTTCCTCACAAACCAATAAATCAGGGGAGAAAAGAGAACACATACGATCAAATCCCGGACATACCAAAAAGGGTTCAAGAATGGATAGATATTAGGCAAACGTTCCATCCCCAGGATATTCACGCCGTGGCCACTTCCCTTTTGACTGTCCCAAAACACATGGAAGTAGTTGTTCTTCTCAAGGAAATCAGCCAACGAGTATTCGTGTTTAAGGAATACGCCAATAATGACAGAAACGCACAAGCTAATAGATATCCACAACACATAAGGTGTCAGAAGCGTCTTAGATCGGCTCTTCAGTTTGTACAAATATGTTTCAAAGGAGAATGTATTGTCCGCAGACTTCAGGCTCTTGAAAAAGAGGAACCCGGAAATCAAAAAGAAGAGCGGAACACTGACATTACCGAAGGTGTACGAGAAAAGGACTCTCAGAGAATTGTAGACCGAAGCCGACAAACCATTCTCAAACAGAGGCAACTGATCGATCGGCACATCGCCTCCAGAGACGTTCATCCCTTTGAAATGGACAAATACGACCCCCACTATCAACGGGAATTTAATCCAATCAATGACTTTAGACTGAAGAGCGTCGTGGTTTTGAGATTCAACAGACATTACACAAAATGTGAGTTTTCGCGAATATTCGCAATTAATAGAAATGAAAGCGGATTTATCCTCTTTCCGCATTACAAAGATAGAACATAATATCTTAACAAGAAAAGAAGCGAACGCATTTTATTCCAAGCATTTCGTCTGCAGAAACGGCACGCCACTCTCCCGTAGGGGAAAGAGTCCGTTTATTTTTTTTAATCCACCCCCATTTCTTAATATCGGCTTTTTAGAATAGAGAATATTTTTATAAATTCGCGGTTCAGGAATAAAGGGAGGCGCATTAGCCACCCGAAAAAATATTGTTAGTAATGAACATTTCGTACAATTGGTTAAAAAAGTATATCAATCTTGATATAGAGCCGGAAGAAGTATCAAAGGTTTTAACCTCGATAGGCCTTGAGGTCGGTGGAGTTGAAGAGATACAATCCATCAAAGGAGGATTGGAAGGATTAGTAGTGGGTGAGGTATTGGAATGCGTGGCGCATCCAGACTCCGACCATCTTCATGTCACGAAAGTCAACATAGGTCAGGGCGAGCCCCTGCAGATCGTGTGCGGCGCCGCCAACTGCCGTACAGGAATCAAAACCATCGTCGCCACCCTCGGCACGAAGTTGTACGAAGGCGACAAATGTTCCACCATCACCAAATTCAAGCTACGTGGCGTGGATTCCTACGGAATGCTCTGCGCGGAGGACGAGATTGGTGTCGGTACCAGCCATGCGGGCATCATCGAGTTGCCGGCGGACGTGCCAGTGGGCACATTGGCCAAGACCTATTACGGTGTTGAGACCGATTATGTGATCGAGGTGGACATCACCCCTAACCGTATCGACGCGACCTCCCATTACGGTGTGGCGCGCGACCTCGCCGCTTACTTCCAATACCATCAGCCAGGCAAGTATAAGCTCAGCAAACCAGACGTATCCGCCTTCAAGGTGGACAACAATAGCTGTCCGGTGAAAGTGGACGTGGAGAACACAGCCGCTTGTACCCGCTACTCCGGCGTTGCCATCACTGGCATCACGGTAAAGGAATCCCCTAAATGGATGCAGAACGCGCTGAAGGCCATCGGCCTTAGGCCAATCAATAACGTGGTGGACGCCACCAACTATCTGCTGCATGCCCTCGGACAGCCGCTCCATGCCTTCGATTTGGACAAGATGGCAGGCAAGCATATCATCGTGAAAACATTGCCCGACGGAACCAAGTTCACCACGCTCGATGGTGTGGAGAGGACATTGACATCCAATGACCTGATGATCTGCGACGAGAAAGGCGGTGCCTGTCTCGCCGGCGTGTTCGGAGGTTTGGACTCCGGCGTCACCGATTCCACCCGCAACGTATTCCTCGAGAGCGCATGCTTCAACCCTGTATACATCAGGAAGACTGCCCGCAGATTCGGACTCAACACCGATGCGTCGTTCCGCTACGAGAGAGGTTGCGACCCTAACAACACGCTTTACATCCTGAAGTGCGCCGCACTCCTCATCAAGGAGTTGGCGGGCGGTAGCATATCGAGCGAAGTGCACGACATCTACCCTACCCCAGTGGCGCCATTCCCTGTGGATATCACCTACAACAAGATCAACTCCCTCATTGGCAAGGAGATCAAGAAGGAAGAGGTGAAGACCATCCTTTCAGGACTTGAGATAGAGATCAAGAAGGAGGACGAGAACGGGCTTTCGCTCGCCGTGCCTACCTACAGGGTCGATGTGACCAGGGATGTGGACGTGATTGAAGACCTGCTTCGTATCTATGGCTACGACAACGTGCAGGAGGGCTTATCCCTCAATTCGTCCATCGCCTATTCACCACGTCCGAACAGCCTGAAGCTCCAGAACCTCATCTCCGAGCAACTGACGGGCTGCGGATTCAACGAGATACTCAACAACTCGCTCACGAAGAT
>JAGCGM010000259.1 GCA_017649635.1 Paludibacteraceae bacterium | reverse complement strand
GCTGTCTTGCGCGTAGGCCGCCGTGATGGAGAGGACCGACAATGCAATAATAGTTTTTATTCTCATCATAATGATAATAGAAATGGTTTATGTCTCCTTAACTTTTAGAACCGATGCTATCAACTTGAAAAAGAATGTGTTAGATACTTTTTTGTTCTGACAATCGAATCCTTTTGCAATTTTCGTAAATATATGCGAGTTTACCAACTCTTTTTTGAAAAAAATGGGTTTTGGACTTTGGGAAGTTAAGAGTTAAGAATTAAGAGTTAAGAGTTGAAGGGAACACGTATCTCTGCGCGATGCTCGCATCCAAGCCCTGAAAGAGCGTGACATATATAGCCTGGGGCAACGCCCTATGACAATTAAGAATTTTGAATTTTGAATTATGAATTATGAATTTTTGTGTGCGATTGAAAACGACAAAAAGTTTTCCTCCAAAAATGAATAATGTGTTTGATTTATATATAGATTTGCATCCGAATTCTTCGGATTGTAACTTTTGGCGCAATCCGAGTGAGTCGGATTTGTTTCATTGAGTGCATTTATTTAAATTGGTTTACTTAATTTTCTGGAAATGAAAAACAAGTACGTTGATTTGATCGAGCAATCGTTCGAGTTTCCTAACGAGGAGTTTAGCGTCAATGACAATGAACTCTACTGGTTTAACGTCCCTTTGATGGATATCATCAAACAGTATGGTACGCCCTTGCGCATCTCCTATCTGCCTAAGATTGCCATGAACATCCAGCGCGTGAGGCGTCTCTTCAACGTGGCCATGGCGAAGGTGGACTATCAGGCGGACTACAACTACTGCTTCTGCACGAAGAGCTCCCACTTCTCTTTCGTGATGGAGGAGGTGCTGAAACATGACGTGAACGTGGAGATATCTTCCGCATACGATGTGAATCTTTTGGAGTGTTTGGAGGAATCCGGCCATCTTAAAAAGGATAAATACATCATTTGTAACGGATTTAAAATACCTCAATATATAGACAATATACGTGACTTCATCAACAAGGGTTTTACAAATGTGATTCCGATTCTTGACAATAAAGATGAACTGGATATGTTGCTCGATGGCTTTGATAAACCATTGAACGTCGGCATCCGTATCGCCACAGAGGAGGAACCTAAGTTCGATTTCTATACTTCCCGCTTGGGCATCCGCTTCAAGGATATCCTTCCATATTATAAGGAGAAGATAAAGAATAATAAGCAGGTGAAACTGAAAATGTTGCACTTCTTCGTGAACACGGGTATCAAGGACACCTCCTACTATTGGAACGAGTTGAGCAAGGGAATCAACCTCTATTGCGAGTTGCGCAAGATTTGCCCGGAGCTCGATAGCCTGAACATCGGCGGTGGTTTCCCTATCCAAGCCCACATGGATTTCACCTACGATTATGAGTACATGGCGGAGGAGATCGTCGCCCAAATCAAAAACACCTGCGCGCAACAGGGCGTGCCGGAGCCTCGCATCTTCACTGAGTTCGGCTCCTATACGGTGGGCGAGAGCGGTGCGATGCTCTATTCCATCGTCAATCAGAAGCAACAGAACGACCGTGAGTTGTGGGACATGATCGACAGCTCCTTTATCAATACGATGCCTGACACTTGGGGCTTGAACCAACGCTTCCCGTTCCTGGCCATCAACAATTGGGACCAGGAGTACGAACGGGTGCACTTGGGCGGTCTGACCTGCGATAGCGAGGATTTCTACAACGCTGAGGTCCATTCCAACGCGATCTTCCTTCCTAAGATGATGCAGGGTAGGGAGCAGTTCATCGGTTTCTTCCACATGGGCGCCTATCAGGAGGCTCTGAGCGGTTACGGTGGTATCCAACACTGCCTGTTGCCTGCGCCTAAGATGGTGGTGGTCGACGTGGACGAGAATGGCGAATACTATACTAAATTATTCGCTAAGGAGCAGAGTTACAAGTCTATGCTAAAAATATTGGGCTATTAATATGACGAAAAAGAAGCTGATTCTTGCGGTTTTGTTCATCGCCATCGCACTATTCTGTTACAAGCGATGGGATGTCTGGTTCGGCAATCCGCCTGAGCCGGGTTATGATATTCAACATCATCCCGCGAGAGTTCTTTTGACGGTTGGTCCTTCGGAATCCTCACGCTATGTCTCTTGGCAGTGTGACTCCGTGGCGCAGTTGGGTTGGCTGGATCTGTGCGATACGCTCGGACATGACACGCTGGTCTACGAGACCATGGGACAACCATTCCGCTCACGGGCGGGTGTCGCAGCGTACTTTTCGGTCTTGCTGGATTCCCTTAAACCTGAGATGGATTATCGTTATAGGGTGCGCGTCGGACAAGACACGTCGGTTTGGATGCAGTTTCACATGCCGGCCGCATCGGACGATTTCTCCTTCCTCTACTTCGGCGACGTGCAGGATGAGGTGGATGATAACGCCTTCGACTCCCTGCTTCCGAACATCATGGCGCATAATGCGGATGCTTCGTTCCTCCTGTTCGGTGGCGACTTGATCGAACGGCCGATGGATAAGTATTGGGAGAAGGTGTTCGTTTCGCTCTCTACTTACGCGTCTTCCTATCCGATCGTCTCCGTGCCGGGTAATCATGAATATCTCAAAGGCGTTACGCGTAAGTTGGAAGAACGCTTCCCGCTGGTCTTCCCTTACTATGACCTTGAGGCTACGGACGATAATGCGCTCTTCTCCTTCAAGCGAGGCGATGCCCGTTTCTTCCTGTTGGATTCCAACAAGGATTTCTGGCGCCTCTGGTCGCAGCGGATGTGGCTCGAAAAGGAGCTTTCCGCCTGCAAGGAGAAGTGGAAGATCGTGGTGCTCCACCATCCGATACGTTCCATCAAGGGTTCCATGAATAACTGGGTCGTTAAGCAGTTCTTTGACGATTTGGTCTGCGAGAAGGGTGTGGACCTCGTGCTGCAAGGCCATGAGCATGGGTATGCCCGCTTCAACGTGGATACTTCTTCAGGCAAGGGAATGACGGAGCCGCTCCGTCTGGTATCCTATTGCTCCAGAAAGGATTACATGCTCCAGTTCCATGGCGACGTGGCGAAATGGGGCACGGACAGCCGTTACTTCCAGCGAATCTCCTTTTTGGGGGACACGCTCTCCCTCTCCACCTATGATGCTGGCTTGCAGTTGTACGATAGGGTGGAAATCGTGAAGACGGGTGATTCCAGGCGCTTGATCGATGAAGG
>JAGCGM010000258.1 GCA_017649635.1 Paludibacteraceae bacterium | reverse complement strand
TTGCCCCTGTTTTCGGCAAGGGAAAACAAAGGGAAAATGGGGGTTCTGAAAGAAAATGAAACAAGGTATGTGCATAAAAAATAAGGTTATGGTGAAACGTTTACTTCAGGTGGAAGGCATTTGTCTGACGGCTGTTTTGTTCTCCTTACTGGCTAATATTCAGTTTGTTAGGGCGGATGGTTCCAAGGATATGTATCCGGCGGATTACTTTGAGCGGTATGCTGCTGCTGGTGTCACTACTTCGAATGCGGGAAGTTACAGGGCTTGCTTGATGAGTGGTATCCCCACGGGGTCCGATCCTAACTTAGCTTCTCCATTCCCCACGAATGGCACGCTGAAGGTGTATGCCAAGGAGGGTGAACATATCTATATGGCCTCAAGTGCCATGATGGTGAGGAATAATACTACTAAGGAGACCTACGGAAAAATAGTGTGGCGCGCTCCGGACGGAACGACGGGAAGTGTCGAGAATATCCGTCGAGGAGGCCTGATCGCCGATAGGGCGGAGGAATTGGCGGGCCCGAACATCAATGGCTCCTCCTCGGGATACGATGCCTATAAGCTTACGGTCGGTGCCGGCCAGGAGGGTGTGTGGGAAATCGATTTCATCGGTACGACCACTTCGATGAACTTTTCGGGGGAGTCGGCTTACCGTCATAAAATCGATGGTTGGACGGAGGATCCTAACCGTCCTTACATCAACGCGTTCGACGTCTCCGTCTCTAATGTGGCTGATGACGCTTTCATCAAAGGACGTGTCTATGCGAACGTCCTGAACCTGATGATGCCGTCCGCCCATAATAACGTTGATTTCTCCTGCCAATGGTACACCACCTTCTATGTCCTGACCAATACGGGCTATCTGTATGAGGTGAAGCCTAACGGACAGAACGGTCACTTCTCCACTTTCTTCGCGAACAACAAGGGTGTGCAGACGGACCCGCTCGGGTGGATCAACGACAACTCGGCCTACACCTCTTCCTTGGCGGTCTCCTGCTACGGAGGATTCGCCTCCTATAAGAGCCTGGACTGTGACGTCTCTTCCAATAACCGTTTCCGTGACAGTAAAGTTCCCACGTATGACCCCCGCCGCCCTGACATGGCGCTGACGAGGATCGTGGATGGAGAGGAGAAGACGGTGGATGATATCACGCATAAGATTTTCTTCTGCATACCATCATCGGACATGCCTGCCTACGCAAAGGCGGTCTATGGCTCGTCGGTGGACAGCACTTGGTTGTTGACGAACCTCAATGCGGAGGATGCGCCGCTGATCTCCAACCTTAGCCTTGTGGGCAAGGAGAGCCGTCTGCCCGGCGTGCTGGGACCTGAGGGTGTCGATATATTCTTCGAGGCGAACGCTTCCGGCGACTACCTCATCGAGATGGTCTTCGGACCTGGCTATACGAATAGAATCTTCTCCGGCTATTGCGAGAAGGGCGAGAATGTGATAGACTGGGATGGCTTGGACGGTAACGGGAAGCGTGTGCCTGTCGTGAACGTCTCCTTGGCGGGTAAACTGAAGTCTGCCGAGATCCATTTCCCTTTCTTCGACTTGGAGAGCAACAAGAACGGATTCTCCCTGAACCAGCTCAATGCGGAATGGACCGCGGTGGAGCGTGATACGATCTATTGGGATGACTCTTCGTTGAGCGGTGTCGGTGCGTTGGCGTCAGGGGAGGATCCTCTGCAGATGACGACGGGAACCTCTTCCCCTGGACATAAGTGGTTGTATAACAGCGGGAGCAACCGTGGTGACAGACGAGTCATAGACACTTGGACATTCGCTCAGGGCGCAAGCCGTGGCACACAGAATCTATCCGCCTACTCGCGCTATATAGACTTAGGCATCCTTTCCGTGGTGGCTGACACCACTGTGGCGCACGTAGGCGAAATGGTTTCATATACGCTCGAGGTCGTGAATAAGGCTGTCGGAAAGATGGAATACAAGGGTGATTCCGTGATTGTGGACTCTGATGCGGACAGCGCGTCGGTGGGTGTGTGGTTTCCTCGGGGAGGCTTCGTCACCACGTCGGTTGAGTTGCTGGATTCGGACGACCCTACCTGTCGGGTAGCTCGCCAACCATCCAGTTCGGAGTTCGGCTTAGGATTCATATCCTTGAAGAACGGCAAACGGGCCACCTTGCGTGTCTCCGGTTACGCCACTTCGGCTTTGGCACATAATTTTATCCAACCAATCGGTTTCATCATGCGTCCGGGCGATTTCTTCGAGGTGGACGCCAAGAACCTCGCGTCGGATGGTATGCCGCTCAATCCGTTGAACGAGTATGAGGGCATAGAGAATGATAATGTCATGATGGTGGATGTGCCGATCTTCTTGTTGAACTCGGCTCCGGAGTCCATGGCGAACGATACGGTTGTGCCTGCGGGAAGGAGTGTGACGGGCAACGTCCTGAACAATGATGCGGACGTGGACGGTGACGCTCTTGCCGTATTGGGCTATATGGTGAATGGCGGCTATGGTTCGTTGGGCGATCCGCTGACCATCGCGAAGGAGGGCCAAGAATGTGGCGTGTTCACGCTGAGCGCGGATGGTTCTTACACGTTCACGGCGAACGCTTCGTACGATGGCATGGTCCCTGATATCTATTATGTCGTTTCTGACGGTTTCACGGGCAATAGCACTTATGCGGGGGCGGATTTGATCCCTGGCATGGACACTTCCCGCATGAATATACAGGTGATGCCGAACCATTTCCCTACGGTCACTCCTACGGAAGTCTCTATTAATAGGAGTGGAGACCGGACCTGGTTGCCTATCGTCATCAGTGATGAGGATGGTGATCCGCTCACGGTTTCCGTGTCTGGCGCTGATGCGGCGCTCTATGAGGTGGGCGGTGATAGTGTCTACTATGTGGGACCTGCCGTTTCCGCGGAGACCGTCTCTCATTTCGACTTGACGGTGGACGATGGTGTGAGGACTCCGGTAGTGACTCCGATCACTGTGACGATAAAGGTGAATCAGGCGCCTACATTATCTCCTGACTCGGTCTCTATTTATGTGAAGGTGAGGACGGAGAGAGATACTTGCCTGGTCCCTGTGGTATTCAGTGACCCGGACGGTGACGGATTGGTTGATGTCAGGGTGGAGAGAGGTTCATCCTATTTCCAGACCTTGGATGGGAAACTATATTTCATGGCCACAAGAAACAATACGAGGTCGGTTAGTTCCACCACCTATCCATTGACTATGTTCTTGCAGGATGACAAGGGCGTTTCGACTAGTTTGCCATTGGCTGTCACGTTGAATGTGATCTCTGATGATATCAATGAAAGCATTGTGTATGCGGAGGCGGTAGACATCTACTATGGGGATCCGTTGTCCGCCTCGATTGATTATGGCGCGAACACCACGGGTACGTGGCGTATCGTGGATAGTATCGCTGGAGAGGTTGGGTTGGATCAGGTCCTCTCCGCCGGCCGCCATTCGTTGGACTTTATCTTTACGCCTTCGACGGAAGGATACAGTGCGGCGATGGTGGAGCATGTGAGGTTCAATGTGTTGCCCCGCGCTATCGTCTTGGCCTCCGGCACGGCGGAAAAGACATATGACGGAGAGGCCTTCTCCGTGCCGTCCGTCTCCGTGGTCTCCGGCTCTTGGTTCGGAACGGATAGTTTCACCTATAGCAACTTCGCGACATTGACCAGCGCCGACACGGTTGAGAACACCTTCTCGTATGCGGCGGTGGCGGGCACTTCCCTCTCGAATTACGATGTCACTATACAATATGGTTCGTTGATCGTGACCCCTCGTCCGATCACGCTCTCATCGGCGAGCGCGACGAAGACGTTCGACGGGTCACCTCTGACGGAACCTACGGTGACGGTCACCTCCGGCAGTCTCGTGGGGGCGGATGCGTTCGTCTATTCCGATTTCGCCTCCATCACGGGTGCGGGTAGCGTGGACAACACGTTTATTGCCACGCCTGCTCCTGGTGTGACGCTTTCCAACTATGATATCACGGTGGAGTATGGTAAATTGACCGTTGAACCGTTCGAGTGGACGGGTGATTATGAAATCATTTTGTCGGAAAACACCTATTTATACGACGGAACGGCCCATCAACCATCTGTTACTATAGTGGCGCAGGGATATACGTTGGATCAGATGTTCTATAACGTGCGGTATGAGAACGATGTCAATGTGGGCGATTCCGCCATGGCTATCATTTCTCCGAAGGAAAATAGTGGAATAATATTTAGGACAGATACCGCTTCTTACTCTATCACGAAGCGTTCCATCGTAATCAAGTCCGCTTCTTGCGAACAGGTTTATGACGGGAACACGCTCACGTGCCACGACATCGAGTCCGTGACGGGCGACAGCTTGGCGGAGGGCGACTCCTTCACACCGACTTATACCGCCTCCCTTCAGGATGTGGGTGAGGTGGAAAATTCGTTCCAAGTGGCTATCGATGAGCGCAATTATAATGTCACGCTCGTGCCTGGTTCCCTAAAAGTGACACCAAGGGCCGCCACATTGTCCGAAACGACGGTTGAATGGAGCGATACCTCCTTCGTGTATGACGGAGAGGCACATTGTCCGAGCGCCACCATTACGGTCGACGGACTGGTGTTGGATCCTGCCCGTGATTATACGGTCACTTGTTCCGACAATGTGCAGGTGGGAAAGAAGACCGCGGTCGCCCGTGTAAGCAAAAAGGATAACGGAAATTTCATCTTCGATGATTATGACGCGCAATTCTCCATTACCCCTGCGATTGTCACCATTACGGATAAGAGCGTAGCCACGAAGACCTACGATGGTTCGACGTCCGCCACGGTCACTTTGAACACGGTCACGGGATTCGTTTCCGGCGAGGATGTGAGTGTGGAAGTGAACGCTTCGTTCGCTGATGCGGCGGCCGGTACGGACAAGGATGTGGAGATCACCTACTCGTTGACGGGTGCGGATAGGGACAATTATCGCTTGAGTGAGGAACACGAGACATATCCTAATGGAGAGATCACGCCTATGGAGGTTATCCTATCATGGAGCGGAGGACCTCTTTACGCCTATGATGGCACTTCGAAACGTGTGGAGGCATCCGTCACGAATGCGATTGGTTCGGATGCCGTGAATGTGCTGACTTACGATTCTAATGAGGCTACGGAAATCGGTGATTATGTGGCCAAAGCGCTTTCGTTGGACAATAGCAATTATAGTTTGCCTACCGACGCTTCGTACAATTGGTATATCCACCCTAATTATGTGGATGCGGATATCACAGTGGTGAACACACCGTTTGAGTATGACCAAACGGCTCATGAGCCAAGCGTTGTCGTGAAGGTGGAGGGGACTGAGGTGGCCGCCTCGAACTATGTTGTCTCCTACGAAAACAACGTGGAGGCGGGCGATTCCGCCATGGCGATAGTCTCCAAGTCTCCAAGCGGCACCTATTACTTCAACACGGATACGGTGTACTTCTCCATCGGAAAGCGAAGCGTCTTGTTCCGCTCCGATTCGTGCGCGAGGGTTTACAATGGCTCGGCGTTGACCTGCGAGTCTGCCTCTCCTGTTGATCCTACCCGTATCCTGCCGGGAGACACCTATACGATGACGTTCTCCGGTACTCAGACGGACGTGGGTGTGAGTGATAACACATTCACCGTCACATTCGATAGGGATAATTATAATGTCGAATATGAATACGGCAAGCTGACGATCGCTCCGATGCCTATCAATATTAGTTCATCCGACATCACTTGGGATGATACCGCATTCGTTTATGATGGATTGGAGCATTGCCCGACAGCCACGATTATCGTGGATGGTCATGAGTTGAGGTCTTCGAACGATTATGTGATCGTATGCACGAACAATGTGAATGTGGGTAGCGACGTCGCCCATATCGCCGTACGTTCGCAGGACGGCGGCAACTTCTTGTTCACTGATTATGAGGTGAATTTCTCCATTTCCCCTGCGGTCATCTCCATCACGGATTCCACGGTCTTCGAGAAGACGTACGATGGTATGGCTACGGCGGATGTTCAGGTGAATGCGGTCTCCTTTAAGGCGCCTAAGGATTCGATTTTAGTTGTCGCCACGGCAAAGTTCGGCAACGCTTCGGCGGGCAAGAACAAGAAGGTTAATATCACCTATGAGTTGACAGGTCCGGACCGTAATAATTACAAGCTCGCCTATGACAAGGCGACCTATTATGGAGGAGTGATCCATCCGAGGGAGGTGACCCTCAATTGGGGCCCTGACACCTTCGTCTACGATGGATCGAAACAAGGCGTCTATGCTAGTGTGGAGACTGAAGTCCATGTTTCTCAGCCGATATACATAACTGAGTATGAGGGGGATTCCGCAGTTTTGGCAGGCAGCTATGTGGCTCATGCGAAGGATTTGTCCAACATGAACTTCAGGGTGCCGGAGAATGACTCTCTGGTTTGGACCATCTTGCCGCGCGGTATTGGGGCATCTGAATTCGACCTCCAACAAAACACTGTCGTATATGATGCGATGCCTCACTCCGTTACGTTTGTCACCGATTCTGCGTTGCAGTTTGTCGAGGGGGTTGATTATACGATCTCTTACAAATATAGAAAGACGGAAGGCAGTTCCCCATGGACCGGTTTCTCTCCGATCAATGCGGGCACCTATGATATCATGGTATCCATCCATAACCCTAATTACGAGAATGTTGATTTGACGGGTTGGCAGATGACGATCGACAAGGCACCTGTCACCGCCTCCCTTAGCGTTGTGGATACGAAGGTTTATGATCGCACGCTCGATGCGGACGTCACCGTCGATACCCTCTATGGCGTTGTTAGCGGAGAGGATGTGCGGGTTTCCCTTGTCGCCCAATACGACACTTTCACGACGGACGCCTCTACCATCAGCGTCGTTTACCAACTCTACGGAGAGGATGTGAAGAATTACCAACTGCAGGATTCCGTCTTCGTGACGAACGGCTCCATTACGCCTCTCATGTTGACGGTGGAGGGTACGACGATTTTGGATAAGAGCTATGATGGAACCCTTGACGCTGTGGCTTCTGTGGGTACATTACAGTCTGTGATTAGCCCGGACATGGTGGATGTCTCCGTGTCGTCCTCCTACTTCTCCAGCGACACGATCGGCAATGGTACGGATGTCTATGTCACCTATCGCTTGTCGGGTCAGGATGCCGCCAACTATACGGTGAAGCCTGATACGCTGAAAGGCAATATCCTTCAGCCTGCCGTCACATTTGATTGGAGGGTCGAGGATACGGTATATGGGTTGGCTATCGTGGGCAAGAACCCATTGGTGGAGGTTAGCCAGACTTTGGAAGGAAAACTCACCTACTTCGTCGACGGACTTCCTGTGGATACTGGCTATGTAATCCCTGCCGGCACACACTCGTTGTTGGCGCAGTTTACCGGAGAGGGCGGCTTCACGGTTCCTTCGGGAGGAAATTCCATCCATGTCTCCAGGAAATACCTCACCCTTGATTCGTATGATATCAATCCGACCAAGGCATACGACGGAACTGACTCTGTGCTCTCGTTGAGGACGGATAGTCTCTTGGTGGGGATCGTGGGCAGTGATGATGTGCGCCTCTCTTCTCTTTCTGCCAAGTACAACAGTGTGCAGGTGGGTACGAATAAGACCATCACGGTTAGCTTCTCGCTGGCGGGTAATGACACTGCCAACTATGCGATGGAGGATGAACTCCTGCCTGGTGTGATTCGACTTCGTGCGGTGAAACTCGCCGCCGGTGATAGCACGAAAGTATATGACGGCACACCGCTCGTCTTCGATAGCGTCGCAATCATAGGCGATGGCTTCATCGAGGGAGACCTCGTGAGCGTCCATGCGATCGGAAACATCACCGAACCGGGACATGTGCTGAATAAGGTGGTCTTCGAGTTCGCGAATGATTCGGTTGAGGATAATTACGATATCATCATCGCTAGGGGATTCTTGGTTGTCACCAAGATACCGCAGGAGATGCCTAACGTCACGCCGGTCGACGAGTCTATCCTCGGTCTCAATGACGGACAGCTCTTGGGCTTGACGACTGACATGGAGATGCACGACGAAAACAGTGAGACGTTCGAGATGGTGACCCGCCTCGATTCGCTCTACGCTCCGGGCACGTACTATATACGTTACCCTGAGAAACAATATTATGACTCGTCCGAAACACAGGTGGTGGTTATCCAACCAGGTCGTGGCGAGTTCTTGGTGACGGCTGCCTCCTCTGACACTGTGAGAGGTTACGCTACGGGTGGCGGCACTTACCTCTATCAGTCGGATGTCACGGTTGAGGCTGTCGCTAACACAGGCTACCATTTCGTGGCATGGAATGATACCGTCACCGATAATCCGTTCTCTTTCATGCTGATGGGCGATACTTCTTTCGTCGCTTCCTTCGAGCCTAATAGCTATATGTTGTATGCGACGGATAGAGGTGCGGCTATAGACTCTTTGTCCGTTCTGTATGGTGATACGGTTGTGGAGTCCATGCTAGGCGTGACGCCGCAAAGGGAAGGATATGACTTCCAAGGATGGTCGCCTTCGTTCCCTATTGTGGTGGGTGCGGCTGATGTCACAGTTGAGGCGCAGTGGATGCGGCAGATGTTCCAGGTCGATGTGGACACGCTGACGGAAAGGGGTAGGGTGCTCACCTCCTTCGAGAACCCTGTCGCATATGGTGATACGGTCGTTTTGACAGCGCAGCCTTTCGCTGGCTACCATTTTGTGGCATGGAACGATAGCGTGGTGACGAACCCTCGTGGAGTGTTGGTGAAGAGCGACACTTCCTTTAACGCTATTTTCGAACCGAACCGACACATGCTTTATGTGGTGTCGGAGGATGTCACGCTGGATACGATCCCTGTCGCATTCGGCGACACTGTATACGAATCGATGCTGAAGGTGGACACTCCGCTTGTGAGGGAGGGTTACCTCTTCGCGGGATGGTCGCCTGCCTTCCCTGTGCTGATCGGCGATTCGGACGTGAGGGTTGAGGCGCAGTGGACCAGAAGGACACACGTCGTATCCGTTGACACGTTGGTGGATGGCGGTCGTGCCGTGGTGGATTTCGAGAACCCGGTACCTTATGGTGACACGATTACATTGACGGCCCAGCCTTCCGTAGGATATCATTTCGTATCCTGGATCGATGGGGATGCCGCAAACCCTCGTTCGGTCGTTGTGACAGGTGATACTTCCTTCTCTCCTCTCTTCGAGGCGAATGGCCATATGCTCTATATCGTGAGCGATGGTGATGTCAAGGATAGCTTCGCCATTGCTTATGGTGACACGATCACCGACTCGTTGGTGAAACTCTCTTGGGAGAAGGTGGGCTATGACTTTGTGGGATGGTCGCCTGAACTTCCTTTCATGGCGGGCGATTCGGACATGACGGTTGAGGCGCGGTGGACAGAAAAAATGTTCATCGTCACTGTCGATACGCTGTCGGATTGGGGCAATATAGTTGTCACCCCTGAGAATCCTATAGCCTATAACACCATGATCACAGTAAAGGCTGTGGCTGAGAATGGTTACCACTTCGTTTCATGGACGGATGGTGTGACGTTGAACACCCGTAGATTCCGCATCACCAGTGATACCTTCTTCGCCGCGATCTACGAGCCGAACCAATATATGCTCTATGTGATGAATGAGGGGGATACCTTGCGCAGCATTCCAGTCGCCTACGGGGATACCGTGATGGAGAACCTTGTCGGAGATGCGCCGGAGAAGGTGGGCCATCTCTTTACGGGCTGGTCGCTTGAGTTCCCGTTTGTGATGGATATGGCTGACACGACATTGACGGCTCAATTTACGAGGAAGAAATTCAATTTTACGATCGATTCTTTGTATGAAAACGGTGTGGTGAGCGTGGACTTCGAGAATCCGGTCGCTTATGGCGATACGGTCACGTTGACTGCGGAGCCTAATGAAGGCTACCATTTCGTTTCATGGAGTGACACTGTGACGACCAACCCTCGTCAGATGGTGGTCACCAGCGACACTTCACTCTCTCCGATCTTCGAGGTGAACCAATATTACCTGACGCTTCTAAGCGAGGGTGACACGTTGAAACATATCGCCATCACCTATGGGGATAGCATCAGGGAGTCTTCCCTCGGCGTCACGCCGGAGAAGGTGGGCCACGACTTCATCGGTTGGCAACCTACTCTCCCTCCTGTGATGGGAGCGGCTGATTTGACGGTTGAGGCGCAGTTCCAGCGGAAAACCTTCGAACTCACTTTCGATACGCTTCTGGAGCGTGGTATGATCGTGGTGGACTTCGAGAACCCGGTCGCTTATGGAGAAACAGTCACCTTGACGGCTGAGCCTTCGGAGGGGTACCATTTCGTCGCTTGGAATGATAGCGTGACAACCAACCCTCGTGCCATCGTCGTGACGGGTGACACCTCCCTGACCCCTGTCTTCGAGCCTAACCTCTATTCTCTCATTGTCATGAATGAGGATACCGTCGTGAAGACCTTGCCGGTCTATTATGGTGATACGATTACGGAATCTTTCGTGAACGTCTCGTTGGAAAAGGTCGGACATGATTTCGGTGGATGGCTCCCTAAACTTCCTGTCACGGTGGGTGCGGGCGATGTGACGATCGTGGCGCAGTGGACGAAGAAATCGTTGGAGTTGACCTTCGATACCTTGTTCGAGAGGGGTAAGATCATCGCGGACTTCCAGAACCCTGTCACTTACGGGGATACGATCACGTTGACGGCTGAACCATTCGTGGGATACCACTTCATCTCTTGGGCGGATGGCGATACGCTGAATCCTCGTGGAATAGAGGTGGTCGGCGACACTGCATTGATACCGGTATTTATGCCTAACACATACGTGTTCGCCGCATTGCTTGACGGTGATACGCTCCTGAAATTCAATGTCACTTATGGTGACTCTATCACAGACTCCCTGCTGAGTCTGATTCCGGAGAAGGTGGGTCATGACTTTGTGGGATGGTCTCCTTCCCTCCCGATTAAGGTGGGCGCAAGTGACCTCACCATCGAGGCGCAGTGGGTTAAGAAGACCTACCATATCGAAGTGCTCGCATCCGAGAATGGTAAGGTGGAACATCCTTTCGTGAACCCTGTCGCATTCGGTGATACGATCACCTTCTCCGCATTCCCTGATGAGGGCTTCCGCTTCTCGTCATGGGCGGATGGCGACCGCTCCAACCCACGTTCGGTGGTTGTGACGAGCGACTCCACGTTCACCTCCGCATTTACGCCAAACGTATACCACGTCACGGTGATCAGCGACAACGATACGTTGGCGACCCTTTCCCGATTCTTCAGGGATACGATCCAACGTAGGAGCATAGACTCCTTGCAACCGTCTAAGGTCGGACATGACTTCGTCGGATGGGATGTGGAATTCCCGCTCTCCATGGGCTCGCATGATACCTCCATCACGGCTGTGTATACCCCTAAGATCTTCTCTGTCATCACGAAGATCAATGGTAACGTCGGTAAGGTGAGCGGTGATGGCGAGTATCCTTACGGTACGGTCGTCAATCTGCAGGCGATCCCTAATGAAGGCTTCCATTTCGTGAAGTGGGGCGATGGTGATACCGCCAGATCGATCAGCTTCGTCATCACTTCGGATACGGTTATTTCCACCTTGTTCGCCATGGATATCGATGAGATGATGGTGGATACCCTGATCATTCCGTCATTCGGTTATTGTCCGAACACGGAGGATGTCATCCGTTACTCGCTGCTCAACTCCGAAGCGCCTACCGAGTATAGGATCGTCTTCAGCGAGGAGGCTAAGCTGGCGGGCTTCGTCGACGTCGAATTCACGAAGATCAGTGCGGATAATGAAGTGCGGATTGTCATACCGGACTGCCCTGCGGATGTCTATAGGGCTAGCATCCAGTTCAAGAACGCTATCAACTCCGTCACACCGTTCTTTGATGTGGACTTGAGGGTGAACCTCTCCAACGACTATATCATTGATATCTGGCAGGATGTTGTCTCCGCTGTCAATACGGAGAACATCTTCCTTTCATACCAGTGGTATCACAACGATGTGAAGGTAGGTGGCGCCACCTCTCCGTACTACTGCGAGAAGAAGGGCTTGTCGGGTAGCTATTACTTGGAGGCTGTCACGGCGGATGGTCGTCAGCTACGCACGTGCAAGAAGTGGTTCGATAACGCTACGAATACCATGCTCTCCGTTTACCCTAATCCGACGTCCGAAAATGCGACTGTCGAGTTGAGCGTGGACAATGGTTCCGTCCATCTTCTCTCTGTGATGAACACTACTGGTGTGTCGCTTCTGAGCACCACGTTCATGGGACGTAAGACGCAGGTGAACTTCCGCGACTTCCCTTCGGGGGCGTACATCGTCGAGGTGGATGGCATGACTGTGAAGGTGATCAGGAAATAAGGGATGATTCTCCCGTATGAGTTTGAATGTAACGATTTTGAGATATGAGTATGAGAAAGGGTTTGATATTAATAGGCTTGCTTGTGTCGCTGTTGCCGCAGTTGCGGGCTCAAAATTACGATCATTACTTGGACTTGACCGTAGGAGGAGGATTGCACTCTATCCAGTTCTCGCCCGGAGGTGGTGAATTCACCCCTGGCACGGGCATGGAGGTGAGGGCTGCCTACCGTCGTGCCATCGACGAGCATTGGAGTGCGGGTTTGGGTCTTGGTTTCAGCTGGTACAACGCCCGCTCCTTCTATGAGGATTACCGCATATCGCGTGCCGCCGTGGACGCCCAAAACAACGAGCCGTACGAGTATAGGGTCATCTTTACCGATTGGAGGGAGAAGCAGCATGTGGTCAATCTCGAAGTCCCTGTGGCCGCTTATTACCAACAACCTATCGGTTCATGGTGGAGCTTCCTCGGAAGCGCGGGTCTCAAACTCTATGTGCCGATCTCTAACAACTACCAGATACTGGATGGTAAAATGGAGACCAAAGGCTATTTTGAGCGCCTTACGAATATCGAATACGAAAATCTTCCCCAGCATGGTTTCTTTTCCGAAGAGGCTTACGAGGGGGAGGCTTCCCTGCGCAAACTCGGTGGAGGTGTCTTCGTCGACGCAGGCATGCTCCGTTCGTTCAAGCATGGTGATATGAGCCTCTATATGGGTCTCTATTTCAACTTCGGGTTCACCAACTTGGTGGAGGACCATACTGGTCCCTTGTTCGATGGAAACACTTACCCTGGTGTGCTCTCTTCCGATAGGGTGGACAGGGCTCATCTGATGGCCGCCGGCTTGAAGGTGGGTATTACCTTCGGTATGCCGCGTATCTTCCCATTGCCTGAAATGCAACATGAGTGTATCATCGAGGAGGATGAGGACTATGCGGTCAGGGATGCTGAAATCAGGAAGTCGGAGGAGGACGAGGTCGGAGAAGTGCTGCGTATAGCCCGCCAATTGGCGCAACAGGAGGAGGAGCGCAAGGCGCGTGAACTCGCTAACGTGAAGGAGGTCGTTAAGTGGCTGAACAATAACGTGCAGGTGGAGTTCAAACTGGGTGAGGCGGTCGTCCAAATGAACGATGAGATACAAACCTATATCAACGACTTGACAAACTACATCAAGAAGACGCCAGGACGTAAGGTCCTCATATGGGGTCATACGTGCAACTTGGGTAAGGAGTCTAAGAATATCGAGCTGGGTATGCAACGCGCGGAGGCGATGCGTAAGTTGCTGATCCAGGCTGGTTGTCCTATCAATCGTGTGATGGCTAGAAGTAAAGGTTCTTCTGAACCGCTTGTGCCTAATACGAGCGAGGCGAACCGCCAGAAGAATAGACGTATCGAAATTGTCATCAAGTAATGTCGGAGGAGCGGAATCGGTCTCTCGGACGTGCTGTGAAGCAGTTCCTGCTTCGCTGGTGGTTCTGCTTCCCGTTGCTGGGGATATTGTCTCTGCTATTGGCCATCTATACATTTACTCAGGTCCCCTCTCCCCTTGATTATGTCTGTGCGATTTTGCTGATAGTCGCTACTGTCACCACGCTTTCGTCGTGGGTCGTGTTGCTGATGTGCCGCAAATGGTGGAGGACGCTTCTCTCCGTCGCTGTGACGCTGTCCTCGTGGGCATTCCTTTTGCCCATTGCCTCTTTGTCTGCCATGAATGCTCCTGATGGGTTTGGCGCGGAGCATAAGATCCCTGATGGTCTCGCTTATGAATTACCTTCTGATTCGGGGGAGGTGATTGCCTCTGACACAAGTACTTACCTACAGGTGTCGGGGGAATACGGATGCTATTGCTACTCTTTCTACTACACGGGGCTACCCGCCGGGAAAATCTTTCTGAAGTGTTTTGAGGCGACGGAGAACATCCCTTTGTCGGAGGATCGCATCCTTGAACGTTCAGCTGTCTCGTTGGGTTCCACGGAGGATTTTCCCTTCCATCAGTTGGTTGATCATCAGTGTTTCACGATTTATGAGGGTGACTATGAAGACTACTATGCCGCCCGCATGGAGGTTTGGTTCAGGGAATCGGTGAGTGGTGCGGAACGTAAACTGATGGAGAGGGTCTATCGGGTTGAAGGGTGGATGAGGTAGTGGTTTGTTTTAGGGTTGTAAAAAAAAGAATGGTTGCATGTCTCCACACAACCATTCCCTTATGATGATCAATTATTTTACGTTTCCTACCTTGATGAGGTATTCTGCGATTTGTACAGCGTTCAAAGCGGCGCCTTTCTTGATTTGGTCGCCTACGATCCAGAAGGTCAAGCCGTTCTCGTTCGCCAAGTCCTTGCGTACACGTCCTACGTATACGTCGTCCTTGCCTGCCAAGAAGAGAGGCATTGGGTATTTCTTGTTGGCTGGATCATCCATCAACTGCAGACCCTCACCCTCGGCGAAGGCTTTTTGCGCTTGCTCCACGCTGATTGGCTTCTCCGTCTCGATCCAGATGGACTCTGAGTGGGAACGGAGCGAAGGCACGCGCACGCACATCGCTGAACAATTCACGTCGCTGTGCATGATCTTCTTCGTCTCGTTGAACATCTTCATCTCCTCTTTCGTGTATCCGTTGTCTGTGAAGACATCGATTTGAGGGATGACGTTGTATGCCAATTGGTAAGCGAACTTATTGACGGTCACAGGCTTGTTGTCCAACACTTCCCTGTACTGCTGCTCCAACTCCGCCATGGCTGCCGCACCTGCGCCGCTGGCCGCTTGGTAGCTGGCGATGTGGATGCGTTTGATGTGGCTGATCTTCTCGAGCGGTTGCAAAGCCACTACCATCATGATGGTGGTGCAGTTAGGGTTGGCGATGATGCCTCTCGGACGGTTGAGCGCATCTTCCGCATTGCACTCAGGCACAACCAATGGAACATCATTGTCCATGCGGAATGCGCTGGAGTTGTCAATCATCACGGCACCGTACTTGGTGATGTCCTCGGCGAACTCCTTCGAGATGCTGGCTCCTGCGGAGGTGAAGGCGATGTCCACACCCTTGAAGTCGTCATTGTGCTTCAACTCCTTGACGGTGTATTGTTTGCCTTTGAATTCGTATGTGCGTCCTGCACTTCTAGACGATCCGAACAGTACTAAGTCATCCAACGGGAAATTACGTTCTGCTAATACGCGGAGGAATTCCTGTCCCACTGCGCCGCTTGTTCCAACGATTGCTACTCTCATTTTTCTTTTGTAATTTTTATATGAATTTTCTCAATATTTTATACTTTTGCGAGAAGGATGTGTTTGCCATCCTCTAATTTTCTGCAAAGATAATTTGTTTGCGGTTTACTTGTAGTAATTAATTATAAAAGTTATTGTTGAATGAAAAAAAATTTGTTTGTGTGGGCTTTTTTGTGCCCTTTCTGTGCGTTTGCTCAGCTGAATGTATCCTTTGCGGATGGTGTGATTCCCTCTTATTGTGTGGGCACGGATTCCCTCTTTTCGGTCGCCGACGGGGTGGTTTCCTCCTCGAACAATGTGGCCGGTGAGAGCTATCTCTTCGCCCCCTCTGTCGCGATGGACGATGCGGAGTGGGGTCTCACCGTCACCATGACCCAGCCGACCGGCTCGTGTTTCGCCCGTTACTATTTGGCGGTCGACGCGCCGGCGATCGATGGTTCCTCCTCCGGTTATTTCCTGCGCTTGGGTGATTCCAAACGACAGATCTCCTTATGCTTCCGCAAGGAAAGCGGGAGCGTCGTCACCTTGGCGAAGGGGGACACGATGAGGCTCCTCCCTCCGCAGAACGAGAAGCTGTTGCGTGTGGAGGTGAAGGTGACCCGTAGCAGTGCGGGCGAATGGGTGGTCTACTCCAGACTGAATGACGAGGAGTCGTTCCGTCAGGAGCTCTCCGTCACCGATAACACCTTGACGCAAGCCTCCTATTCGGGCATCTATTGCAAGTATCCTAAGTCGAAGGCGAACACCTTCTCCTTCTCGGGTTGGATGGTGGAGGGCGAACCGGCTTTCGTGCTCGACCCTCCCTCATTGCCTGATCCTAACGATTTGATTTTCACGGAAATCATGTTCGCTCCGTCTGCGGATGGGGCTGAGTTTGTGGAGATTTATAACCGTTCCGACAAGGTCATCGACTTGTCCGGGCTCAGCCTTGCGGCGAGGAAGAAGGATGGTGCGGTTAGCTATGGCAAGCGGATTGCCTCCACCTCTTCGTTGATCTATCCTGATGAGTATAAGGTGGTTACGAAATACCCGGAGAAGTTGGGTGCCCTCTCTTCGTGTGCGTCCGACGGGGCGATGGTGCAGATGTCCAACATGGCGGCCCTGAACAATGCGGGGGGATGGGTCTCCCTCTTCCGCACGTCCGATTCCCTCTTGATCGACGAGGCCTATTTCGCCCCCGACCTGCACGTGGAGGGGGTGCCTGACATGGGGGTGGGGGTCTCGTTGGAACGTGTCTCCTTAGAGGGTTCGTCGTGGACCTCCGCCTCCCCTGCGACGGGCTATGCCTCTCCGGGCTGTGAGAACCAGGCGATGATGGCGGTCGAGGACATCCTTTTCGAGGCCGATCCGTTGTGTGCTCCCTATCTCGAAGCCTCCGGGTTCTGGCACCTGCGTTACAACCTGGACAAGCCCGGCTATTTGGCGAACGTGCGTGTCTATGCGCTGAACGGTGCGGTGGTGCGGACGTTAGGCCATTCGTTGCCCCTTTCCGTGTCGGGCGAGTTGGTTTGGGACGGCCGTACGGACGGAGGTGCATTGGTAGCCGTCGCACCGTATATCGTTGTGGTACAGGCGATTCATCCGTCGGGTGACATGGTCAATCGGCGGTTTGTGGTGACGGTTTCGAGGTGATGGGAAGTGCCGTTGGGGCGTGTTCGATTCCCAAGGGTGGGGTAACGGAACCTCAAAGGGGAATCACAATGGGCGTTGGAATGTGACTGTTCTCGAAACGGTTGAATTAATTGTATTATTTTTTGAAAAAAAGTTGCTTGATATGGAAACTTTTGGCATATTTGCATCTGCGAAATCAGAAAGGATTGTATCAGCGTACAAGTCCTATTTTAGGGATTTCATTCAGTCTCTCACGGAGGCAGAGGCTCGTAAGGTCTTCTATGTTATTGATATGCTAAAGACACAAGAGCGTATTAATTCGAAGTTTGTAAAGTACCTTCGTGATGAGATTTACGAACTACGAGTTGAGCATAATGGTAATATTTTCCGTGTGTTCTTTATTTTCGATGAGGGAAATGTGGTGATGTTATTCAATGGTTTTCAAAAGAAAACTCAGAAGACGCCACAGCGTGAAATAGATATGGCAATACGATTAAAAAAGGAATATTATGCAGGAAAGAAATGACATAATGAGTGTTGACGCTATGATGGACGAACGCTTCGGCAAGGTGGGAACCCCTGAGCGCGAGGCATTCCGCAAGGAGGCTTACGCCTATTGTGTGGGGCAGATTATCCGTGAAGCTAGGAAGAGGGAGAAAGTCACTCAGCAAGAGTTGGCCCAGCGCATGGGTACTAACAAATCCTATATCTCTCGCATCGAGAAGGGTAGTGTGGAGCCTGGTGCGGGAATGTTCCTTCGTATCCTCGGTGCGCTTGGGTTGCGCTTTGAGGTGTTGCAGGCTTCGTCATGCAGATGATTTTAGTATAAACCACTTAATAATAGATTGTTATGAATGAATATATAAATCCGTCAGCTGACGAAAAGATTGTTTTTGTTAATATAAAGAACACCTATAACTGTAAGGATAGAAAGAGTGAGTATTATCGACCTTCTATTTATGAAGCCACAAGAAAATACTGGAGGGTATCGCTCTCGAGAGTTAACAATGCTACCTTGTTGATCGGTCATGTGGACGGGGTCGTTAAAGAGGTAATTCGGCTTACGAATAGTTATAAATCCAAGGACCCTAGGTTCTCCAACAGGATTGAGTTTGAAGGGGAGGAACTGGATGATTCCATATATTTAGGGAAGTTGATAACCAATATAGTGAGGATAGGACAGAACCCTATTAATTATTTTAATCTGTGATGAACGAAACAATTCTCCCAATTAATTACAAGATTGATTCTCCCTGCCCCCTAAATTTTTACCTCTTAATTCATGATTTCCATTGCCACTTTCTCTTTTTCCTCTTAACTTTGTAAGAAAAAGAAAGGGACGTATATGATAGTTCAACCGAGATATTTGAAGAAGGGCGATAAGATCGCCATCGTGGCGCCTGCGGGTGCGGTGGATCCTGCGTTGATAGACGGGGCATGCGCCCGCCTGCACAAGTGGGGCTTCGTGGCCCAGGTGGGTTTCACGGCGAAGGGTAATTGCGGACGGTTCTCCGCATCGGACGAGGATCGTTTGCTGGATTTGCAGCTGGCGATGGACGACCCCGCCGTCTCGGCTATCCTCTGCGCGCGTGGCGGATATGGCTGCATGCGCATCGTGGACAAGCTGGACTTCACGAAGTTCGCCCAGTCGCCGAAGTGGTTGATCGGCTTCAGCGACGTGACCGCCCTGCACGCCTCTTTCCATCAGCATGGCTATGCTTCGCTCCATGGGGTGATGGCTAAGGCTATCTCCTCCAACAGTAAATCCGCCACCGCCCTGCGCGACCTGCTGAAGGGCAAGCGTGTGGAGTGCGCCGTGGAGGCTTCTCCGCTGAATAGGTTGGGGGAGGTCCATGCCCCTGTCTTCGGTGGCAACCTCTCCTTGCTCTACGCCCTGCGCGGCACGCCTTACGACGTGGATATGCGGGGAAAGATCCTCTTTATCGAGGACCTGAGCGAGCGGCTTTACCATATCGACCGTATGATGAATAACCTGCGCCTGGGTGGTGTGCTCAAGGACTTGGCCGGACTGGTGGTCGGTTGTTTCTCCGACATCCCTGAGGATCCGACGCTGGTCTCCGCGGAGAAGGTGATCCGTGAAGCGGTGGCAGAGTATGACTACCCGGTCCTTTTCGGCGTGCCGGTCGGTCATGAGGGGTATAACTGCCCGATTATGGAGGGCGCCGAATATAAGCTCTCCGTCACGAAAGAGGGTGGCTCTTGGTCGTTATATCTTCCTGCGAAGGATAATAAGCGGAAATGATTTCCGTTACATTGGTAGATTTGTTTATCTTTGTGGCAAAGTTGAAGTATGAAACGTATATTTAGTCTGATATTGCTCTCCCTCGCCCCTCTGTTGGCGAGTGCCCAGTGGGAATTTGGTGTGGATTTGGGAGCATCCATCTCCCGCTCCAATAGGGCGGACGAGCCTAATTTCCTCATGAAGAACGCTGTCTCTTTCCTTCCTGAGTTCAGGGCCTCCTATTCGTTCGCACCCAATTGGTATCTAGGCTTCGGGGCGGCGCATGTCACCAAGTGCTATAGGCTTGAGCCTACCGACGAGTGGGAGGGTGAGGCTCCTAGCACATGTCGTTTCCGCTACATCACCTTGCCTGTCTTGTTGACGTACCGTTTCCCTATATCAGACTTCTGGTTGGGATTCTCCTACGGTATACAGGGGGATTTCTTCATTAGCCAAAAAACACCAACTATGTTCTATAATGGCGAGGAGCATCGCCGGTATGAGTTGGACAACAAGGAGATGAACCAATGCTTCGGCATGTCGCTTGGCACAGAGTTCGGATATAACCTTAACGAGAACTGGAAGTTGATGCTCTCCTACCGTTACGCCTTCGATTTGGTGAATGCGGACGAGCGCGCTTTCCATGGCAGATTCCGTAGCAATACTATCTCTTTGGGTTTCAGGTATGTGCTGGGCGGTGCGACGTTGGTGGAGTCGTATGATGCGTTGTCGGCGGTAGAGTAGGGATGATTTTGAACTAAGAATTGGGTATCCTCCAGAGAACGTGACGATTCCACGTCCGTTGATTGTAGAGACGATGTGTACATCGTCTCAATATTGTACATCGTCTCAGTATGCACATCGTTTTCGTTGTAGAATAACGCAAAAAAACGAACGGATAATCTATATTCCCCTAATTAATCCTATCCCCCAAAAATTCACAGCAATATAACCCAATCAATCAAACGTGCACCTGCATTTTCCCAGGATGTTGCCCTGGGCTAGGGATTGAAATGACTTTTCAATGCGGACACGCAACGCATCCATTGGGTATTCGCCGTGTCATTTTTCATTATATTGATTATTAGCGCAAATAAACAATAAGGGCATAAAATCCAAAATCGGTGCCCACAACGTAGGGACGTGGTGCGATTATGTTTGTTGCAGGGACGTGGCGCGTCTCTACGATCGGTGTGACAAAAACATTATGCGTTCGCCAATCTATGCGAATGCCCTATAATTCTTAATTCTTAATTTTTAATTCTTAACTTTCCTCTTCCCCTTCTTCCCGATGGTCAGCACCTTATAGAAGAGGATGCCGAGTATGACGGTCACGGTACCCTGTACGATGAGCATGAATAGAACGGATGTTTTCATGATTTACCCTCCCTTCTTTCTTTGAGGATGCGTTGTTCCCTTGTGTAGGACGCATGCCAGATTAGTACGCAGACGAGCACCAGGAGTATGGCCATGCCGATCCTTGCCCCGTCGATGTAGGCGATGTTCGGGTCGTCTGCCGAGATGCCTTGATGGGTCAGTTCCGCTATGATGGCGGAGTCGTCCAACGGCCAACCCTTCAGGCTAATCAGCGACCAGTCGTCGTTCTTCGGTTTGAAGAGGGCGGCGAGGAAGATGGTGATCAGCATGGTCGGCGTGACATATTTCAGCACGTATTTGAAGAACTTCGGTATCTGCATATCCGCATGGTAGTTGATCAGCTTCCACCCCTTCTCGATGCCCATCACCCATGAGAAGGCGATGGCTTCTATGGTGGCGAAGAGGAAGAGGGCCACGGTGCCTCCCCAGAAATCGTATTGGTCGAACACCCCTTTCTCGAAGAAGAAGATGCACGGAAGGGCGATGATGAGAATGATCGCGCCTAGGGTGTAGGAGGTGCTTTTCTGCGACCAGTTATAGCTGTTGGACAGGAAGGCTACGAAGGGTTGCGTGGTGGAGAGCGAGGAGGTGATGGCGGCGAAGAAGAGCAGTCCGAAGAAGGCGAGCCCCGCCATGGCCGACAGGAAATCTCCCCATTGCCCGAAAAGATAAGGCATGGTGCGGAATCCCAGTCCGAATCCTCCTGTCTGCGCCAGCTCGACCACCTTGTCGATGCCGAGGTAGCCCACCGCGATCGGTATGATGATGGCACTACCGAGGATGATCTCCGTGAATTCGTTGGTGAAGGCGGAGGTCATGGAGCTGAGGGCGATGTCCTCGTCCCGCTTCAGGTAGGAGGCGTAGGTCTGTATGGCTCCCATGCCGAGGGAGAGCGTGAAGAAGACCTGTCCCGCCGCCGCCAACCATATCTTAGGGTTGGAGAGTGAGTTGAAGTCTGGTGTCCAAAGAAAGTCTATGGCGGTCGTTCCGTCGCAGATGGCGCCATTGTCGCCCGCCTTGAGGGAGTATGCCTTGACGACGAGGAACAGTCCGAAGAACAGCAACATCGGCATGCATATCTTAGCGACCCTCTCGATACCTTTGTTGATGCCCTTGCTGATGATGAAGATGTTCAGCCATAGGCAGAAGATGAAGCAGAGCAGGGTGTCGTAGGGGATTCCGAAGGTGGACTCCTTGAGGTTCAGGTAGGTGTCGAAGAAGGCGGATATCTCCGTCTCCGTCATGCCGTTGAACGAACCGATCACGGAGTGTATCGCATAGGAAAGGATCCAACTCTCTATGTAGCAGTAGTAGGAGGAGATGATGAGGCTGGAGAAGAGGCCTAAGGAACCTGTGTAGCGCCAGATCTTGTGGTGGTCCAGCCGTTGCATGATCATCGGAGGCGAGTGGTGCCCGTGCAGACCGCCGAACTTGCCCGTCGACCATTCCACCATGACCAAAGGCAGACCTAGGAGGACGAACGACACGATATAGGGGATGATGAAGGCGCCGCCACCGTTCTGGATGGCTTGGATGGGAAATCGCAGGAAGTTGCCGATGCCTACGGCGCTTCCCGCC
>JAGCGM010000257.1 GCA_017649635.1 Paludibacteraceae bacterium | reverse complement strand
AGAGTACTTGGGCTCCAAGGAAGACGGATGGGACGGTACTTACAAAGGCCAACCGATGCCTTCCACCGACTACTGGTACGTGATCGACGTGGAGGAGATCGACCGCCAGTTCCTGGGCCACTTCACATTGCTGAGACAATAACCCTTAGGGTAAGTAACATAATGACGGAAGAGACATCACACCGTGGTGTCTCTTCCGTTGTTCATTCTGTATGGGATCTATCAAGTGTGTCGCTCCTCCTTCTGCCATATTTTCAGAAACGGAGTGGGAGAGAGCCTTTGGCACGACTATTGTGTATTATTAGTAGAGAGTGTTATTAATATTCGAACAATGCACTGATATACAGTTGTTTTAAATGTCGGGTTATGGTCAATGGAGACATATGTCCGTATATGCAGACTGACAAAATGACGTAATCGGTGAAAATATATGTCAGACAATGAAAAAAGACGTTGAGAACATTTTGTTGGGAGTGGGGGATAATGAGGAAGGAACGGAATTCTTCCCGTTGATTGCGGATGGAGGACCGAACTTCGTCTTCAATATCGGGGAGGATGAGAGCATCCCTGTTCTCCCTCTTCGTAATGTGGTGTTGTTCCCTGACGTGGTGCTGCCGGTTTCTTTAGGAAGAAAACGTTCCCTTAATGCGGTGAAGGCCGCTTATAAGAACCATGGTTATCTGGGGGCTTTCACGCAGAAGGACGCCCGTGTGGATTCTCCTGAGCAAGATGATATATTCCCAGTGGGCTGTGTGGCGCAGGTGCTGAAAATACTGGAATTGCCTGATGGTTCCACTACAGCTATTCTTCAAGGCAAACATAGAATTAAGCTGACGAGCTATTCGTCAGAACGGTTGTACTATAAGGGTACGGTTTCCTCTTTCCCTGAGGTGATGGACGACACGGTATCCCGCAAGGATTTCACGGCGCTGATTGAAGCGTTGAAGGATGTATCCATTCGAATCGTTAAGGGCTCATCCTCTGTGCCGAACGGACTCTCTTTCGCCGTGAAAAATATTGACGGACCTTTGCAGTTAATCAATTTCATCGCCGCCAACTTCAACCTGAGTGTGGACGACAGACAGAATCTGTTGGAAACTACGAACGTTTACGAAAGGGCATACACCCTTCTGGAATTGCTGAACAAGGAACTCCAGCTCGTTGAGGTCAAGATGGCTATCCAAGCGAAGACGCAGGAGGGTATCGACCAGCAACAGAAGGAGTATTATTTGCAGCAACAGATGAAGGCCATCCAAGAGGAAATGGGTGATTCTTCGTCGAAGGATGTTGAGAAACTGAGGGAAAAGGCCAAGGGGAAAAAATGGTCGGATGAGGTGAAAAAGGTCTTCGAGGATGAACTCGCCAAGTTGGAGAGAACGCAGGTCACTTCCCATGATTACGGTGTACAACTGAATTATGTGGAGACCATCGTCAATCTGCCGTGGGGCGAGTACACGAAGGATAGCCATTCCATCAAGAAGGCCAAGTCTATCTTGGACCGTGACCACTATGGCATGGAGAAGGTGAAGGACCGTATCTTGGAACATCTGGCCGTCATGAAGTTGAAGGGTGACATGAAGTCGCCTATCATTTGCTTATATGGCCCTCCAGGTGTCGGTAAGACTTCCCTTGGCAAATCTATAGCGGAGTCGTTGAATAGGAAGTATGTGCGTATTTCGTTGGGTGGTTTGCATGACGAGGCGGAGATCCGCGGACATCGCCGTACTTATATTGGCGCTATGCCAGGCCGTATCATCCAGAGCTTGCAGAAGGCGGAGTCGTCCAACCCTGTATTCATCTTGGATGAGGTCGATAAAGTATGCAATGACATGAAGGGTGACCCTGAGTCGGCTTTGCTGGAGGTTCTTGACCCAGAGCAGAATATCGCTTTCCATGATAATTTCCTGGATATTGATTATGACCTTTCCCATGTCATGTTCATCGCTACGGCTAACAATTTGAATACGATTTCACAACCTCTGTTGGACCGTATGGAGTTGATAGAGGTGAGCGGTTATATCACGGAGGAGAAGATTCAGATCGCCCAGCGCCACCTTATCCCGAACGAGTTGGAGAAGCATGGCCTGACATCCGAGCAGGTCTCTATCCCTTCTGATGTCTTGGAGAAAATCATCACCTCCTACACCAGGGAATCGGGTGTGCGTGAGTTGGAGAAGCAAATCTCCAAGGTGATGAGGAAGGTGGCCTATAAGATTGCCATGAAGGAGGCTTACGAGCCTGTCATCACGAAGGAATCCCTTCAGGATTATCTGGGTGTGGAGCGTTATTCGCACGATGAGTACCAAGGAAATGATTTCGCGGGTGTGGTGACAGGTCTGGCTTGGACTGCTGTGGGAGGTGAAATCCTGTATGTGGAGACGAGCTTGAGCAAGTCTAAAGCGCCTAAACTGACCCTTACCGGAAGCTTGGGCGATGTGATGAAGGAGTCTGCGGTCTTGGCCTTGGAGTATATACGTGCCCATGCGGACTATTGGGATATTCCTAACGATCTCTTCGAGGAGTACAGCATTCACGTGCATGTGCCGGAGGGCGCCGTGCCAAAGGACGGTCCTTCCGCTGGTGTCACGATGACTACCTCTATTGTTTCTGCCTTGACTAAGCGTAAGGTCCGCAAGAATTTGGCGATGACGGGCGAGATTACCCTTCGCGGGAAAGTGCTCCCTGTCGGTGGTATTAGGGAGAAGATACTGGCCGCCAAACGTGCTGGCATCAAGGATATTATCCTTTGCGAGGAAAACAAAAAGGATATTGATGAGATCAAACCGGAATACCTGAAAGGATTGAGTTTCCATTATGTTAAAACCATCAAGGATGTGACCGACTTCGCACTCCTGAAGGAAAAAGTGGATTGATGGTTGATTGTGGATATAGAACGAGGAGGTAGTGCTCGCACTGCCTCCTCGCATTTTGTTTGATGCTATGTGAGATCATATCCCCACCTCCCCTCTAACAACTATAGTCTAAAGCCTCTTCCCCCTTTCCTCAAAGTCGGCCATGATTTCCTCGTCCCAATTCTCCGAGATGGACCCTTTCTTCCTAAGATGGGAGATGGCGTTCGCTACGCATTTGAAGTTTAGGTTGACACCAGCCGAGTCGCATACGTAGTTGCTTGCGCGTTCCTTGCGGATACCATAGTCGTTCGCTGTGTCGATCGCATCGATGTTTGCGCCGAGGAAGATGAATTCCCAACCGTATTTCTCCTGTTCGTGCGAAATCATCTTTTTGATGTCCCTTTGGGAGTATTTGCTTGAAGCGTTCTCCTCTCCGTCGGTGATGATGACGAACACTACGTTTGAGGCCCTTTCGTCCTCCGCCGCAAGTTTCTGAACCTTTATCGTGTGTTGGATAGCGTCACCCAAGGCGTCCAATAAGGCGGTTCCTCCTCCGGCCACATAATCCTTTTGGGTGAGTGGCTCCACCCGCTCAATGTTGCGGCGGTTGTGTAGCACATGAGAATAGTTGGAGAATAGAATGGTTGATATGTGGCATATACCCGTCTCTTGCCTCTGTTTCTGAAGCATGGAGTTGAATCCGCCGATGGTGTCGGCTTCCAAACCTGACATCGAACCTGACTTGTCGATGATGAAAATGAGTTCTGTTACTTTTTCCATTGTCGTAAAATTTTAATTGGTTCAACATTAATTACGTTACAAATGTCACGGAATTTTTTTAGACTTATGTCGCCTTAAAAGCGACAATTTTTTTGTATGTTTACCACAAATATTTACGACTATGCCATTACTGATCAGTAGAAACGATATCACAAAGGTTGAAACCGATGCCATCGTCAATGCGGCCAACGCCCGTCTTCAGATGGGTGGAGGTGTTTGCGGTGCGATTTTCCATGCGGCCGGGACGGCGAAGCTTCAGGCGGCTTGCGATAAATTGGCGCCGATAGAGACGGGGCAGGCTGTCATCACGGATGGCTTCGACTCCAAGGCGAAGTACATCATCCATACTGCGGGACCTATCTATCAGAAGGGTAATCCGAACCAGGAGCAACAATTGTATAACTGCTATTCCAACTCGTTAAGGTTGGCGGCCGATAAGCAGCTTGAGTCCATCGCCTTCCCGCTCATATCATCGGGTATTTATGGGTATCCTCCGGACGAGGCCCTCTCGGTCGCACAAAGGGCGATACATGATTTCTTGGGCGCTTACGAAGGTGGCATGACCGTTTATCTTATCGTTTACAATAACGATGCGTTCAAGACTGCACAGGCGATGTGTGGAGAGGTCGCGAGCTATATCACTGAGAGGGAGGTGAAGCCGGATCCCCGTCGCCATGGGTCGTTGCGGGATTATTTCCGACGTGGAAAATCCAAGGAGGCATCTCTCTGGGAGGAGCAGGTTGAATGTGAAAAAAGTGAACCCTATATTCCGAACACACCTGAGGCGCATGCTCAGGAGGAAGGAATCTTTGACCGTCTTGAGGATAGTTTCAGCACGTTGCTTTTTAAACTGATTCGAAGGAAACAGATGACCAATGCGGAGGTTTACAAGAATGCCAATCTTGACCGACGGCTCTTTTCGAAGATTATCTCCAATAATGATTATACGCCGAGGAAGAATACAGTTTTCGCTTTGGCGATCTCTCTTAGACTGAATCTGGAGGAGACGCAGGACCTCTTGCGCAGTGCGGGCTATGCGATTTCCCATTCCTCGAAGGCGGATCTGATCATCGAGTATTATATCATGCACCAAGAGAATAAATACTACAATATTGATGATCTGAACTTCTTGCTCTTCCAATACAACCAGACGCAGTTGGGACAGATAGATTGATGGACCTCGGGTAGGGGAGTATGTTTAAGCTATCGTTTCGAGAATCTCTTTGATTTGCGGCAGGATGGCTTGCTTCCCGTCGTTGTAGATGACATGGTCCGCTCTTCTGATCCGCTCCTCATCGTCCATTTGATTGTTTATCCTTGCCTTGACCTGTTCTTCCGAGATGTCGTCCCGGTTCATGCAACGTTCGATTCGTAGCTTAATGGGGGCGGTGACGGTGATGCTTATATCCATCAATTTGTCCATGTTGGATTCGAACAAGATAGCTGTTTCACAAGCGACGATGGAGGCATTCTGCGATTCGCTCCAAGCTTGGAAATCTTCTATGACGGCTGGATGTATGATGTTGTTAACTTTTGCGAGCAAATCCTTGTCGTTAAAGATCAGTTGTGCCATCTTTTTTTTGTCCAGGACGCCATGGACATAAATGTCACACCCTAATGTCTTCTTTAAGGCTGTGATCAGTTCTTTTCGGGTGGATATGAGATGTTTGGATGCACTGTCCGCATTGTATGTGGGGATGCCCATGCATGCGAAAACTTCGGAGACTACAGACTTCCCGCTTCCGATTCCACCTGTGATGCCGATTCGTTTCATGGATTGCTTTTCTCTTCTATGATATAGTCTATGGCGGCAGGTTTCAGCTTCACGTTGAAGGCTTTGCTGTCGCGTTTGCTGAACTTGACCTGTAGTTTGTCCTTCCCGTTTTTCTTCGCTTCGTTGAAGTCCACGTATAGTGAGAAGGATGATGCGTCCACTTTCTCGTAGGAACTCAGTCCCACCTGATAGTTGATGGTCGTCGCCGAAGGGAATATCCTCAAGGTGTAGTTGCTTGGCACGTTTTTGATGGCTATAGGCAGTTGGACGCTTTTCTCCGTGAATTTTTCCGACATGATCTTCACCGTTATCAAGGTGTCCGAAAAGCGTACGTTGCGTATCTTCTTCAACTCGATTTGTTTAGTGATCGTGTCTTTCACATTGTTGAGCGTCAGCATCTCCGTGTGTATGGTGTCCAGTTCGTTCAGCTCCGATTGCGGACCGTATGCCGTGATGCGGGCTGGAGTGATTTGGATGGAATCGCTGAAGGTATATTGTTGTTCCAACTCAATCTCCGCATCGAGTACGACGGAGACCGTTTTCTTTTTTTGTTTCTCTAAAACGAAAAGGATTGAATCCGGAGAGGACCTTCTGATGTGGGTCTCGGACTTGATTTGTTTGTTGATTTGCCCGAGGTAGGTGTAGGTGGCCACCTTTCTTTTCCCTTTCGCCACCTCCTCCATGTCCACTTGGATGGGACCCAATGAGTGTCCGATACGATACCGGACAAGGCTGCTGCCTTTCCCCTCCATGGTTAGTCTAATGTGGGTGGGCAGTTCGTTGGTGATGATGTAGTCTTTGGGCAGATTGACGTAGTTAATGGGCACTTCCACCGTCGCTTCATAATCTTTCTGTAGGGCTTGCATGGCCCATAATATGGTGGATATGAGCAGAAAAAACAAAAAGACCAGGAAGTCCCTTGTGGTAAGGAACCTCTTGATCCTTTTTATACTATCTGAAATCCAGTCACTCATTATTTTCCACCTTCATTGGATGGGTTGTTTCCAAGGGAGAAGATAGAGGCTTTGTCGACCGTGATGTTCACGTTGTTGGCAATCTCCAACACCATCGTATTGTCGTTTATCTCCTTAATCTTACCATGGATGCCGCCTGAAGTCACTACAGAGTCTCCTACTGATAACGCATCCCTGAACTTTTTGATTTCCTCTTGCCTTTTCTTCTGTGGTCTGATCATGAAGAAATAGAAGATGACGAAGATGGCAACCAACATGAGAATGGAGGAATACCCTGCGCCCGACTCTGGTGCTGCTTGTAATAAAATGCTTGAAATCATGTTTCTAAGGTTTTAAGTGAATATAATTTTACTTTTTGTATGCGTTGGTGTATACAACTTTGTTGACCTTCTTGGATTCGACCAATTCCTTGGCGATGGTGTCCAACAGACCGTTGATGAAGATGCCGCTTTTGGCGGTGCTGTAGCTCTTCGCGATCTCGATGTACTCGTTGATGGTCACGTTGACGGGGATGGTTGGGAAGTTGCATATCTCGGCGAGGGCCGTCTGCATGATGATGGTGTCGAGGAATGCGACACGGTCGGCGTCCCAGTTCTTGGTGCGTTCGAAAATCATCTTTCTGTAGTCTGCCTCGTCGTAGATGGATTGCTTCAGAAGCTTCAGGGCGAACTCCAAGTCTTCCTTGTCCCTGAATTGAGGGAGCAGTTCCTGATCTTCTCCTTGCGCCTCGTCGAAGTTGCGTATCGTCTTGGAAACGAAGCTGATGACGTCCGCCGCGTCATCGTTCCAGTAGATGGACATGTCCTCCAACTCCCTGCCGATTGATTCGGAATCGGAGATGGTCTTGCGGAGTATGCTTCTCCAGATTTCTTTGTCCTCCATGTAGCTGTTTTCCTTCGTCTCGTTGTATTTGTTGAACTCCTCCAATTCTAGGATCTGCGGTACGATCTCCTTGATGAGGTTGTTCTGCTGCTCTTCGATTTGAATGTCCCAAAAGAGCTCGTTCTCCTCTGTCTTGTTAGCCCAATCCACCTCGTGCTCGTCGAAATAGGAGAGTAGTTGCTTGTTCTTCGTGAGTTGTTGCACGAACAGGTTGTTGGCTAATTTCACGTATGCTTCGTTGGCGGATGTCTTCTTCTTCGCCAACTTCTGGACGTATTCGGTGATTTTGATGATAAGTAGGAAGAAGTAGTGGTACAGCTCGTAGGTCTTGTCCGTACTCTCAATTAACTCATTTTGTGCGGATTCTAACTCTGGCGTCTCATTCTCCTTGTTCTTGTAGTACGAATACAGAATTTGGATTACCTTAATTCTTAGTAATGTCCTGTTTATCATTTTTCCCTTCTTTTTTTATCGTGCAAAAATAATCAAAATCCTTGTTTTTCTCCCCATTTTTCCTCCAAATAATGGTGTGGCATGTTTTTATTTTAGCTCTCACCCCATAATTCTTAATTCTTAATTAACTATATGTTGCTCAGGATCCGATAGGCCTCCTCCACGCTGTCGACGTCGAGGAATTGGATGGAGCGTTTATTCCCCGTCTCCCTGATTTTGCAGCGTACCGCATGCTCTTGCAGATAGGTGAGTATCCTGCCGAACACTTCGGTCTGGTAGTATGGGGAATCGTCCGCTTGGATGAAGTAGCCGGTCATGCGTCCCTGCTTGAGGGTGAGGCGCTCGAATCCGAGGTTGACGGCCACCCAACGCAGTCTTACGAGTTGGAGCAGGCTTTCCGTCTGGCTCGGGATGGCGCCGAAACGGTCCCTCAGCCTGTCGGCGAAGGCGGTGAGCTCCTTTTCATCTTTCACGTTGTCCAATTCTCGGTAGAGCGACATCCTCTCTGAAACGTTCTCGATGTAGTCGGATGGGAAGGTGAGTTCCATGTCGGTCTCGATCTGGCAGTCTGTGACGTAGGTTTGGGCAGTGTTCTCTCCCTTCCCTTGCTCCTCGTATAGCTCGGAGAATTCGTCCGCCTTCAGTTCCGCGATGGCTTCGTTCAACACCTTCTGGTAGGCTTCGTATCCGAGGTCGGCGATGAACCCGCTCTGCTCCGCGCCTAGGAGGTTGCCGGCGCCTCGTATGTCGAGGTCCTGCATGGCGATGTTGAATCCGCTGCCTAGCTCCGAGAAACTCTCGATGGCTTGTAGCCTGCGGCGAGCGTCGGCGGTGAGGTTCGTGAGTGGTGGCGCCAGCAGGTAGCAGAAGGCTCTCTTGTTGCTTCGACCGACCCTTCCGCGCAGTTGGTGCAGGTCACTTAGTCCGAAGTTCTGCGCCTCGTTGATGATGATGGTGTTGCAGTTGGATATGTCGATGCCGGACTCCACGATGGTGGTGGCGAGCAACACGTCATACTCGTAGTCGAGGAAGTCCAGAATGATTTTCTCCAACTCTTCCCCCTTCATCTGCCCATGTCCGATGGCGACGCGCGCTTCCGGTACGAGCCGTTTGATGAGTGCGGCTATCTCGTTGAGGTTTTGCACCCTATTGTTGATGAAGAAGACCTGCCCGTTACGGTCCATCTCGTAGTGAATCGCTTCCTGTATGATCTTCTCGCTGAAGGTGTGGAGCTCGGTCTGTATCGGGTACCGGTTTGGTGGCGGTGTGTTGATGACGGAGAGGTCTCTCGCGCCCATGAGGGAGAACTGTAGCGTTCGAGGAATTGGGGTGGCGGTCATGGTGAGCGTGTCCACATTGACCTTCATCTGTTTGATCTTCTCCTTGGTGGACACTCCGAATTTTTGCTCCTCGTCTATGATGAGAAGTCCTAAGTCTTTGAATTTAACCTCTTTGCCTAGAATCTTTTGCGTTCCAATCAGGATGTTGATCTCTCCTTGCTCAAGCTCATGGATGATTCGCTTGACATCCTTGGCGCTTCTTGAGCGGTTCAGGTAATCCACTTTGACGGGGAAATTCTTCAGTCTGTCGGAGAATGTCTTGTAGTGCTGTAGCGCCAGTACCGTGGTTGGCACCATGATGGCCACTTGCTTATTGTCCACGGTGGCCTTGAAGGCGGCGCGGACGGCTATTTCGGTCTTGCCGAAGCCCACATCGCCGCATACCAGCCTATCCATGGGGATGTCTTGCTCCATGTCATGCTTCACGTCGGCGGTGGTTTTCACCTGGTCTGGCGTGTCTTCGTAGAGGAAAGAGGCTTCCAACTCCGATTGGAGGAAACTGTCGTGCGAGAAGGCGAACCCCTTCTCCTCCCTTCGTTTAGCGTAGAGGGCGATGAGGTCCCTGGCGATGTCTTTGACATGCTTCTTCGTCCGTTCCTTGATGGTTTGCCATGCGCCCGTACCTAGTTTGTTGATGCGGGGCTCGTCTCCTTCCTTGCTTTTATACCTTGATATCTTATGGAGCGAATGGATGCTGACGAGCAGGATGTCCTCGTTTTGGTAGAGCAGTTTGATCACCTCCTGCTTCTTCCCGTTGGCGTCCACCTGGATCAGTCCGGCGAACCTTCCCACACCATGGTCGATGTGCACAACGTAATCGCCTGGCTTGAAGTCCTGCAGTTCCTTTAGGGTGAGGGAGAGTTGACCCGACCTCGCCTTATCCGAGCGTAGTGAGTATTTGTGGTAACGGTCGAATATCTGATGGTCCGTGTAGCAGCAGATCCGCAGGGTGTGGTCGATGAAACCGGCGTGTAGCGTCTTTCGGATAGGGGTGAAGGTGATGTTGTCGCCCCTGTCCTCGAAGATGTTGGACAGTCGGTCTGTTTGATGCAGGTTGTCGCTTAGGACGTATACACTGTATCCTTCTTCTGTTTTGGTGCGGAAGTCTTTGCTGACCAAATCGAAATTCTTGTTGAATACGGGTTGCGGCGATGATTCGAAGCTGATGCAGGGCGCTTTGTCCCAAGCGCTATGCCCGCCGAAACTGATTCTTTTGAATCGGGAGCTCTCTTCCACGAAGGTTTTGTCGTCGATAAAGAGGTCCTCTCTTCCGATGCTCTCCACATGGTCGCAAAGCTTGTCGAATGTGAATTGGTAATCGTGGAAACAGAGCAATGTATTCTCTCCGAGCAGGGAGAAAATAGGGACGGCGGAAGATGCGGATTCATGGATATTGGAGATGATGGAGATCTCCTCTTTCTTCTCCAGTGACAGTTGGTTTTCGATGTCGAAGGTACGGATGGACTCGATCTCGTCTCCGAAGAAATCGATACGGTAGGGGTATTCGCAAGAGAAGGAGAATACGTCTATGATGCTTCCCCTGACGGAGAATTGACCAGGCTCATAGACGAAGTCCACGCGGGAGAATCCGTATTCGCAGAGTACCTGTATGATGAAGTCGGTGTCGATGCTCTCCCCGACGTGCAGTTTCAGTGTCTTACCGCTAAGTTCGGCGCTGTCCACGACCTTTTCTGCGATGGCTTCCGGGAAGGAGACCATGACGAATGGATTGCCTGAGTTGATTCTGTCTAGCGCTTCCGTGCGCAACACCTCGTTGGCGGCGTCTTTCTGCTCGTTGTCCACCCTGCGGTAGGAGGTGGGGTAGAAGAAGACCTCCTCTTCCCCGATGAGTTGGACGATGTCATGGTAGAGGTAGGCGGCGGATTCTTCGTCGTCCATGGTGATGAAGAGTGATTTGCCGCCGTTGATTCTGAGTTGGGAGAATAGGATGGCGCATAAGGATCCCTCCAGCCCCTTTAGGGTTAGGTTTTTCTCTGTCCCAACGCACCATTTCCCCACTTCTCGGATCGTGTTGTGCGGGGAAAAAAGGTTTAATAAATCGTTAATGTCCAATGTCAATGAATTTTTTAGCAAAGATAACAATAAAAATTCCAAACCATTTTTTAAATTTGCAAGAAACCTATATCAGGAGAAATGGAAGTGAACGATGGAGTGGTAATCATACCAACTTACAATGAGAAAGAGAATGCGGAGAACATTATTCGTGCGGTTTTAGGCTTGCCTAAGACTTTCCATGTGTTGATTATAGACGATAATTCGCCGGATGGAACGGCTGCGATTGTGAAGGGCTTGATGAACGAGTTCCCCGGCAGGCTGCATATCCTTGAAAGATCAGGGAAGTTGGGGCTTGGCACCGCCTATATCACTGGTTTCAAGTGGGCTTTGGAACATGGCTACGATTATATCTTCGAGATGGATGCGGACTTCTCCCACAACCCGAATGATGTGCTGAAACTGCACAAGGCATGCTCCGAAGAGGGTGCTGACGTAGCGATAGGCTCCCGTTATATAAGTGGTGTGAACGTCGTGAATTGGCCGATGGGGCGTGTCCTGATGTCCTACTTCGCTTCCAAGTACGTGAGGATGGTGACGGGTATGAAGATCGCGGACACCACGGCTGGTTTCAAGTGTTACCGCAGGGAGGTGCTGGAGACTATAGAGTTGGACAAGATCAAGTTCAAGGGATATGCTTTCCAGATAGAGATGAAATACACTGCCTATAAGTGCGGGTTTACGATTAAGGAGGTGCCTATCATCTTCGTGAATAGGGTGTTGGGCAGCTCGAAAATGAGCGGTGGAATCTTCGGTGAAGCCGTTTTGGGCGTCATTAGGCTAAAAATTAATAGCCTATTTAGAAAATATCCTCAAAAAAAATAGTATATTTGGTAAAAGTAAAATTCAAGTTCAAACTGAAAAATATTATATGTGATGGGTACGATATTGATTCACAAAGCAAAAATCATTAATGAGGGGAATTCTTTCCGTGGTTCGGTGTTGATTGAAGGGAAGAAGATTTCCAAGATTTTCAAGGATGATGTTCCTGAAAGCGTGTTGAAGAGTGCTGAGGTGATTGATGCCGAGGATAAGTGGCTTTTGCCTGGTGTGATTGATTCTCATGTACATTTCCGCGAGCCGGGTCTGACGCAGAAGGGTGACTTCCAATCCGAGTCCCGCGCGGCGGTGGCAGGTGGTGTGACCTCTATTATGGACATGCCGAATTGCTTGCCTCCTACCACATCCATGGCTGAAGTGGATAAGAAAATTGAGTTGGCTAAGCAGAAGTGTTTGACGAATTTCGCGTTCTATTTGGGCGCTACCAACGATAACATCGAGGAAGTTGTCAATGCGGACAAGGACAAGGTGTGCGGCATCAAGGTCTTTGTGGGTGCATCCACGGGCAATCTGCGTCTGTCTGACCCGAAGGTTTTGGAGCGTATATTCGCTGAGTCGAAGCTGCCAGTGGCTACCCATAATGAGGACGAGGAGATGATCCAGGCTAATCTGGCCAAGGTGAAGGAGGAGTTGGGCGACCAGCCTATTCCGATCTCTTACCATGAGATTATCCGCAACTCCGACGCTTGCTACAAATCGACATCCAAGGTGGTCGATTTGGCTAAGAAATATGGTACGAGGTTGCATGTCCTGCATCTGACGACCGCTAAGGAGATGGCTTTGTTCAACAACAAACCATTGGCGGATAAGAAGATCACAGCGGAGACCTGCGTCGGCTACTTGTGGTTCGACGATACCGATTATGAGCGTTTGGGCGCAAAGATAAAGTGTAACCCTTCCATCAAGAAGGAGAAGAGCCGCGTGAACTTGCTGAAGGCGGTTGAGTCGGGTATCATCGATACCATTGCGACGGACCATGCGCCTCACCTGTTGAGCGACAAGGAGGGCGATTGCCTCCAAAGCGCTTCCGGCTATCCATCCATCCAACATGCGTTGCCGATGATGCTTGAATTGGCGAAACGTGGTAACTTTACCCGTGAGCAGGTGGTGGAGAAGATGTGCCATAACCCGGCGAAGATCTTTAACGTCGAGAAGAGAGGCTTTATCCGCAAGGGATTCTTTGCCGACTTGGTGTTGGTGGAGCCTAATGTCCCTTATGAGGTGAAGAAAGAGGATCTTCTCTATAAGTGCGGATGGTCTCCGATGGAGGGCGAAACGTTGAAATACAAGGTGACCCAGACATTTGTCAATGGAGTCCTTGTGTATGATGAAGGCAAAATAAATGATGGTACGAAAGGTGAAATGTTGACCTTCTTAAGGTAATTTACTGATAGATAGGCATTTAATCTGTGTGGTGTGATATTTCTTGGGCTATAACGAAAAATTATTGGAAATATTGTACATTTTTCTGAAAAAAATGTTATACATTTGTATGCCCTTCGATTAGAGTTTTGCTTTTGCTTGACATATTTATATTTTAATGTGTGTGAAAAAGAGTGTAACTATTATTTGTGCTTTGTTTTTGTCCGCTCTTTCGTTCGGACAAGATAATGAGGAATGGACGCTGGGCCAATGTATCGACTATGCTTTGCAACAGAATATCAGCGTGCAAAGAGGTAGGATTACATTAGAACAATGCCGCGTTTCTACGGAACAGGCAAAGGGCCAATGGCAGCCGGGCGTTTCTTTCTCTGCGGGACAAAACTTGAGTAATAGTCCTTTCGCGGAAGGTGGACATGTCAATACATATAGCGGAAATTATAACTTGGGGGCTTCATGGACTGTGTTCAATGGATTCAGACGTAAATACAACATCAAACAGGCTGAATTACAGGAGACCATCCAAGAGACTTCTTTGAAATCGACGGAAGAGGATATCAAAATCGCGGTGTTGACCAGCTATCTGCAGGTCTTGTATGCGAAGGAGAATGTCACGATGAGGAAAAACTCGCTGGAGACTTCCAATGAGCAGCTCAGTCGCTACAAGCAATTGTACGAGGCGGGCTCCGTTTCCATGAGCGATTTGGCGCAAATCGAGTCGCAGCATGTTTCGGAACTCTATCAGGTGACGGTGGCGCAGAACCAGTTGGAGGATAATCTCCTCCAGTTGAAGCAGCTCCTCAGGTTGGACCTCAACCAACCGTTTGATGTGCGTAGCCTCGACTTCTCCCAGGAACAGGTGCTGGCCGATTTGGGAAATAAGGACTCCATCTATGAGATGGCTCTCTACTCCAGACCGGAAATCGCCAATGCTTTGTTGAATGAAAAGATGGCTGACCTTCAGATTAAAAGCGCCAAGTCGGGTTATTACCCCACTGTGAATCTCAGCGCAGGCGTGGGTACTGGACATAATAACCATGGAGAAGGCAATCAGTTGAAGGAGAATTTCGGCGAGAACGTGGGTCTCTCTTTGAACTACGCCATCGCTGACAACCGGGAGAGAAAGTCTTCGGTGAAAAAGGCAAAGTTGAATAGGAACCTTTCAGGCTTGGAAACAGAGAACCTGAAGGATGACCTTAAGAAAACGATAGAGGCCGCTTATTTGGATGCGAAGGCGGCGCAATTGAACTACATCGCTTCGAAGAGCAACGAGCAAGCAGCGGAGTCAACTTACGAGTTGACGAAGGAGAAGTTCTCCTTGGGTATGAAGAGCCCATTCGAGATGCTTAGTGAAAAGAACTCCTTGCTTAACGCTCAGCAGCAGACCTTGCAATCCAAGTATTCCGCCATCCTGAATATTCAGGTGCTGAATATTTACCAGGGTCTTCCCGTCGGTGTAGAATAGTGATTTCGGAAGAAACTTTTTCATAATAGTGTTTGTTTTCATTTTTTAGAGTGATAAACTCGAGATGTCGCCAAACTGGGAAGTTTGGCGACATTCTTTTTGGTATGTTCCTTATTGTCTTGCCCGTCGTCCGTCCCCTGTTTACTGATTACCCCATGCCATAAAAAAGGTGGGTCCTATTGATGATAGAACCCACCTCGTCAAATAACGTTGACCGTTATTCTTTGTAGTCTTCTTTTGTGAATCTCACATTCATCGTGTCTCCATTCAAGTAGTATTGATAGGTGATGGCAATGTCGGATTCTCTGTACAGACGCATCGTCGGACCTAATACGGTTGGTTTTATCGCTTGCCGCAAGTTCTCTATGGCCGCCTCCTTGTCCTCGATTTCTATGTCGTGCAGGTCATACATGTACGTGAGTTCCAATTTCTCCCAATCCATTGCCACGTTTTTCAACGTCGTGAACTCGTCGATTTCTGCCGGACACAATGCAATCATGCTTTCCACCTCGTTGTCGATCTTGCTCTTGATGTCGTCCTTCGTTTGTGTCTCGTCGAGCTCTTGGCTGAACTCCTCAGGGGTGATTGTGATTTCTTTTACCATCTCATGCTCTTTCGTGAGTTGTTTTACGGTGAGCGCATATCCTGATTCTTTCAGAACTTTGAGGAGCATCTGTGACCTCGCGTCTTTTTGGAGGGCGCTTATGAGGACTCTTTTTGTCACCTCGTTATCTTGGGACTTTACCGCCTCTATGATTAGTTCGTTCTTTAACGCGTAATACATGATGACGTTGTTGTCGTTCTTGTCGCATTTTATACTGTCGTATGACATGTACTCCGTCAGGGAGATAGGAAGTTTTTTGTTCTCCTCCTCGACGTATTTGTCGACGACATACTGGCTGGTTTTTGTGCACGAAAAGAGAGAGAGGAAACCCATCCCTACTACCATGAATCTTAGTTTTCTCATTTTTTGTTACTTGTTACTTATTACTTATTACTTATTATTGTTAGTATTATCTATTGTTTTGTTTCTGGTTTTATTTGTCGGACGATTTCAGGGAACGCCTGACTTGTGGTGGCCTCGTCACTATTCGTCGGGAGTGATGGTGATCACCAAGGTGTCTTCCTTGACGATGTATTTGAATTTGGTCGTTAAATCCAATGCCTTAAAATCTTCCAAGTCCACTTGCATCGCACCTTGTTTAAATAAGGAATAGAGGGAGTCTTTGCTCATCGTCGTGTCTTCTTGTTTGTAATCGTACAAGAATGTCATCTCGTTGATGTCCCAATCTAATGATACATCCTTTAATGTCGTGCTCTCGTCTATCTCGCTCGGACAGGTCGCTTTCAAGCTGTTCACTTGGTCGGTTATTTGTCTTTTTTGGATCTCTTTTATCTCTTCGGCGTCGATCTTCTTGCTATATTCCTCACGACTCCAGATGAGCGTCTTTATTGGCTTGCCGCTTTGGGTGGTGTATACTAGGCGGAGAGAATAGTCCGATAACTCTAGGATGTTGAGAAAACTTTGGAGGTCCGGGTCTTTTTGGTACTCGATCAACAGCCCTCTTTTGCATGCTTCCTCGTCCTGATTCCGTATGCTTTCGATGGACATGTCTCCTTCTTCCCCTTCTAAGGAGAAATATTGAGTCACGATTTTCTTATTATTGTCGCATCTGATGCTATCGTAGCTCATATCCTCGTCCAAACTGTATGGCAATGCCTTGTTTTGCTCTTCGACATATTTTTCGAGGACGAGTTGGCCCCCTTTGGAACATGAAAATAAAGCGAGGAGCATGGCTCCTGTGATCATGAAATTAAACTGTTTCATCTGTTCGATTTGTGATATTGGTTTATATTGTTGATAATACTTTCTCGGCCCTTATACATTCAGTGCGCTGAGCAGTGCGTCCTTGTAGTTCTTCCCTATGGCCAGTTTCTGTCCGCAGATGGTCACCATGTTCCCCTCCACGGACTCGATGTTCGATAGGGAAACGATGTACGACTTGTGGATCCGCATGAATTCGTTCGCCGGGAGTTCCTCCTCCAACTTTTTGAGCGAGTAGTAGGCTGTGATTCTACGTTTGTCCTTCATGTGGAATGTCACGTATTCGCTCTGCCCTTCGATGTAGATGAGGCTGGCGTAATCGATTTTGTAGAGTTTGTAGTCCGCCTTCACCATGAAGAAGTCTCTGTCCGATTTGACGGGTGACGCCTCCGCCGCGGCAGGGTCTTTCCTTCTCGCCTTGATCCTTTCCGACACCTTGTTGATGGCTTGGAGGAACCTGGGGAAGGAAATCGGCTTGAGCAGGTAGTCCACCGCTTCCAGTTCGTAACTGTCTATCGCGTATTCCGCATATGCGGTGGTGAAGATCACCAGCGGTTTTTCCGCCATGGACTTCACCAGCTCCAACCCGGACAGGTCTGGCATCTGAATGTCTGTGAGAATCAGGTCGATGGGCTCGTTTTGGATCACCTCCATCGCTTTTATGGCGTTCTCACATGTCCCGCACAGCTGGAGCGCAGGAATTTTGGAAACATATTCGGAGAGTAGTTTCCTTGCGGGAAACTCATCGTCGATGATGAGTGTTCTTATCAGTTCATTCTCCATATTGATCTAATTTAATTGTTAATTTCAGATTATAGTTGTTGTCGCTCTCGTTGATGTCAAGAGAATACTTCCCTGAGTACATCAAGTCGAGCCTTTTCTTCACATTTTCGATGCCGATGCCTTTGATATGCTTCTGCTCCCTCTTCACGACTCGTTTGCTGTTCTCCACCATGAAGACTAATTCGTGGGCGTTCGCCTTGAGGTGAAAGCGCACGTAGGCGTTGCTTTCCAAACCTATGCCGCTGTATTTGAATGCGTTCTCGACGAAGGGTTGGAGCAGCATGGGTGCGATGAAAATCTCTTCCTGGGAAATCTCTTTCTCGAAGGTCACGTCGATGTCGTTCTCGTGGCTATATCGTTGGAACTCGATATAGTTCTCCAAATAATTGATTTCTCCGGATAAGGGAATCTGTTTCTCTTTGGAACCGTATGTGACGTAGCGCAACATCTCGGAAAGCGTCAGGACGCTGTCCGCCGCATTCTTGTCGCCCGTGTAGACCATCGAATAGATGTTGTTCAGCGCATTGAACAGAAAGTGGGGGTTGATCTGCGAACGTAGGAAGTTCAGTTCCAACTGCACCTTCTCCTGTAGGATGGAGGTACGTTGCTCCTCGATCTCCTCCGTGTGTTTTCTGTATTGGAACATGACCGAGACTATCATGGCGCCCGTGAGCAGGATCAATACCTTCCATTTGGAGGAGAGGAACAGTCTGGCTTCCGTGGACTCCTCCTCGTCGTCGAAGAAGGCCCTGGATTCGGATGGCAGGCGGATGTCCAGCAATGCGTTGTCCTCGAAAACGGTCTCCGTGTAGTGGGACGAGACGACCGCGTCCTCGAAATGGTACACGATGAAGGTGAATGAGGCGATGAGGATGGAGGCGAGGAGGATGAAAAAGATCATCCTGTTCTTCATCAGGAAGTAAGGGAATAGGAAAACCCTGTTCACCAACGTGACGACGAACATGCCCGTAGTCAGCAATGCGGCCAGTTTCAGCGAAAGGAAAAGGTCAAAGGAGATGTTGCTGAATGTGAGCAACGAGAAGACCGCGATCCACACGGACGTTTCGACGATATTTCGTTTCCAAATGTCAGATATGCTCATGTCTTCTTCTTTTCACCAAATTTGCGAAAGAATTTTGAAATAGGAAAATATTCTCAGCGAAAAAGGTAAGTTACTTTGTGTTTTTTATGCGTTTTGGAGAAAAATAGTGCAGAAAAGAGCCCTCCATTTAATATGTTTTAGGATTTTTTGGCGGGAATAGTTAATGCAATAGAGAAAAAAACACTAACTTTGCAAGATTAAAGGATATTTGTAATTAGAGATGAAAGAGAGAATTAAAGAACTTTTGGATGAGATAAAAGAGTTGCACGCTTCCAGCAAGGAGGATTTGGAGACTCTTCGTATCAAATATTTGAGCAAGAAAGGCGAGATATCTTCGTTGTTTAACGATTTCAGGAATATCTCCAATGAGCAGAAGAAGGAGATGGGACAATTGCTCAATGACCTGAAGAATTCGGCGCAGGATAAGATCAATGAACTGAAGAGTGCGCTGGACAACAGTTCTGAGAAGGATGAAAGTTTGGATTTGACGAGGACTCCGGACCCTGTCGGGTTGGGTACGCGCCATCCGCTCTCTCTCGTCAAGAATGAAATCGTGGATATCTTCTCCCGCTTGGGCTTCGTCGTGGCGGAGGGTCCTGAGATTGAGGACGATTGGCACGTGTTCTCCGCATTGAACTTCCCTCCTGAACATCCGGCGAGGGACATGCAGGACACTTTCTTCATCACGAGGGATCCGGACGTTTTGCTGCGTACGCACACCTCTTCGGTGCAGTCCCGCATCATGACCACCCAAAAGCCTCCGATCCGTGTGTTGTGCCCGGGTAGGGTATACAGGAACGAGGCCATCTCTTACCGCGCACACTGTTTCTTCCACCAGGTGGAGGGCCTTTACATAGACAAAAACGTGTCGTTCGCGGACCTGAAGCAAGCATTGCTCTACTTCGCGAAGGAGATGTTCGGTGAGGGTACTAAGATCCGTTTGCGTCCGTCCTACTTCCCATTTACGGAGCCGTCCGCCGAGATGGATATCTCTTGTAATCTGTGCGGAGGGAAGGGCTGTGCCTTCTGTAAGGGAACCGGTTGGGTGGAAATCCTCGGCTGCGGAATGGTGGACCCGAACGTGTTGGAGAATTGTGGTATTGACAGTAAAGTTTATACAGGTTATGCATTCGGTATGGGTATCGAGCGCATCACCAACTTGAAGTATCAGGTGAAGGACTTGCGTATGTTCTCTGAGAACGATGTGAGATTCTTAAATCAGTTTAAATCAGCTTATTAATATTTAAATCTAATATCATGGGAATTGGAGGAAAGGAAGTAATGATGTCTGGGACCGAGCACAATACTTTGGCTTTCGGCACAAAGGTTGTGGGTGATATCCAGGCTGAGAACGATTTCAGATTGGATGGCTCTGTCGAGGGTACGATAGTTTGCAAGGGAAAAATCGTTGTGGGACCCAAGGGTGTCATGTCTGGTACTATGACCTGCGCCAATGCGGAAGTTAATGGAGTGGTGAAGGGTAAAATGATCATTTCCGATACGCTTTCACTCAAGTCTACCGCTAAGGTGGAGGGTGAAATCACGACGAAGACCCTTTCCATTGAGCCTCATGCCATCTTTACTGGCACGTGTGACATGACGAATGGAAACAAGGTGAATGTCGTACCGAATAACAATCAACAGCAAAAATGAGTGCGGGCCGGTTGAGGCTGGCGCTTATTTTTCTTTGTTACATTTAGTAGGGGAGACCCTCTTCCCTCTGCCTTTGCGCATAGGCTGGAAGTGCCGGTTGTGCGGGTAATCAATGTTTTAGAGAGTGAAGTGGTGGTGGAATCTTTGATTCTACGACCACTTCATTGTGTCTGCCCCGCAGGTGCGTTTGTGCGTCTATAAAATGTCTGTTTCTTAGTATTGTTGTGTCTGCCTTGTCGCAAATCCCACAAAATTGAAAAAATGTTTCAAAATATTATTCGTTTTGCTTGACGTTTTGCCTAAAAAATGTACCTTTGCATTTGGAAAATAATAAATCTTTTTCCGTAAGGATAATAATCCACTTTATATGTAGTGGTTATGCCGTAAAAATGTGTTAATGATTAAAAATTATTGGTTGATTTTATTTGTTAGATGATAAGTTTTTGTCAGTTAATGGATTATGTTTGTCCTTTGTGTTTCATGACAATCATTTCGTTGATGTATAAGACGAGTCTTAAAGGTATGCCATGGTGTCTGTCGGATTTATGCTGACGGGAAAATCCATCGTGCTTTCCCAACTTGGAAGGTTAACCAATGATGTAATATGGTGCGGGTAGATTTGATCTGTTGATTTTTATTGATGTGAATGAATTCGTATATGTTTTGGTCCTAATATTTTGAGATAAAGGCATATGCGCAAAAGATGATAAATTTTGTAATTAAGATCTTAAATAGATTATACATAGTATGAAAAGATTTTTTTCTTTGGTGGTGGCTTTGATGGCGATGCAATTGATGTTCGCGGCTAAAATTCAGGTTACTAACACTTCTGGAGATCCGACAGTTGAGGGATCCTTGCCATGGGCATGTAAGACGGGTACGTCAAGCGATACCATTGTCTTTAAATTCAGCACCAGTGGGAAAAAGGTCATCAACATATCAACCGCCTTGTCGCCAACCGCATCCATCGACGGTTCCACCTATTCGGATTCCATTATCGTCGATGGTTCATTGGACGATGGCGAACATGTTTCTCAGGGATTGTCTAGTACAGGTACATTCGTGAAAAACATCGTTGTGCAAAATTTTGTGACGGGTATTCGCACCTCGAAGAACTCCAATATCATCAACTGTGTCATCAGAAATAATACTGCGGATGGTGTATTATCCCAAATGGGTGAATCTTTTCAGAATTGCACGATTATCAACAATGGAGACTGCGGAATAGACAATCAAACAGGCGGCTCTGCAGGAACAATTTCTTCCATAGAAAATTGTGAGATTTCGGGTAATAAGCTTGTCGGAATCCGAGCGGGAGTTGCTGTCATGAAAAAGACGAGCATCTTAAATAACCACATAGGACTTCATGCACTAAACGCAGGTGATGAGATATCCGATTGCGTCATCTCAGGGAATGATTCAATCGGTGTT
>JAGCGM010000256.1 GCA_017649635.1 Paludibacteraceae bacterium | reverse complement strand
GCGCTATTTTTGTACTTGATGAAGAGTTGATAATATGTACAAACATAACACTGTAATTATTTAAGTTTTTTTCATGATAACCAGTGCCGGGTCTGATCCCCTCTCTTCAGGATAGGGGATAACTCGGGCTCTATTGAAAAACTGTCGGTGCCGTTTGAAAAATTGCCCTGAAAAAACGCTTGAGGGAAGTTTGTTTGTTTTTTGATTAAGTGGGGGTGTGGCATGGGTACGTGCCGCACCTCTTTTTTTGTATCTTTGTGGTGTTTAATGTTCGGTTATGGTACCATTAAGGGATTTGTTTTCGATATTCTTGCAGATCGGCGCGTTCACGTTAGGGGGCGGCTATGCGATGTTGGCGATGGTGGAGCGTTCCATCGTGACGAAGAAGGGGTATATCGGCAAGGAGGAGTTTTGGGACATGATAGCGGTGGTGCAGACGTTGCCTGGCGTCTTCGCCATCAACACGGCACTCTATGTGGGTTATAAACTGCGGGGGAAGCGGGGTGCATTGTGTGCTTCCGTGGGGGCCGCATTGCCTTCGTTCATCGCTATTTTGTTGATTGCCATGTTCTTCGTCGAGGTGAAGGATAACGAGCTGGTCGAGCGTATCTTCCGGGGCATCCGTCCTTGTGTGGTGGCGCTCATCCTCGTGCCGGCCGTGAACCTGATACGGAACAATTGCAAGGGGTGGAAGATGTTGCCCGTCCCGCTGATTTCCGCCGCTCTGATTGGCTTCTTCAAGGTCTCTCCGATACTGATCATCGTGGTGGTGGCCGTGTCGGCTTTGCTCTATGGAATATATTTCAGTAAGAAAATGGAGGGGAGGTGAGTATGGTTCTGTTGAAGTTGTTTTATGTATTCTTTAAGATTGGCATGCTGGGCTTCGGCGGCGGTTATGCGATGCTTTCCCTGATCCAGTTCGAGGTGGTGGACCACTATGCGTGGGCCACGCTCGGTGAGTTCTCCGATATGCTGGCGATTTCCCAGATGACGCCGGGACCTGTCTCCATCAACACGGCCACCTACGTGGGTTATGCGGTGGCGGGACTGCCGGGCGCGGTGGTGGCGACGATCGCCTTGTGCCTCCCGTCGTTCCTGATGATGTATTTTGTGGTGCGCTTCCTGATGAAGAACAAGGAGAACAGGTATGTGCGATATGTGCTGTCCGGGTTGCGTCCTGTCTTGGGCGGACTCATCCTGGCGGCGGCCATGTTGCTGATGAACAGGGAGAACTTCTGCGACTTCGGATGGCCGGACCGTAACCTCTCCGTGCTCATCTTCGTGGCTTCCTTCGTGGCGCTCTACCGCTTTAAGGTGAATCCGATGTGGCTGATTGTGGCCTCGGGTGTGGTGGGGGCAATCTTTATGTGAACTCCGCGAATTCCCCAAATTCCCTAGGGCGTTGCCCTAGGCTATATATGTATCGCCCTTTCAGGGCTGGGGTTTGCGCATTGTGCAGAACCGCACATCCCTCCGAATTCATAATTCATAATTCAAAATTCATAATTCCCTAGGGCGTTGCCCTGGGCTATATGTGTTACGCCCCTTCAGGGCTATGATTACATTTGCCGTTTCGTACACAGGGGTTTACACCCCTGCCTGGAGGATGTCGCCCTTTCAGGGCTGGGGTTTGCGCATTGTGCAGAACCGCACATCCCCAATAATTCATAATTCATAATTCAAAATTCTTAATTAGCAACGAGCTGTCCCCATAACTCAAGAACCTGAAATCATTCTTCATGGCGTAGTCGTACATCCTCTTCCAATCGTCGCCCACGAAGGCGGAGATGAGCAGCAACAGGGTGCTCTGCGGCTGGTGGAAGTTGGTGATGATGGCCTTCACCAGGTGGAATTGGTAGCCTGGCACGATGATGATTTGGGTGTCTGCGCTGATGCTCTCCAGCTCGTGCTTCTCCATGTATCGGAGGATGGCATCCAGCGACTCTTCCGTGGAGAGTGTGTAGCCGCTCTCGTAGGGCATCCATTGCGTCACCTTGAGCTCGGTCTCCGGCAGTTCCATGTTCTCCGCCAGTTGGCAACCGATGTAGTAGAGGCTCTCCAACGTGCGGACGGAGGTGGTGCCGACCGCCACGACCTTGCCTGTCTCGCGTATCTTTTCGATGACGCTACGGCGGACGCATATCCATTCGGAGTGCATCTCATGGTCGCCTATGGTGGCCGATTTGACTGGTTGGAAGGTGCCGGCTCCCACATGGAGCGTCACCTCCTCGCAGCCGATGTTTTTCTTGCGGAGCGACTCGAACACCTCGGGTGTGAAGTGGAGTCCAGCCGTAGGCGCCGCCACGGATCCCTTGATCTTCGAGTAGACGGTCTGGTAGGTCACCTTGTCGCGGTCCACCGTCTCCCGATGCAGGTAGGGCGGGATAGGCAATACGCCGAAAGCGTCCAGTATATCCGCGAAGTTGGTGCTTGGCTCGTCCCAGAAGAAGCGCACGTGGTAGGCGTTTCCCTCCGCCTCCAGTTTCTCCGCCTTGAGGATCACCTCCTTGCCGTTCACCTTCACGTCACGTTCCAGGATGGTGCCCGCCTTCCACTTGCTGGCGTTGCCGATCATGCATTTCCAGACGCACTCGCCTATGGCTTGGAAGGTGAGTACGTAGTCGTGGGGGCGTACCGGCTCCAGACAGAAGACCTCGATGCGGGCGCCAGTCTCCTTGTGGAACAGGAGGCGCGCTTGGATGACGCGGGTGTTGTTGCAGACCAGCAGATCCCCCTCGTTGAGGTATTGGGAAATGTTCTTGAACGTCGAGTGGGAGATCTCCCCGTTTCGGTAGAGCAAAAGTTTCGATTCGTCCCTTTTCTCTAAAGGGAATTTGGCGATTCGCTCGTCTGGAAGGTCATAGTTGAAATCTTCTATGGCTATGTTTTGCGGAGTCTTCATGTCTTCTTCTTTAATTCTCCGCGAAGGTAATTATTTGAATTAAGAGTTAGGAGTTAAGAGTTAAGAATTCCTCTTTCCTTGTTTATTCTTTGATTATTTTCCTTATCGCCGACTTCCCGTCCTTTGTTATTTTCAGGAAATACAATCCGGACTGCAATTCCCTTATTGACATGACGTTGCCGACAGTACTCTTTAGCAATTTTCCGTCGTCAGCAAAGAGGGAAAGCGAGCATTCATCAATGCTTACATAAACAGCATCCGATGCAGGATTAGGATGGATGGAAACCTCTAGTTCGGATTTGATGTCTCTTACCCCATCAACACTTTTGCTTATCACTTTTGTGAATCCATCGATTGTTGAAAGATCTGTTTGCGTGTAAAATGGTGCGGCTATCATATCGATCATCGCATAAGTTCCTTCCCTATCCCTTGCATACCTGACATGCAGGCAAGTATCTTCATGTGTGTCAATGATGAAATTCCACGCTTTGTCCAAATCTTCATGTAAATATCTTAAACGATTCACGTTGTCAATGTCACTAAAATTTGAGGTGTCTTCAATGAGATAAACATCATATATGGGGCTCTCTTTTTGTGTGTAAAATTCGATTTTATTTGTTAGACTTGCTATTGCTTGGGTTTTGGTCGTTCTTCCATCAGTTCTTACAATATCCCATTTCGTTAAACGTTCGGGAATTCCGATTGTGTCTATTACTTTGTAAGAAGAATCTTGCTTCGATAAGAATATATATTTCACGTATGGGGATTGCCTTTCAAAAATAATATTGTAAGGTGTTGTGATGAAAAAAACATAGTGGTCTTGTGGTACGAAAAACGTGTCTGAAGCAGACCCAATCAATTCGTTGTTTTCATACAAACCTCGATAGTTGATAATAGTGTCCACATCGTGTTCCATCACACCCACGGTGTAAGAACAACGATAATCTGTTAACTCAAATCCCCAAAGAGTATCCGAAGCATATTCATAAACGAAGTCCAAGGCCGAATCTGCGCTTTCAAAAGCGAAGGATGCCGATGATATCATCAATGATAAGTATAGAAGGAAGTGTCTCATGTTATTTTTTTATGAAATCCACCCCTTCGTTATTCTTTGATTATTTTCTGTATTGCGGACCTTCCGTCTTTCGTGATTTTCAGGAGATACAATCCGGACTGCAATTCCCTTATTGACATGACGTTGCCGATAGCACTCTTTAGCAATTTTCCGTCGTCAGCAAAGAGGGAAAGCGAGCATTCATCAATGCTTACATAAACAGCATCCGATGCAGGATTAGGATGGACGGAAACCTCTAGTTCGGATTTGATGTCTCT
>JAGCGM010000255.1 GCA_017649635.1 Paludibacteraceae bacterium | reverse complement strand
TCCATCGATAGTATTTGTCCTAATGTTACTGCGGATACGATGATTGAGGTGTTCGACTCGTTGAGGGTTAAGTTGACTCCGTCCACATATACGTATTGTTCTCCTGTGGATGGCGAAGTTAAGTTGACGGCTAAGGTGACAACTGGTAAACCAATCAAATACGAGGTATATGATGCGGTTTCTGGCGCTCTTTTGGATACTGTCCGCCATTCATATACGGAATGTACGTTCGAGGGATTTGTCCCTACGTTGAAGAGCAATACTTATCTTGTTCGTGTGTACGATGATGTCTGCAGCTTCAGCGAAGGTACTGCGGGACATGCGACAGCTTCCATTAACGTGCATGTTCCTGTGGAATTTAAGGTGGAAATTGAAGATGATGTCAAAGATGTTTGTATTGATGACTCAATTAAGTTATCTTTGATTCCGATTGCGGGATTCCCGACCTACTATTATGTGTATGGCTTGTCTTCCGAGTCTGTCCAAAGGATTGTGGCTCATGATGACACCACCTCGATTATCGATATCGCAAAGCAAGGCGGGTATATGAACTATACGATTGTGGCTGTTGACGAAATATGTCCTGACACGTCTGAATCCAATGGTTCAGTGTTTGTACATGAAAGTCCTCGGGTACAATTATACGCCAACAAGGAGAATGTGATCATTGGTGGTGACATCATTTTGTACGCTGATCCTGAGGTCGGTTCGCCTACTTCTTATGAGTGGTTCTGTGATGGTCGTTCGTTTGATGTGACTTCAGTTAACAAGACGACTTATCTGCCGGAATCAACATCTGAGTATACTGTCGTGGCGTCTGATGGTGTTTGTCCTTCCGCATCTTCCTCTATCACGTTAGAGGTTAAGTTGCCTACAGCGTTTACTCCATATGTGTTGGATGATTTCAACGACTGGTTCATGCATGGATTCTCGTTGGAGGTGTTCGACCGTTATGGCCAGAAAGTTTATGAGGGCAATGATGGATGGAATGGACGGAAGGGAAGTTCGGAGGAATTTGTGGATCCAGGTGTCTATTTCTATAAAGTTGTCATGAAGAATGGCAGGGTAGAGAAGGGTACTGTCGAGGTTGTATTTGAATAAATAGTAAAAATTAAATAATTTAAGGTTATGTGTACTGATATGAAAAGGACTTTAGCTGTTGTGACGTTGTCCTTTTGTGGACTGGCTGCCTTCGCGGGTATTCATGAGGAATATTCGGAAGGATATGAAATCCTCTCTTCAGAGGCTAGCTCGAGGGAACAAGAGCGTCCAATGTCTTTCTACAAGGAGGGTAAGGTGGCGTTCTTTAGAGGGGATACCGCTTATACGGCTACGGTTGGCAACATGTATGATTTAGTTGATATTGAAGTTTGTCCGGAATTGACGGGACTGGGGATTTATGGAACATTCGCTTACGACCCTCGTAAACGTACCATATATTTTTCTCGGGTGGATGAAATCGGCAATGCCGACATGTATGAGGCTACTCTTCAGGGTGGTTCCTTCAGCGAGCCTAAGCTGATGCGCATCCAGGGACTTGACAAGTTGAGGAAGAAAATCCGTGGTTCTTCTACCGTTATCGCTGGTTGGACTTATCGTTACGATCGTGTGACGGGTTTCTTTAACCCAACTTTGGCTAACAATGGTACTCGTATCTATTTCTCCGCCGACTTCAAAGGCCATGGCTATGGCAATCGAGACATTTGGTACATAGACAAGGCGAAGAACAAGGAGGAAATCGGCGCGGATTGGGTTATGCCGGTGAACGCAAGTGATTCCGTCATCCCATTCAACACGAAAGCTCGTGAGGATTATCCGTTTGTGGTGGGTGACTCCATCATGTACTTGATGTCCGATCGTCCTGGTGGTTTCGGTGGAATGGATGTTTATATGTCCCGTTACGAGAAAGACCACGAGTTCAAGATTTATGATACTACACTCAAGGATTCCGTGGTTGTGAAACGTGACATTTGGACTCCAGCGGTTAATTTGGATTCAACCTTCAATACGAGGGCCAATGAGTATAACTTCATCGGATCTTCCAAGTTGGTTATGTTCATGTCTAATAGGGCCGGTGGTAAGGGTAAGGACGATATCTATGTTCCGATGCCTTTCCGTGCCGAACCTGATGTTGACCTGATGCCTGAGATTACGCTTACGGAGCCTAAGGGCTTCAACTGGGTGCTCTTCTTCTTCGACTTCGACAAGTCGGATATGAAACCTGAGTACTTCGTCCAGTTGGATGAGTTGGTAAGTGCGATGAAGGAGTTCCCTGGCGTTGTGTTTGAGATCAGTGGACATACCGATGAGCGTGGATCTGACAAGTATAATATGAAACTTTCCCAAGAGCGTGCTAATTATGTGAAGGGCTTGTTGATTGAAAGAGGTATGAGCCCTAACGAGTTGGTCGCTGTGGGTAAAGGTTTCCACGAAACTGTTATCAAGAACGCACAGACGGAGCCTGAGCACGAGCAGAACCGTCGTGTTGATATCAAGATCTTAAACGAATAATGTTGGGAGGTTAGATGATGAAGAAGTATTTAGTTTTATTTTTGATGGTTATGTTGGGTGCGAATGCCTTCGCACAGCGTGATTTGATGCTTTCCCAACAGTTCTTTTCCAGGTTGAATATCAACCCTGCCGCTACGGGTAACACCGATGATGTCGATTTGTTCCTCATTGGACGTTGGCAATGGATGGGTGTTTCCAACTCCCCTAAAACGGGTGTCATGAACATTAGTAACTATTTCGAGTCGGTGCGTTCTGGTATCGGTTTGTCCGCTTCCTACGACGACTTGGGATATGCTAACCGTACCATAAACATGAAGGCGGCTTATGCTTATCATGTTAACTTGAACGAGAGTATGCTGATGTCCTTCGGTTTGTCGGCTGGTTTCCTTTACCACTATTTCGATCCTAAGAAGAATTATTGGTTGGATCCGCCGGAGTTGGAACGTGAGACTTTGAATTTCGGTGAGTGCACTGCGGATTTTAATCCTGATATGGACTTCGGTGTGGAATTGGCTATGCCTAAGTTGATGTTCGGTGCATCCATCAATCACCTCCTTTACAATGAGGATAAGGTGACAACTTCAGTGCCAGGTCGTCAGTTTAATGTCTATACGAGAGCTTTGCTTTCTCCGTCTGAGACAATTGATTTCGCTCCTGCGTTGGTTTATGTGCATCGTAACTCCATGAATCGTATGGAATTGAACATGCTGTTGTTCTACAAACGTTTCTTGTGGTTCGGCGTCACATACCGTCCTGACTTGAACGGTGTCGATCTCTTCTCTTCCCACGTTGTACAGTTCTGCGTTGGTTTCGAGTATCAGAAGTTCAGAGTGGGTTGTGCGTTCGACCTTGGTTTGGGTGACGTTGCTAAGAGCATCTCTTCCCCTTGCTCAGGTGAAATCCTGCTCTCATGGCGTATCGCTAAAACCGTTAAGGGAAGCGGCGTCAGATTCCTCGAGGATTAATAATTTGATGATTTTTCTGTCAAAAGCCTTTGTTTTTGACGAGAGTTCTGTATATTTGGAATAAATTGTAGATGATATGAGAAGAGCATTTAAATATTTGTTGTTGATCGCTTTGACTGCCGCTCCTTTTTCGCAGGCAAATGCCCAAGATGATATCGTGTGTGACCAATATCACTTCAACTATTATCTTGTTAACCCTGCGGTGGCGGGTGCGGAACGTTGCAGCCACTTGATGTTGACGGGCAAGTTCCAATGGACGGGTCCGGAGTTGGAGGATCCTCCGATGACCCAAACGTTGAGCTTCCGTACCCGTGTGTTGAAGAATGTCGGATTGGGTGTCTACGCCTATAACGACAAGAACGGTAATTCCTACCGCCAGGGTGGTGAGGTGACTTTCGCCTACCATATCCCGCTGTCGGAGAATAGCCATTACATGATGAAGACACAGTCCATCGACCGCCAGTTGTCGTTCGGTCTCTCCTTGATGCTGAACCACTACAACTTCGACAAACACTTGTTCGAGGATTACGGATTTGAGGACCC
>JAGCGM010000254.1 GCA_017649635.1 Paludibacteraceae bacterium | reverse complement strand
TCGTAGCTGGCCGGGTCTGCCATTATGCCGCTGATAAGTACACTTCCGTGGATGTTGCATATTGAACAACAAACGATTACTATTGCAGATAGAAAGTTTTTTAAATGCATATTTTTATTTTATTACAAACAATAACAGTTCAAATACTACAGGTCTCCGATTGCAAACCTAACAAGTATTCCCAACCACATACCTTGTGTGGTTATCATCCGCGAATGTATAAAATAAATTTATACAATGTACAATATACGCAATAAAAATTTTAAAAAATATTACTCCCCGTTAATTCTTAATTCTTAATTTTTAATTTTTAATTCTCAATTGCCTTCTGGTGCAGTAATGATTCCCTCGTCGGATATCTGTGGCAGATTGTCGTGCATATCCTCCTTCGTCAGGGCTTGAATCACCTTCAGCACACGGTTGTCGGGGTCGATGTGTGGACCCTTGTTTGGTGGTTTGATTTGGTAAGTGGAGATGATTTCAGCGCTGATGAAGTTGCCCGTCTGTTGCTCCATCTTCACCCTGAAGATAGGGGCTAGACCGTTCACTCCCTTGATGTTCACGTTGCTGTAGGTGGCGAAGTTGCCCATGCTATAGGCGATGAACTTGTTCTTATAGATCTCTACGGCGCGGGTCACGTGAGGACCATGTCCCAGCACGATGTCCGCTCCGGCATCGATGGCTCTGTGTGCGAACTCGTAGACATTCCCTCTGTTCTGACCGAGGAAGTTCTCGTAGTTTCTCGGAACGTGCTGGTATTTGCTGCCTTCAGCGCCTCCGTGGAAGGATACGATCACGATGTCGCAGGTCTGCCGTAGTTGCTTTACCAGCGAATCCAATACTTCGTAGTCGGTGATTTGCACGGTGCCCCGATTAGGTGCGAAGGCGCAGAAACCGTACTTGACACCGTTCTCGACGAACTCCGCGGTAGGTTTCTCCGTGAAGCCCGCCCAATTGATCTGCAGGCTGTCGAATAGTCTCTTGGCGTTCTCCTTGCCCTTCTCTCCGAAGTCTCCGCTATGGTTGTTCGCCACGCTCACCACGTTGAAGCCCGCCTCTTTGTAGTATTGCGCGAAACGGCAAGGCATACCGAACTTGAAGCAGGTCTTGGGGTCGTTGCAGTTCTTCGCACCCACCTCCGTGTCGGTGAATGTGCCTTCCACGTTGCAGAATACGATGTCGGAGTTCTGGAAGTAGGGTTTCACCTCGTCGAAGAACTTATCCTCCTCTTCTTTGGGTGGCAGGTAGGAGGTGTTTGGCAGGATACTGCCTATCATGACGTCCCCCACCGCTGTGATGGTGATTGTGTCGTGTTTGTCGGTCGGTTCGATGACCATGAGGGTGTCTGTCCCCTGCGCTAGCGAGTCGGCTCGTAGCGTGTCGATCGCCACCACGGCCTGATTCTCTTGTTTGTTGGCCAATGTGTCGACTACGGTTTCGATTTTGGCCTTATGTCTTCTTTTGGATCTTCTTCCGGCTTGGCTCTGTGCGCATACGAACAGGGCGAGCAATATGAATAAAAAGTATCGTTTCATTTAATCTATTGGAACGTAATAGGTTGTGTTTTGTTGTGCAAAGATAAATAATTGGATGGAACTTACGAATTATGAATTAAGAATTAAGAGTTAAGAATTAAAAGTTATGGGCGGGGTTGTGCGGCCGTTCAAAAGTTCTGAAAGGACGTCTCCCCCAGGCGGTGTGTGGATTTATGAATTAAGAAACATTAGGCTCGATGTGGACAAGAATCCTAAGTCCTGAAAGGACGACATCCTCCAGGCAGGGGTGTAACCCCCTGTACGAAAGGCGTTTGGCCAGGAGAGCCCCGAAGGGGCGACACCCCGGAAAATAATATTCATGAAAGATATATAATAACAACAAAAAAATATCGTTTAACCATAATATTAACATCCAAAACTATGGCGACATCATTAGTGAAAATTAATGTCCATCTAATTTTTCACACAAAAACTACTAGTGTATGTTTGCGGGAGAATGATATTTCTTTCATTCATAAATATATAGATGAAATCATTAGTGTCCCGTTAATATTGGGACGAGTTAAATATTAATCAAACAATCACGGAATAAGGGGACCAGATTGCTCTTTGACATCATTGGAATAAGTCTTATTGAATAGTACTCTGAGCGAAGTCTTGCCCGTGTGTGATATACTGAGGATTTGTAAGACTTCATAGGTCGAGCGTTTCAACTTCATATCATGCTGGACAATCGCCACGAGGCAGTGTGCAGTGATGGCCGCACTAATCTGTATTCTGACAAACAAGTGCCTTGACCCCGCAAGTTCAGACACTTCGCCATCGAGAATGGCAACATCGTTTGGGGCAAGAACTGGGACTTGATTTCCCCTGTAGAACAGCTGCATGCTGGGACGGTTGCCTGTCACAGAAAGTGTAGAATACACAAGGGAGGGAAGCCGAGGCCGAGGATGTTGGCGAGGGTTCCCTCCCTTGCATTGAATTATGTTTATTTGAACAAATTGTCTTTCTCGACGTCTTTTTTTGCTTTGTTTAAAACCTTCTGAATATTCAATGCTTTTATAAAATCATCGATTTCTTTCTCAGATTTGAATGCCATCAAAAAACCTTTGGATTTCATGTATCTATTCGAGGCCGCTGTTAATTCACCTGTATTGAAAACAATTAAGCATTCCCCGTTTTCCATTACCTTGAAATACGGTCTGAAAAGAATATTATATGTGAAGTACCATTTGCTGCCGTAGGACGAAAAGAATGCATCAACAGGTCTAAAATTCGTGTCAAACTCCTTATCGTAGTTTGTGACATTATTGTCCTTTGCTGTCTTAGACCATTCTGCAAATTTTGGTTTGATTGAATTCAGTTGATTGCAAAAATCCTCAACCTCCTTGCTTTTAAGACTGAATCCTATCTTCTCTATACTGCCTTCTTCTTTTGGTTCACAATAGATGTAAAAAGTAAAAGAACCATTTTTTACTGCAGAAGCCTCAATGTCATACGTCTTCTTACCAAAGTATGGCGTATTCTTAACAAAGCACGACATAGAATATTCTGAGACTTTATCCTCTGCAATTAGGGAAAGACTGAAAAACATAGCAAAAATTCCTAAAAAAACTTTCTTCATAATTCAAATTTTTAAGTTATTAATAAAAAGTCTATACTGTTCCGTTGAAGTGGACTAAATGTTCTTTGAAATCGATGGGATAGAGTGTTTTACAATTAATTTTGAGAGTGCACGGATTTGAATTTGTAACTTTGCAACCTTTTAACAGGATTGCAGTTGAACAAAGACTAGTACGTATTTCCCCAATTGCTTGGGTTTTTAGACTATGACAAGTTTCGGCATCTTGTTGAAAGTATGATGCTAACACAAGTATGTCAAGTATCTTACCTGCTGGAATCAACTTCTAGCTCTGATGTTTGGTCAGCTCAGTAACTGTGCAAAGTCAAGAAGTTTGGCACAGCTGAGAACGCTGTCAGAATACAGATTTCTGCAGTATTTACCGCCTACTGCCTTGTGGCGATTGTAGCATGACATGGAGTTGAAGCGCTCGTCCTATGAGGCCTTGCAAATCCTCAGCATGTCACTTGCGGACAAAACACCGCTTAAAGAACTATTCGAAAAGACTTATCCCAATGATGTCAAAGAGCAATCTGGTCCCCTTATTCCGGGGCTATTTGATTAATATTTAACTCGTCCCAATTTTAACGGAACAATAATGAGTTAATAATATAATTATATGTCGTGTAAAGACTAGAATGTGTTATTTGCATGACATACAAGGGAATAGAGCATGGAAAGTTGATATGTGCTCATCTCGTTATTTGTTCATAAGATTTATGAATTCTATACGAATTTGGAGGTGGCATGTAAAAACCATTCCTCTTTGTTTTATTGGATATGTGTATATGTTTATTTCTCATCATGCCGATAAAAAGTTTTTTCGCAAAAACTATTTATCGCAGGCGTAATAGGGGACAGATAAAAAGAGGTGCGGACCTCTCTACTCGCGTTCACGGGAAGCGTAGGAAGAAACCCGCCAATTCTCAATAGATAAAGCCCACACCAAAGGTGCGAGCATTAACTTGTTTGAGAATTGTATGGCTCGTCCAGTTGTCACCGTGAACAGTCACCAATAATAATTAGCAATTTTAAACACAAACTGCTAACATTCAATTAACTTGCCCGTTTCATAAAGAATCAGTTTCCTACGCTTTTTCTTTTTGAACGCGAATAATAGTTAATGCTGTATGTAAATATTTAAGTTTCCTTAATGTCTATTTCATATAAATTTATTATTCTTCATTCAAAGATATAAAAAAAAAGAAAACATTGTTAATGTGGAAGAAAAAAGTGGAATGTGTACAAGAAGATCATCTGATTGTGTAGTAGTCAATAATCAATGCTTAAGTAATTCAAATCTTGAATAATGTAGCATTTATGTGTGTCACCCCCGATGGGGGTTCATGGAACGCAACGAATCTGTCACACAGGAGCTGACGCCCCTGCCTGGAGGATATCACCCCTTCGGGGTTTGGGTGTGTGATGTTTAGGATTATTTGTTGTATGTTGTTGTGAATCAAGTGTCAATAGACCTGATGCAATGACAGTTTGTGAACTACATACCCGTTGTGTGACATTCCCCAGTCCTGAAAGGACGGCATCCCCCAGGCAGGGGATTGGCGAATTAAGAATCATGAATTTTGAATTTAGAATTATGATACGTTAGTTCGATGGAGTTAGTTGTGTGATATCTGCGGATGTGTGATTCCCCAGTCCTGAAAGGACGGCATCCCCCAGGCAGGGGTGTAAACCCCTGTACGGCATAGACGAGGCGTGAAGAGAGCCCCGAAGGGGCGACACCCCGGAAAACATGGATGATATGGTTCAATGCGACGGATGTAATGTGTCACCCCCGATGGGGGTTCATGGAACGCAACGAATCTGTCACACAGGGGCTGACGCCCCTGCCTGGAGGATATCACCCCTTCGGGGTTTGGGTGTGTGATGCCCTGGAATATCGCTTGGCTCTTGTCGAATGATGAACCTCATACTCCATCATTCCCCCCGACAATAATCTATCAACCTGCCGTATATCTCTGACATCCGTAACAATGGCTCATTGCCGACCACAAACAATTGCATCCTGGCACGGGTGATCGCCACGTTCAACTTGCGGTCCACCTCTTGCCCTTCCACCTCGACGGGTTCGCTTAAAACGCCCAATTGGTAGTATTGGCTGATGGTGGTGGAGAAGATGATGTAGTCTTTCTGCCCGCCTTGCAACCGCTCCACCGTGTCGATCACAATCTGCTCCGCCCCCTCGACGCCTAGAATGCGCAACTGCTTGAGTATGACGGCTATCTGATTGCGAAATGGCACGATGATGCCTACGTGCTCGGAGAGTTTGAAACTTGGGTCGGACGCGTTCAGCTGGGCGATGGAACGCACCATCTGCGCCACGACCTCCGCCTCCTCCGCATTGATTTTGCTGTTGTCCATCCGACTGGCTTTGCGCACGTCCACGAAGCCCATCCGCACGGTGCGCACGAACTCATGGATGTTCTTCCCGCTTAGCTCCATATTCTTCGGGAAGCAGGCTAACTGACGGGTCTCCCCCTCACTTGTGAATGGTAACTCAACTACTGTCTGGTGCCGGTTCTTACCCACCCGCAGGGCTTTGTGGTAGAACTCACGGCTGACGAACTCGCTGATGGTCGGGTGCATGCGCCATTGCGTGTCGAGCATGCCTGGCTTCACTTCGCTGTGCGTCAGCATGTGACGGTGTAACCGCTCGAACAGGGAGTCCGCGCAATTCTCTAACCCGAATGCGCGTAGTGCGGGGTCTGTCACCTCCGCCTCGCTTCTGGGTTGTTGCACGACGGCGGGCAATTGCTTGTGGTCGCCTATCATGACGAACTTGCGGATGGCGGCCTCCCCATCTTTCGTCGTGGCGCATAGTAGCCCTAGCAGTTGCGGCTCTAATATCTGCGAAGCCTCGTCCACAATGGCCACGTCGAAGTGGAAGAGGTCGAACAGCGCTGTCTTGCTGTCCATGGAGGCTACCGTCGCCACATAAATGCGGGGCTGGAATAGCCTGCTTTTCACCGCCGAGCGGTTGGTGCATCCCTCTATCTGGTACTTGAGCAGGTGATGGCGGAAGGCGGGGTCGCAGTTGAGTTCACTGCCTATGCGGATATAGTCCAATTCGGGGTCGTAGCGGTGCAACATCCTGCAGATCTCGTCCACCGCCCTATTGGTGTAAGCCATGAGCAGGATGCGGTGCTCGGGGTTCGCCAGGAAGTTGTCCACCATGGTGCGCATCG
>JAGCGM010000253.1 GCA_017649635.1 Paludibacteraceae bacterium | reverse complement strand
TTTGCAGATACACGAAAAGGTAGTACATTTGCACCGCATTTGAGAACGAGGTGTAGCGCAGTCCGGTTAGCGCATCTGGTTTGGGACCAGAGGGTCGGGGGTTCGAATCCCTTCACCTCGACTGATGCGAGGAAGTGGCGTAAGTTACTTCCTTTTTTTGTTTAATCCATGGGGGACGGAAGAGATTGGGGCTTCCATGACCCGTTGTTCTACCCTGCCCCCTATTAACCTTTGCACGACATGAGTCATTTGATCGCTCCTTCCGTCCTTTCAGCGGACTTCTCCAACCTACGCGCGGACGTGGAGATGGTGAACAACAGCCAGGCGGATTGGTTCCACCTCGACGTGATGGACGGTGTGTTCGTACCGAACATCTCCTTCGGAATGCCCATCACCGCAGCCATCCACAAATATGCGAAGAAACCATTGGATGTCCACCTGATGATCGTGGAACCGGACAAGTTCATCGAGGAGTTCCACAAGTTGGGAGCGGAAGTGCTCAACGTACACTACGAGGCCTGCACCCACCTGCACCGGTCCATCCAACGGATCAAGGCATTGGGCATGAAGGCGGGCGTGACCCTCAACCCACACACACCCGTGTCGGTCCTCGAGGAGATCATCACCGACGTGGACGTAGCCATGCTCATGTCGGTCAACCCTGGCTTCGGCGGACAGAAATTCATCGAGAACACCATCGACAAGACCCAACGTCTGAAAGAGTTGATCCTTAAACGCAACTCGAAAGCCTTGATCGAGATCGACGGAGGTGTCAACTACGAGACGGGAGCCCGGCTGCTCAAGGCTGGTGCGGACGTGCTCGTGGCAGGCAGTTTCGTGTTCGGTGCGGAGAACCCGACCGAGACGATCGCCAAGCTGAAAGCGCTTTAAATCACAGGCGCCATGGGTCATAGGCCTATGGCGCCCCATTATAACATTACAAACCTGTTTTTCTTTGCACATGGAGACAATATACCGCTTGCCATTCCTCCGCATTTGCCTATTCCTCATCGCTGGAATCCTTTTCGGCATCATATGCCCGGATGTCCACCTTCCCATCTGGCTACCCTTCCCCACCATCCTCCCCCTCATCGGGACGCTTTTCATTCCGCCCAAGCTACAATACAAGCTACGATGGGTGGCAGGAGCGTCGCTCTTCATCCTTCTCTTCATGGTCGGAGCCATACGCACGCAAGAGACCACGCCCGTCTACTGGGAAGCGGACGCAGGAGAGACCCCCTACGTGATAGGCGAGATAGAGGGCACCCCACAAAGGAAGAGAGCCACCTACGGAGTCACCCTGCGGCTATTCGGCGAAGGCATACCACCGAAGTCCAAGGCGATGGCCTACATCGCGCAAGACTCCCTCTCCGGCACGTTGAAGGAAGGGGATCTCCTGCTCTTCCCCACCCACCTCGCCACGGGCAAGAAAGAGGCCTCCGAGTACGAGGCATACCTGCGCCGCTCAGGCTACTCGATGAGCCTATACATTCCCCAGGGGAAATGGCGGAAAGCGGGGAATGCGGACCGATTCTCCCTAAGCAAGAAAGCGAGGGAAGCCCGGCAATGGGCGGAGGAGAGATATCTGTCAAACGGACTGCAAGGAGAGGAACTCGCCATCGCCTGCGCCCTGACATTAGGCGACAAGAGCCAGCTCGACAGGGAGCTGAGGAGCAGCTACTCCGCGACCGGAGCCAGCCATGTGCTTGCCGTCAGCGGGTTGCACGTGGGCATCATCTACCTTGTCATCATCAGCCTGCTGAAGATACCCTTCAGAGGGAACAGGCTCAAATGGCTACGGATCACGCTCGCCATCGCCGCCCTATGGGCATATGCGTTCGTGGCGGGGCTATCCGCCTCGGTGGTACGGGCATCCGTCATGTTCTCGCTCGTCTCCGTGGGGGAGCTATTGGGAAGGCGGTCGCTCTCCATCAACACCGTATTCGCCTCCGCCTTCATCATGTTGCTGTACGAGCCAAGGTATCTCACCGACGTGGGGTTCCAGCTCAGCTACACTGCGGTGCTAGCCATCCTACTGTTCCAGGAGAGCATCTACAAATGCATACAAGTGCGACCATACCTGCTCGACAAGTCCTGGTCGCTCACCTCCGTCTCCATCGCCGCCCAACTCGGCACCATGCCCGTCATGCTCTACCACTTCCACCAATTCAGCAACTGTTTCTGGCTATCGGGTCTCATCGTCATACCGGCGGCCACCCTCCTCATATACGGGTGCGCTCTGTTGCTTCTATTCACCCCCGCCCCGACTATTTCCGGGGTAATAGGCGACCTGTTGTCACGCCTCATCGGAGGGATGAACACCTGCATACGATGGTTGGAGGGACTGCCACACTCCAACGTGGCGAACATCGGGTTCGACGGCATGGATGTCCTGCTGCTCTACGCCCTGCTCGCCTCGTTGCTCGCCGTCATGCGGGAGCGTTCCTTCCGCCGCATCTGCGTCATGTTCTCCCTACTCCTCACATACACCTGTTACTCGACACTGACGAAGGTAATGGTTTAATTTTATAATTAATTAAAAATCAATATATTATAAACCATAAAAACCAACATTGGAGCATTAACGCAAAAAGCCACGCACAAGAATTCAATCGAGCCTCCGTTATAAGGGAAATGCCAAACTTTTTTTGTAACTTAGCGACGTCTTTAACGAAGAGGTTTATGATTACGAAAATTATTGACGAAGACTTGATACAAGAGGCGAAATCCCTGATAGAGGACGCCGAAAACATAGTCATCACGACGCACGTCTCCCCGGACGGAGACGCGATAGGATCTTCATTAGCCCTTTGCAATTTTCTAAAGACAATCGGCAAGGAGGCATATGTGGTTGTTCCGAACGATCTTCCCGGTTTCCTGAAATGGATGTCGGGCGCATCGGACATCATCGTCTACGAGAAGAAGAAGAGCATGGCGGACGCCCTGATCGAGAAGGCCGACCTGATTTGCGCATTGGACTTCAACGTCCTGAAACGCATCGAGAACGTGGCCATCAGCGTAGCGGACTCAGCCGCCAAGAAGCTGATGCTCGACCATCATCTGAACCCGGGGAACTTCGCCAATGTGGTGATTTCCTACCCGCAGTTCGCCTCCACCTCCGAGATGGTCTTCCGTCTCATCTGCAGGATGGGCTACTTTACCGAGATGACGAAGGAGTGCGCCGAGTGCATCTACACCGGCATGATGACCGACACGGGCGGGTTCACCTACAACTCCAACAACGCGGAGGTCTACATCATCATCTCCGAGCTCATCAAGAAAGGCATCGACAAGGACGCCATCTACGACAAAGTGTACAACAACTATTCGGAGAGCAGATACCGTCTCATGGGCTACATGCTCTACGAGAAGATGAGGATATATCCGGAATACGGGGCGGCCATGATATCGCTCACCAGCGAGGAGCTCTCCAAATACGACTTCAAGAAGGGCGACACGGAGGGATTCGTCAACATGCCGCTCTCCATCAAGGGAGTGATCTTCTCCGCATTCTTCAAGGAGGAAGGGGGCAAGATAAAATGTTCGTTCCGTTCGCAAGGCGACGTGGCCGTCAACTCATTCGCCGAGAAATACTTCAACGGCGGCGGGCACAAGAACGCATCGGGAGGAGAATCCTACCAGACCATGGACGAGACCGTGGCCAAGTTCGAGGAGAATCTTCCTTCCCTAAAAGAGGAGATAGATGCAGAACTTAAGAGACGCACCAATGGCTAAATTCGCGATCCACATAACCGGACTACTGCTCATCCTCCTCGCCGCTTGCGGGAAGGAGCAAGTCCAGATACCTGTGAACAAGAATCAGCAGGAGGACATCAAAGAGGACTTCATGGAGATGAACAAGCAATTCGTCGAATTGGAGGAGGCGGAGATCAACCATTACATCGACTCCACGAAGATGGAGATGGGACGATGTATTTCAGGACTCCGTTACCACATCATCGAGAAGGGTGAGGGAGACTCCATCGTCGACAACGACAAGGTGACGTTCCAATACACGATAGCCCCATTGGGTGGCGAACCCTGCGAGAGCCTGACCGACGTGGTCAAGACCATCACCATAGGGCACACCGACATCGAGAAGGGCATCCGGGAAGCCATTCCGTTGCTGCGCGTTTCCGGCAAAGGCGAGTTCATCGTACCAGCCATGCTGGGATATGGCGTCGTCGGGAAAGGAAGGTGCATCAACAGCTGGACGCCCCTTTTCATGAAACTCTCCATCATAGAGGTCGAGAGAGCCAACAACAACTGAGTATTAACCAAACAACAATAAATTAAAACAAGCAAAATGACCCCAACCAATCGCATAAGGACCATGGTCGTCACATTTTCCACCGCGCTCATAGCCGCATTCTCAAGTTGTGGAGACACCATGACATACTCAGACTACCAAGACAAAGAAGAGGAATCAATCGAGAACTTCATCAAAACGAAGAAAATTTCCATAGCCGGTAGCATGCCAGAATCCGACGGCGAGTGGCTCAACGGAGAGGGTAAGGAAGTCTATTACCGCTACACCTCAGGGAAATCCAAGGGATTGTATTATCACCAAATCAAGAAAGGAGAGGGGGAAACGGTTCCACAGGACAACTGGACCGCATACATACGCTATGTGGGCTACGACATGAGCGGCAACATGATATACAACTGCACCGCACAATACACACCTGACCCGCAAAGCTTCAAGCTCAATTCCAAAGCGAGCGAAGCGACGTACGGCATAGGATTCCAACAAGCCGTGAGAAACTTGCGCGTGGGAGGGAAATGCAAGGCGATCATCCCGTTCGACATCGGCAATTCGGACAACACCACGATCAAAGGTCACGTCACCTCTGATGCGGCGGAATACCGCACGATGTACTATGAGATAGAGTTGGTCGGATTAGAGTAATAGACAAAGAATGACGCTGAGCAAGAACAAGATACGGGCAATCACCGCCCTCTCGAAGAAAAAGGAGAGGGACGAGGCTGGGCTCTTCCTTGCGGAAGGGGGCAAATTAGTGTCCGACCTGCTACCGACCTTCCGTTGCCAAACCTTGGTCTGCACAAGCTCATTCATGGAGGAGCACCCTCGCGCGGAGGCGGGAGAGATCATCCTCGCAGAAAAAGAGGAGATTTCCAAAGCCTCTTTGCTACAATCCCCGCCCTCGGCCCTGGCGGTTTTCGAGAAACCACACCACGCCATAGACAAAGGGAGAATAGTGAAGCACCTCACATTGGCGCTGGACACCATACAAGACCCAGGCAACCTGGGCACCATCATCCGTGTGGCGGATTGGTTCGGCATCGAGGACATCATCTGTTCCATGGAGACGGCGGATGTCTACAATCCCAAGGTGGTGCAAGCCACGATGGGCGCCATCGCCCGGGTACGGGTGCACTACACGGAGCTGGAGAAATTCCTCCGGGAGAACGAGGAGACGCCCACCTACGGGACATTCCTCGACGGAGAAAACATATACGAGCAAACGCTCACACCCGAGGGCATCATCGTGATGGGGAACGAAGGGAACGGCATATCGGAGAGGATATCCAAACTCATCAGGAATCGATTATTCATTCCTAACTACCCCACGGGCAGAGCCACTTCGGAGTCTCTCAACGTAGCCATGGCCACAGGCATCGTATGTTCAGAATTTAGAAGAAGAGTATTGTAATCATGGAGAATAAGTTAGATAATTTCTTAAAAAAGATTCGTTTCAAATACAAGATTTCCATCTTGAACGAGAACACGTTGGAAGAGGTGTTCCACATTCGTCTGTCGAAAGGAACGGTGGTCGGAGCAGGCTTCCTCATCGCCATCGTCTACTTCTTCCTCATCGCCTTCCTGATCATCAAAACGCCTATCCGTGGATTCCTGCCAGGCTACACGGAGAACATCAACCTCAGGAGGCAACTGATGCAAGACGCCCTCGTCGTGGACTCCCTCTCAGAGCAGCTGGACCTGCAGATACAATACATGGAGGGGCTCAGGGCCGTCATGTCCGGCAAAGTGTTGCTGGACTCCGCCTCAACGACGCAAGCGCTGAGCAACATCACCTCGGACAAGATCTCCCTGGAACCATCCGAAAGGGAAATCGCCTACCGTGACTCCTTCGAAGCCAGCGAGTTGGAGAACATCAACTCCATCAACTCCACCTCAGAGGAGGTCGAGACGACCTACCTGATGTGCTCTCCCGCCAAAGGCCGCGTGATCGACACGTTCAACATACGGAAAAGGGTTTACGGAACCACTATCGTGGCGGTGCAGAACACCAGCGTGCTCTCCGTCTTGGACGGTATCGTCATCTCGTCGGACTACTCGTTCCGTAACCTTTACGTCCTTTGCATCCAACATGCGGATAATATAGTGACAGTATACAAGACACGTCAGCCTTTCATGAAGCAGAAAGGCACGAAGGTTCATGCGGGAGAGATCCTGACCACCTTCCGAAATGGTATGGACTCCTACTTCGAGTTCGAGCTCTGGAAGGATGGCGTGGCGGTGAACCCGCTGACTTACATATCATTCTAACGAAAGGATATTCATCATGAAGAAACAGATAGCGGTTTTAGGTTCCACTGGCTCCATCGGCACGCAAGCGTTGGAGGTCATCGAGGAGCAGTCCGACCTTTTTGAGGTCTATGCCTTGACGGCGAACAACAGCGACGAATTGCTCATCCAACAGGCAAGGAAATTCAAGCCGGAAGTGGTGGTCATCGCCAACGAAGCGAAATACCAGGGCGTGAAAGAGGCGTTGGCAGACCTGCCCATCAAGGTGTTCGCCGGTGCACAATCCATCGCGGACGTGGCGGCCATGGGTCCCATCGACATCGTCCTGACCGCCATGGTAGGATATTCAGGCCTGCAGCCGACCATCTCCGCCCTCAAGGCGGGGAAGACCATCGCCTTGGCGAACAAGGAGACCATGGTCGTGGCGGGCGAACTGGTGTGCGACCTCGCCATCAAGAACAGATGCCCTATCCTACCGGTCGATTCCGAGCACTCGGCCATCTTCCAATGCTTAGTGGGGGAAAATAGTCCGATCGAACGCATCATACTGACCGCCTCGGGGGGTCCATTCAGAGGCAAAGACAGGAAATTCTTAGAGACCGTCACCGCCAAGGATGCCCTGAAACACCCGAACTGGAGCATGGGCGCCAAGATCACGATAGACTCCGCCTCCATGATGAACAAAGGATTCGAGGTCATCGAGGCGAAATGGCTCTTCAGCGTGAAGCCTGAACAGATCGTGCCGGTGGTGCACCCGCAATCGATCATCCACTCCATGGTGCAGTTCCAGGATGGATCCGTCAAGGCGCAGATGGGCTTGCCAGACATGAAGTTGCCTATCCAATACGCTTTCGGCTTCCCGAACCGCCTCAAGAATGACTTCAAACGTTTGGACTTCTTCGAGTGCAAGGACCTCACCTTCGAGAAACCGGACATGGAGGTGTTCCGCAACCTCGCCTTCGCCTTCGACGCGATGGAAAAGGGAGGAAACATGCCTTGCATCCTGAATGCGGCCAACGAGATTGTGGTCGCGGCGTTCCTGAAAGAGCAAATCGGCTTCCTGCAGATGTCCGACATCATCGAGCAGACGATGCAGAAAGCATCCTTCACCAAACAGACGTCCTACGAAGTCTATGTGGAGAGCGACAAGGAGGCACGTCGCATCGCCGCAGAACTATCCGCAAAACTAAAATAAACGAACACGCATGCAACTATTAGTCACCATATTGCAATTTTTCCTATCCCTTTCCATTCTGGTGGTTATCCACGAGTTCGGGCACTTCCTATTCGCCCGTCTATTCAAGATCCGGGTAGAAAAATTCTATATTTTCTTCAATCCATGGTTCTCGCTATTCAAATACAAGCCGAAGAACAGTGAGACGACCTATGGTATCGGGTGGCTTCCGCTAGGCGGATATGTGAAGATAGCGGGCATGATCGATGAATCCATGGACACGGAGCAGATGAAACGCCCCGTGCAGGACTGGGAGTTCCGTTCCAAACCGGCTTGGCAGAGATTCCTTGTGATGATAGCAGGCGTGACCTTCAATTTCCTACTGGCCATCCTCATCTACTCCGCCATCTCCTTCCATTTCGGAGATAAATACATCGCCATACAAGACGTTAAAACGGGTATGGAGTTCAGTCCGGCCGCCCAGAAAGCTGGGTTCCGGGATGGAGATATCCTGCTCCGTGCGGACGATATTCCTTTGGAGGCGTTCGACGAGGAAGCGTTCCGGGCCATTATCAATGCGGAACAGGTCACTGTCCTGCGGGATGGGGAGGAGGTCAGCCTCAACATGCCGGACGACCTCATGCAGCAAATCCTGCAAGAGCAGAAGGGTTTCGCGAACTTCAGAATTCCCTTCGTGGTGGACTCCGTCATCGCTGGCTCACGCGCGGAGATGGCAGGTCTCAAGGCAAAAGACAGCATCATCTCCGTCGGAGACTCCGTCACAGCTTACATGGCGCATTGCATCGACGTCTTCGCGGAGCATAAGAACCTCAACCTGGACATCACGGTCATGCGGGCGGGCGTTCCTGTCCAATTGCAGATAACCCCCGACCACAACGGAAAGATTGGGGTCTACATGAAAAGAATAACTGATTTCTACCGTGCCAGGACCAAGAAATACACGCTCTGGGAATCCATACCCAACGGTATCCAAAGGGGTGTGAAGAAATTCACAGGCTATGCGAGCGACATGAAATATGTCTTCACCAAAGAGGGTGCGCAAAGCATGGGAGGATTCATCTCCATCGGCAGATTATTCCCTTACCCTTTCAATGCGGAGATTTTCTGGGAGATGACCGCCTACCTTTCCGTCATTCTTGCCTTCATGAACCTCCTGCCTATCCCTGGGTTGGACGGCGGACACATCATGTTTGTCCTCTACGAAATGATCACGAGGAGGAAGCCTAGTCAAAAGACCCTCATCCGGGCGCAAATGATAGGCATGATTTTCCTATTTATGTTGATTATCTTCGCCAATATGAACGACGTCTTCAGGCTATTCAATTGATCCGCCTTCAGAGTCGACAGCCGTATCATCCTCCACTTCAGCCACATCCAAGTGCTTGGCACGTTTCGCCCAAAGTGCCTTGGCGAAGGCTTGCATGTCGGTCTGGGCGTCGCTCTCATCCGTGATCTCCAAGCCGAGGATCGTCTCCACAACATCCTCCATCGTCACGATTCCCTCCATGCCTCCATGCTCGTCAATGACCAGGGCGATGTGCTCCTTACGCGTCACCAAGAGGTCGTAGAACTTAGGCAAAGAGGTGTTCTCGTAACAAACCATGATGTCACGTTTGATGGATTTAAGCTTGATCTTCTTCTTGCCGTTCGCCAGGTTCATCAGGATATCCGTCTTCAGCACAAAGCCTGTGATGTCATCGATATCCTCCGTATAAACAGGTATTCTGGAATAACACAAATAACGTCTCTTCCTGAAGAATTCCTCCAAGGTCATATCCTCCTGCGCCGCCAAGACTACCGTTCGAGGGGTCATGATGGAATGCACCTTGACCGTCTCCATCTTCACCAAGTTATTGATGATTTTGCTCTCGTTCTTCATGAAGACACCTTCCCGCTCACCGATCTTCGTGAGCGCCGCCACCTCTTCACGGCTCACCGTCTGCGGCTGTTTCTTCGCGATCAGCTTCGTCAGGAAACGGGTAGCCACCACCAACGGGAAGCACAAGTAATAGACACCATTGATCAGATAGGCGACCGGCACACATAGCTTCCGCCAATAGGTGGAACCGATGGTCTTAGGAATGATCTCCGAGAAGACCAGCACCAGCACCGTCAGCACGGCAGAGACAAAGCCCAGAAGCTCATTGCCCAACACCTCCGCCGCCTGCGCACCCACGAGAGAGGCGCCCGCCGTGTTGGCGATCGTGTTCAAGGAGAGGATGGCTGCGATGGAGTTCTCTATGTTATACTTCAGATTCTTCAACAGACGGACACCCTTCCCGTCCTCCAACGACTCGATGTACGAGGAGGTGGTGGAATAGAGCACCGACTCCATCAGGGAGCAGAGGAAGGAGATTCCCAACGTGGCAAAAAGTGATATGATCAGTAGCGTCATACGGTAAACCTTTATTTGATTGTGACCATAGTCGCACCATAACCGTACTCGAGGAAGGAAGCGTCCTGCACATAGCAAGAGGCATACTTCTTCTTCAGCTGGCTCAAGATCTCCTTACGGAGCACGCCGTCGCCCTTGCCATGGATAAAGACAATCTTCTGCCCCTTCTGCTTTGCGTATTGCCCCATCACCTCGTTGAACTTGTCCAACTGGTACTGCAGTATGTCACCGTTGCTCATGCCCGTCGTATTGTCCAGCAATTGGTTGATATGCAGGTCTATCTCCACGACATCCTGCTTCGGCTTGCTGGAGACGGAGACCTTGGCGGGGAACTTCGTCTCCTTATCCTTCAGCACCTCCTTCATCTTTTCGGCGGAGATTTCCTCGCCCCATGCGCCATCATTCTTCACGATCGGGAAGAGTAGCGCATCCTCATCGAAATAATCGTTCTCGACGAAGCTATGCAACTTATAGAACTTCACAGGGTTCACCTTCACCTGCACGTCGAACGCAGGTTTGCCCTTGTAGGCCTTCTTCTGCTTGAAGGGCATCAACTGCACACGCAGGATCTCCAAGTCATTGAGTTGATCCTTGTTGACCTCCTCCAGCAGGAGTTTCGTGTTCGGCTGGATGAAACCCGCGGCACGGGAGATGAACATCGAGCCGTTTCCGTTCGCCACGTTATAACCCAGGTAATAATTGCTGTCGTTGATCAGATAGCAGTCGTAATTGGTTGTGGAGAGGCGTTTGACGTCATGCGGGAGATAGGCAAGAAATACATTCAGGGTCTCCCCTTCCTGCGTCTCCTCCCCCGGTTCGTACGAGTCGTCATCATCCTCCTCGGCGGGCTCTGGCTTGAGGTTCTCTATCTTATCAGGCACCTGGCGCACCTCCTCCGACTTGCTCTCCTTGCGGTCGGCGGCGGCATCCACCACGACACACTCACGTGCCAGCGTAGGCACATCGAAGCCGTCCTCGTCGGTCACCAAGACCATTTCACGGCTCACTATCTTACTAACCACTCCGCCACCCGTAGCGTTCAGGAAGCGGACTCTATCACCAACCTTCACCATGTCTCAATTATTTTTTCTCAGGAACGACGTATGAAAGCTTCAGGTTGTCCGACCCGTGGCAATCATGATGGTCGCACGACTCTTGGGAGTCCGACAGCTTGCCCGCCAGATGCTGCGCCAGCACGTCGTCCACCTTCCCGTGGCATCCACGGACCACCTCGATCTGTTGCTCCGACAGCTTGCGGAAGGCGCCATCGCCCATATTGCCCGCTAACATCAGGGTCACACCCATCTCACGCAACAAGCTGGCGATGTTGGACTTGCAACCACAACCCTGCGGCGAATCGAGGCGTTCCTGAATCACCACTTTGTTATCATCGTTCAGGTGATAGATCGTATAGTACGCACAATGTCCGAAATGGTCGTCCACCCTGCCATCCCTCGTAGGTATCGCAATGAGTTTCATACGTGTAATTATCCGTTAAACATTAAAATAACATGCCCCCGCATTCGGCGGGAGACCTTTGCAAAGATAACAAAATATAAGCGATGTGGAGGGCAGGGGGAGGGCAAAAAAAGGAGGAGTGAGAGATTAGAAGTTAAAAGTTAAGAATTAAGAATTAAGAAACGTCAGTTCGACGAAGTCAATTAAGAGTTGATTATAGCCTTTTCTAACGAACTGCGCCTCCCCAAGCCCCAACGGG
>JAGCGM010000252.1 GCA_017649635.1 Paludibacteraceae bacterium | reverse complement strand
GCGTCTTGGGCGATTCCCTTCCATACGGAGAGGTCTCCCGTCTCTTTCCAATAGAGGTAGGCGAGGGATGATTTCGTGCCTGCCCCGTCCGCATGCATGATGTTGCAGTACTCAGGGTCACCCCCTAAGATATCAGGGATAATCTTGCAGAACGCTTTAGGGAAAATACCTTTGTCGATGTTTTTGATCGCGTTGTGTACATCCTCCTTGCTGGCCGACACTCCACGCAGATTGTAACGTTGATCGCTCATAGCATCTATTTCATTATGTTATATTCTTAAACTTACTTGTGCGTCGTTTCCGCAGTTCTCTACCGCTACGGAAAGACGTCGCAAAGTTACTTAAAAAAACGGGATAGTGCTCCCTGATTTTTCTTTTTACTTAATTTTTGTGGAGAATAGGGTTTTCGCGGGTGATGGCACACTGCCTTCCTTCCTTGTTCCTTTTTCTTATCTTCGCCCTTTATTTGCGACAAGTTGAAATAATACAAACTGTTTATAACCCGGATTATAATCCGAACCTTTCCCTCAAAACATCCTTGGCAGGAAGAGTCTTTATTTCCCCATCTTTCGAAATGACAACATCTTCTCCCCGCAATGCCTTCTCCAGAAGCATTTTGCGTTCTGACTTACGTAGACCTTCGTCGATCTTTTTTCGCAATTGTTCTATCTCATTCTCTTCCATATGCTTGTGATTTTTTCGTAAGTAACCTTGTTCTCAACAATATTTTCCTTGTTTTTCCCTCCCATTGCAACCAACTGTGCTAATGTGTTATTGTTGTCATACAAAAGCCAGTCGTCAACAATGGGCATAAAGATTTCAAAAAGATTTTTTAAACCCTTGTGGTAGCGTCGAGAAATGACATCCGGAGGAATGTCGTGACCTCCTTCGCTAACGCGTTTTGCCACCCGATTCTTTGCCAGAGAGGGGGAATCAATCCAAAAGAAGAGAAGCATGACAGAATATCCTAGAGACTGTGCTTTCTTTACGAGATTCAGATACGATCTTGTTGCAAGTGTTGTCTCTATTGAAAACGTCTCTCCTTTTTCTAGTAACATTGCTATTCGGTTTAGCATCAAGCGACCTGCTTCAACTGCAACTGCATCAACATTGAAAGGTGACAATCCCTTGGCTATTTCATCAGCATTTACAAATTCTTTGCAGTTCAACATCTCTGGCAGTACTGTATAAGATGCTGTCGTCTTTCCTGCTCCATTGCATCCTGCTATTTATAATCTCTTCATGATTTTTTATCCTTGAAATAGCATTTACATAAATACAAAAATAGTTATATCCCGCCAAACCACCAACCCACATCTGAAATATATTTTGCCAATTTTTGCCAAATCATCGCACTAAGACGCACTAAGACTTAACCATAAGGCTCCTCATTTATTCATATGCGATGTTTGGAGTTTGCTGGGGGTGAAAGTTTTTTCCCCGGATGGGTGAGTTTGTAGATATTTTTTGCGTGTTATTTGGAATTTGGTATTACATTTGCATAGTCTAACAAGTATAATGTGTAAGAAATGATCTGGAACGAGACGGTAGAATGTATGGACCGGCAGCGCCTAAGGGATTTGCAGAGTGTCCGATTAAAGAGAGTGGTCGAAAGGGTGTATCACAATTGTGAGCCTTATCGCAAGCGAATGCAGGAGGCTGGTGTGTCTCCAAGTGATATCAATGGTATAGAGGACATCCACAAGTTGCCTTTTACGTCCAAGCAGGATTTGCGCGACTACTATCCGTATGGTTTGCTCTCTTCCCCGTTGTCTGAAATCGTACGAATCCACGCCTCTTCCGGTACGACAGGAAAGCCGATCGTGGTCGGTCTGACGCGTAATGACCTCTCCGTATGGTCGGAGGTTGGTGCCCGTTGCCTGACAGCCTTCGGGTTGGGAAAGAACGACACGGTGCAGGTGGCTTACGGCTACGGATTGTTCACCGGTGGTTTGGGCGCCCATGCGGCGGTGGAGAACATCGGCGGTACGGTGATTCCTATCTCCAGCGGTAATACGCAGAAGCAGATCATGATGATGCGCGACCTCGGTGCGAAAGCCCTTGCCTGCACACCTTCTTATGCGATGTACTTGGCGGAGGCGATGGAGGCATCTGGCTATCCAAGGGAGGACTTCCAACTGCGTGTCGGTGTCTTCGGTGCGGAGCCTTGGACGGAGGAGATGCGTCGTACCATCGAGGCGAAATTGAACATCAAAGCATACGATATATATGGCTTGACGGAGATCATGGGACCAGGTGTGGGCTATGAGTGTGAATGCCAGCATGGTACGCACTTGAACGAAGACCACTTCTTCCCAGAGATCGTGGATCCTGATACGGGCGAACCGTTGCCGGAAGGCTCCCACGGCGAGTTGGTGTTCACCACCTTGACGAAGGAGGGTATGCCTCTGATTCGTTTCCGTACGCATGACCTCACCGCTCTGCATTACGAGAAGTGCGCCTGCGGACGTACGTTGGTGCGCATGGACAAGATCATGGGCAGGTGCGACGATATGTTGATCGTGAGAGGTGTGAACGTCTTCCCTTCACAGATCGAGTCTGTCCTTTGCGAGGCGGAGGAGTTCGAGCCGCATTTCTTCATCACGGTAGACCGTGTCAACAACACGGATACCTTCGAGGTGAAGGTGGAGGTTAAACCAGAGTATTACAAGGATGATATGAAGGGTATGTTGGAGTTGAAGAAGTCCATCACCCATAAGATCCAGAACGTGATAGGCATCATGCCAGACGTCAAACTGGTGGAGCCTCGTTCCATCGAGAGAAGCGAAGGAAAGGTGAAGCGTGTGCTCGACAAACGTGTGTTTAAAAACTAATGGTATTATTAATTCTATTTTGAATATGGCTAACGATAATATGATAGTGAAGCAATTGTCCGTGTTCTTGGAGAACAAGACGGGACGGTTGAATCATGTGGCTGAGATATTAGGTAAGGAAGGTATTAACATGACGGCTTTCAGCGTGGCTGACAACTCCGACTTCGGCATCCTCCGTGTGATTGTGCACGAGCCGGAACGTGCCGCCAAGATCCTTCGCGATCACCTTTTCGCGGTCTCCCTTACGGATGTTATTTGCTTGAAAATCAGCAATACGGCAGGTTCTCTTTCCTCTGTCCTCTCCATCTTGGAGAAGGAGGATATCTACATCGAGTATATGTACGCCTTTTCCGAGGGCGACGATGCGAATGTGGTGATCCGTCCGGACAAACTCGAGGAGTGTTTGGCTGCCCTGAAGAAGAATAACATCGTGATGTGGAATCGCGAGCAGATTGTCTAATGGGATGGTGAAGGGTGTTCATTCACCCTCTCCAACCTGTTTTTGTATCCTCTAAGGGATGATGGTTTTTACGGTGGAATCGAGTGTATTAAAGGATAAGGACTTCCGCATGTATTTGTGGGTCTTGCTGTTGTGCGTGCTAACTGTTTTCGGCTCGTATGATCCTACAGTGTGGCTTTTGGAGGTGGCTCCCGCCTTGCTGGGTATCCTTACTATCCTTATTTTGATAGCCAGGGGGGTGCATTTCCCGCCTTTCCTGAATGCCATCTTTATCATTCATGCGTTCATCCTTACGGTGGGTGGCTATTTCTCGTATGCCCGGGTGCCTCTGTTTAATCCTGACGATTTCTTGGGGCAAACATTGGGGTGGACCCGCAACAATTATGACAAATTGGGCCATTTCATGCAGGGTTTTACCCCTTATTTGGCTTGTAGGCAACTGCTTGCCGTGAGGGGTGTTAGGCAGACAGGATTCTTCCCTATCTTCCTTGCGGTGAGTGTCTCCCTTGCGGTGAGTGCGCTCTATGAGTTGATCGAGTATTCCACTTGCGTCTTCTCCGTGGATGGCGCTGATGATTTTGTGGGGTCGCAGGGAGATCCGTTCGATACGCAGACAGACATGTTGGGCGCTTTCATCGGGGCTTTGGCCGCTGTCTTTATTTTCCTGAAATTCCGTTGGAGGACAAACTTAAATTCATGTGATGAGACTGGTCGCTAAAATATTTTTATCTTTTTCATTGCTTATGGGGGTAATGACGGGCGTACAGGCTTCTGACGCCGATTCTTTGTCCTCTTCTGCTCCCATTTCATCGACAAATACTGATTCGTTGCTTTCTGTCGCGCCGAAGGATTCCGTCACTAGCCGGGATTCTGTTGTTGCCCGTAAGGCGGTTAAGGATTCCTCTTTCGTTCCTTTGAAGGATAGGCGAATCTACGGCTGGCATTCGGACGGGGCGTTGGGCTTTCGCCGTGTGACGGAAATGGATACTACGATGGATCGGTTCTATATCAACAACCATCCGCTAAGGCATACGATTAATCTGCAGACGTTGGGTAACTTGGGCTCTCCGTCCCAGTCCGCTATTTTCGCTGACAGGGCAAACAAGACGGATTTCTTGTTCTTCCGCCCTTATCAGAACTATTACAAGTCTATGGGTGACCTTGTTTACTATAACACGAAAGACCCGTTCTCCATCTTGGAGTATTACGGCGGTGGTACCCACAACAGGGATAACCGTTTCATCGATGGCTTGTTTACCGTGAACGCTAATTCCAAACTGAATTTCGGTCTCTACGGGGATTGGACCAAAGCCTATGGCTCGTATATCTCCCTTTCTACGAAATACCATAATTCGGGCTTCTTCTCCTCCTATACCGGTGGTGGTTTCGAGTATATGGCGGCGGTGTCGTTCAATGCCTTCGAATCGTACGAAAATGGCGGTTTCATCGATGATAGATACATTACAGACCCGAAAAATACGGGTAATATGGACCCGGTGAACGTGCCGGTCTATTTCACGGATAATTCTTGGGATAAGGTGCATAATTGGAATGCCTACGTGAACCTTAAGAAACATTTCGGGTTCGACCGTGAGGTGCCTGTCACGAAGGATTCTTCCACTTATGAGTTCGTGCCGGTCACTTCCATCGTCTATACGTTCGATATGGAGAGCGATTGGCGCCGCTATATCGTCAACAACTTGAATGGCGGGGGCGTTAAGGCGGACAGTTTCTACCGCGCGTATGGACTGAACGATAAGTTCCTCTGCGACTCGTTGCATACGATGGATTCGACCCGCTTCTGGCGGTTGAACCAAAGATTGGGCATCACGCTGAACGAGGAGTTTAACCGTCTGATGAGGTTCGGCTTGGCTGGATATCTCGCTTTCGATGTGAAAAAATATACGTATTGGGACAAGGAGAAGTCCTTGGCTTCCGGACCGACGACTCACGAGAATGATTCGTTGGGCTTCTTGCTGAACCCTCAATATAGCGTGACTTACAGACGAAAGATGGGTGTCGGAGCTAAATTGTCCAAACATACGGGAGAGGCTTTCACCTACGATTTCTTCGGTGAATACTACTTCATGGACGAAAAGGAGAAGGCGGGTAGCATCAATCTGGGCGGAAAACTCTCCAGTAAGGCCAATTGGGGCAGACAACGTGTGGAGATCGAGGCGAACGCCCGATATGACCGTGAATGCCCCGATTTCTTCGAGGAATATTATTTCTCGAACCATATATCTTGGCAGAGGGACTTCGATTACAAGAATACGTTGTCGGTCGATGGTTCTCTCCGTTTCCCATCGTTCTCCTTCTATAAGAAATTGGGGCTCTCCGCCTCTGTGGTGTTGAAGAACCTTTCGAATTATATCTATTGGGACAAATATGCTTTGCCTCGTCAACATGACGGAACCATCCAACTGCTTTCCTTCTCGCTCGCGGAGCGTGCGAGTGTATGGCACCTGCATTGGGACAATGATTTGGTCTTCCAAAAATGCAGCGATGAGGATGTGTTGCCTCTCCCGGCGCTGAACTGGTATTCCACCGCCTATCTGCGTTTCGATAAGTTGTTCCATGTGCTCAACTTGCAAATCGGTGTGGATGCCCGCTGGAACTCTGCTTATTACGCGACGAACTATTTGCCGGCTACCGGTCAGTTCTTCCTGCAGGACCCGGAGAGCGAGTCTTATCAAAAGTATGGCGACTATATGTTTATGAACGCATACCTGAACTTCCAACTGAAACGGGTACGCTTCTATTTGCAAATGAACCATTTGAATAAATTGTGGACCAACAAACATAATTACTTGTATATGCGTGGTTATGCGATGGATCCGTCTTATTTGAAGTTCGGTTTGTCCGCTATCTTGGGACATTGATTCTGTTTTTTAGATTTAAGGAGGGTTATTTATGAATGCTGATCAGCAACGGATATTGTCTTTGCGTGAGGAGTTGAATCGTCATAATTACGATTATTATGTCTTGTCCAACCCTACCATCTCCGATTTCGAGTTCGACCAAAAAATGAGGGAGCTGCAGGACTTGGAGGCTCTCCACCCGGAAATGGATGACCCGAATTCTCCCTCCCGTCGTGTGGGAAGTGACCTTTCCATCGAGTTTAAGCAGGTGAAACACCAATATCCGATGCTCTCCTTGGGCAACACCTATTCGCAGGCTGAGGTGGCGGATTTCTTCGACCGTGTCAATCGCGGCTTGGGTGGTGCACCGTTCGAGATCGTCTGTGAACTGAAATATGATGGCACCTCTATCTCCTTGGTCTATGAAGAGGGTAGGCTCGTGCGCGCGGTGACCCGTGGTGACGGTGAAAAGGGCGATGACGTGACCGAAAATGTCCGGACGATCCGTACGATTCCTTTGATTCTTTCGGGTGACGGATATCCGTCCAATTTCGAGATCCGCGGTGAGATCCTCATGCCTTGGGCTTCGTTTGAGGAGTTGAACCGTAAGCGTGCGGAGCAGGAGGAGCCTCTCTTCGCTAATCCAAGGAATGCCGCTTCGGGCTCCCTGAAACAGCAGAACTCCAAAATCGTGGCGGAACGAAAACTGGATTCTTATCTCTATTATCTGTTGGGCGAGGAATTACCGGCCGATACCCACTATGATAACTTGCAGGCCGCCAAGTCTTGGGGTTTCAAGGTGTCGGACGCCATGCGTAAGTGCCGGACGTTGCAGGAGGTCTTCGATTTCATCAATTATTGGGACGTCGAGAGAAAGAACCTTCCTGTCGCTACGGATGGTATCGTATTGAAAGTCAATTCTATAGCTCAGCAAAAAGAACTTGGGTATACTTCCAAGACCCCGCGCTGGGCGATCGCTTATAAGTTTCAGGCGGAGCGAGCTTGCACTAGGCTCAATTCCATCTCTTATCAGGTGGGAAGGACGGGTGCGATCACTCCTGTGGCGAATTTGGACCCTGTCCAGTTGTCTGGCACGGTGGTGAAGCGCGCTTCCTTGCATAATGCCGATTTCATCGAGAGTTTGGATCTCCATATAGGGGATATGGTCTACGTCGAAAAAGGCGGTGAAATCATCCCTAAGATTGTGGGCGTTGATATGGATGCGAGGTCAAACAGCGGTGAAAAGGCCCTTTTTGTGGATGTCTGCCCTGAATGTGGCGCGAAGCTGGTGCGCATGGAGGGGGAAGCCGCCCATTATTGCCCTAACGATGAGGCTTGTCCGCCTCAAATCAAGGGAAAGATGGAGCATTTCGTCAGCCGTAAGGCGATGAACATCAATATTGGTGAGGAGAGCATAGATTATTTTTATAAAAAGGGTCTGTTGAAGGATTCGTCGGACTTCTATTCGTTGAAGGAGACCGATCTCTCAGGTTTGGAGCGATGGGGCGCCCAGAGTGCTAAGAATCTGGTGGATAGCATCGCCGATTCCAAAAATGTGCCTTTCGACCGTGTCTTATTCGCCTTGGGTATCCGCTATGTGGGGGCCACGACAGCCAAAAAACTGGCGGGCGAACTGCGTTGCATAGAGGAGATCGAGACGGCCAGCTTCGACAGGTTGGTGCAGGTCGATGAAATCGGTGACCGTATCGCCTTGAGCATCATGGATTATTTCCGTAATCCTAAGAATGTGGCTTTCGTCAATCGTTTGAAGGAGGCTGGCCTCCAATTCGCGATGAAGGACGAGGAGAACCGCCTGAGCGACTCCCTAGGAGGCAAAAGCTTCGTCATCAGCGGAACGTTCGATCGCCATTCGAGGGACGAGCTCAAGGAACTTATCGAGCGTCATGGCGGTAAAAACGTCTCCTCCATATCCTCGAAGACCGATTATCTTTTGGCGGGCGCGAATATGGGTCCCGCTAAGCTGGAAAAGGCTCAGAAGTTAAATATTAAGATGATTTCGGAGGCAGATTTCGAAAAAATGATTGCGGAAGTCTGAAAATGACTATATTTGCACATCCGTTGTACGGACGTATTAATGAAGGGACTCATGTTTTTTGAACTGAAAAGGAAATACATCGAAAGTTGCGCCAAGTCTTTCGTGAAAAAGATGAAGCAGCCACGTGATAAAAGGTTCATCAATTGGAACGACGTGAAGAGCGTCGTCATATTGCTGGACGCTGAACATATCAATCATGCCAAGTTATCGAAATTATACCAGATGGTTTCCGATAAAAAGGCGAAAATATGGTGTATGATCCCCAAGTACGACCCCCGTACGGGCGATTCCGAGAAAGTGTTCTTTTTTGACACGAAATCCATTTCTTTTTTGGAGAAGCCGAACAATATCATCACGGGAAAGTTCGTCTCCGATTCGTTCGATATCCTGATCGACTTGACGAGGAAGGAGTCTCTCCCCCTTAAGTACTTGGCTACCATATCCTCCGCCCATTGCAAATGTGGCTTGGATAGGCCTTTTTACGATTTCTACGATTTGCGGATGTCCATGCAGGGCAACCCGACGGAAGAACAATTGTTGGAACAAGTATTATTTTACCTTAAGACAATAGGGACAAAGGCATAATTTTGTTATCTTCGCGCTCGAAAGGAAAGTTTTGTGTAGTCTATGGTACAGACGAAGTTTACAGGGTTGGGAATCGCATTGATAACCCCATTCAAGGAAGATGAGAGTGTCGATTATGATGCGCTTGGTAGGTTATTGGACTATCAGTTGCAGAATGGAATCGACTATTTGGTCGTGTTGGGTACTACGGCTGAAACGCCGACTTTGTCCGAGGACGAGAAAAATTCTATCATTCGGTTCGTTAAGAATAAGGTGAAGGGCTCCGTGCCTATCGTTTTGGGACTGGGCGGTAACTGCACCAGAGCGGTTGTCGAAAAGCTCAAAAATGACGATTTCACCGGAATTGACGCTATCCTTTCCGTTGTGCCTTATTACAATAAACCATCCCAAGAGGGTATGTATCAACACTATAAGGCAATCGCTGAGGCTTCCCCCGTGCCGGTCATCATGTATAATATACCGGGTAGGACGGGCGTTAATATGCAGGTCGATACCACCATCCGTTTGGCCCGTGAGTTCGATAAGATCATAGCCATCAAGGAGGCGAGTGGCAATATGGACCAAATCAACGATATCATCAAACGTAAACCTAAGGATTTCATGGTCATTTCGGGCGATGACGGCATCACTTATCCGTTGATTACGATGGGTGCCCAAGGCGTTATCTCCGTCATTGGAAACGCTTTCCCTAAGGAGTTCGGCCGCATGGTACGGCTTTCATTACAAGGGGATTATGAATCCGCTAGGCAGATCCACCAAAAATTCACGGATCTTTTCGACCTCTTGTTCGTGGACGGAAATCCGGCGGGGGCGAAGTGTATGCTCTCCTTGATGGGGTATATCCAGAATAAACTCCGTTTGCCGCTTGTGCCGACGCGTATGGTGACCTACGATAAAATTCGCGAGGTGTTGAACGGCCTGAATATCAAATGTTAGCGTTTCCATCGGATTTTTTTCCATGCGTTACTTGATATGTTTTTCATATAAGGGAACTAACTATCATGGGTGGCAAATTCAGCCTAATGAGGTGACCGTCCAGTCTCTCCTCACTTCCTCTCTTTCTTTGGTCTTGCGTAAGGAGATCGAGTTGGTGGGTGCGGGTAGGACCGATGCGGGTGTCCATGCCAAACGGATGTTCGCACACTTCGATTTCGACGGTGAAATCGCTGATTTTGAATCACTCTCGAATAAATTGAATAGCCTTTTGCCTTGCGATATATCCGTGTTCGGTGTGAAAAGGGTGGCGGATGATTTCCACGCTCGTTTTGACGCGAAGTCGAGGACGTACAAGTATTATATTTCCAGAAGGAAAAATCCGTTTTTGAGCGATTTGTCCGCTAAAATGACCTTCCCCCTCGATGTGGATAGGATGAACGAGGCGGCTAAGGCGCTCTTCGATTACACCGATTTCACCAGCTTCAGCAAGGTCCATACTGACGTGAAGACGAACAATTGCAAGATCATGCGGGCGGAATGGACGTTTGAGGAGGATTGCCTCGTCTTTACGATCCAGGCTGACCGCTTCCTCCGGAATATGGTGAGGGCTATCGTCGGCACTATGTTGGAGGTGGGGAAGGGTAAACTGGATGTGGATGGCTTCAGACGCATCATCGTGGAGAAGAACCGCTGTTCGGCTGGTACCTCCGCCCCCGCGGAAGGCCTATTTTTATGTGACGTGGAATATTAATCGCTTCGCTTATGGAACAGATTCCTATGGTTGACTTGAAAAGTCAGTATTTGAAAATAAAGGACGAGGTGGACGCTGCCATTCAGGATGTGCTGGATTCGACCGCTTTCGTGAGGGGCGAGGCGGTCTCCCGTTTCCAACGTCACTTTGAGGGGTATCTAGGCGTAAAACATGTCATTCCTGTAGGAAATGGTACGGATGCGTTGCAAATCGCTTTGATGGCTTTGGGTTTACGCCCTGGCGACGAGGTCATTACACCTACTTTCACGTTCATAGCCACCGTCGAGGTGGTCGCTCTGCTAGGTCTCACGCCTGTCTTCGTGGACGTTGATCCGTATACTTTCTGTATGACGCCCGAGGCTGTGGAAAAGGCGATTACACCGAAGACGAAGGCGATTGTTCCGGTTCATCTGTTTGGACAGAACGCGGAGATGGAGACGATTCTGAAAATCGCGGAAAAACATCACTTATTTGTGGTTGAAGATGCTTGTCAATCGATGGGTTCCGAGTACAAATTCTCCGATGGAATCGTGAAAAAATCCGGTTGCATGGGGCATTTCGGATGTACCTCGTTCTTCCCTTCCAAAAACTTGGGATGCTTCGGGGATGGCGGCGCATTGTTCACTGACGACGACGATTTGGCGGATGCCGCCCGCTGCATAGCGAACCATGGGATGAAGGTGCGATACCACCATGACAGGGTGGGGGTCAATTCCCGATTGGATAGCCTCCAGGCAGCCGTCTTGGATGTGAAGTTGAAACATTTGGATGAATATATTTCGTGCAGAATGGCTTCTGCCTCCGTGTACGATAAGGGATTGTCGGGTATCCCGCAGGTGGTCGTTCCCCGTAAATCTTCCCGGTCGACCCATTCCTACCATCAGTACACGATTCAGGTGCCTGCGGAAAAAAGGGACTCTTTGCAAAATTTTTTGCGGGAGAATGGTGTCCCCTCTATGATATATTATCCAATTCCATTACATTTGCAAAAGGCTTATGCCTATTATGGCTATAAGCCGGGTGACTTCCCCGTGGCGGAACGCTTGTCCAGGGAGGTGTTGTCTTTGCCGATGCATTCGGAACTACAGGCTGAGGTGTCGGCTTTTATCCTGCGGAAAATAGGAGATTTCTTCGCGGGAAATGTATGACCTGATTACAGGTCTTTGATATGATTTGTTTTTTGTAAATAATAACTGAAGAAGTATGGCAGTGAAGAGAAGTATTGTGATTACGGGCGGCGCTGGTTTTATCGGCTCCCATGTTGTCCGTTTGTTCGTGAATAAATATCCTGATTATAAAATCATTAACCTGGATAAACTTACTTATGCGGGTAATCTGGCGAACTTGAAAGACGTGGAGAATAAACCGAACTACAAGTTCGTGAAGATGGATATCTGCGATTTCGACGCATTCTACAAACTGATGCAGGATGAGAAGGTGGATGGAATCATCCATTTGGCGGCGGAAAGCCATGTGGACCGCTCCATCAAAGACCCGTTCACGTTCGCGAAAACCAATGTGCTGGGTACTCTTTCCCTTTTGCAGGCCGCTAAATCCTATTGGGAGTCCTTGCCGGAAAAATACGAGGGAAAACGGTTTTACCATATCTCGACCGACGAGGTGTATGGCGCTCTTTCCATGACTCATCCGGAGGGTATCGAACCTCCGTTCTCGACTACCGCCTCCAGCTCTGAACACCATTTGGCGTATGGCGAGGATTTCTTCTATGAGACGACCAAGTATACCCCTCACTCTCCATACTCCGCTTCGAAGGCTGGTTCCGACCATTTCGTGCGCGCTTTCCATGACACGTACGGTATGCCTACCATCGTGACGAACTGTTCGAACAACTATGGCCCATATCAGTTCCCTGAGAAGTTGATTCCGTTGTTTATCAATAATATACGTCATAAAAAACCGTTGCCTGTGTATGGCAAGGGGGAGAATGTGCGCGATTGGTTGTTCGTTGAGGATCATGCCCGCGCCATTGATGTCATATTCCACAAGGGTAAGGTGGCCGAGACCTACAATATCGGCGGTTTCAACGAGTGGAAGAACATCGATATCATCAAGGTGGTGATCAATACGGTAGACCGTTTGCTGGGACGCAAGGAGGGGGAAGATATGAACTTAATCACCTATGTGACAGACCGTTTGGGCCATGACGCCCGTTATGCCATCGACTCCACCAAACTGCAGAAGGAATTGGGCTGGGAACCAAGCCTGCAATTCGAGGAGGGTATCGAAAAAACGGTGAAGTGGTACCTCGACAACCAGGAGTGGATGGATAACATCACAAGCGGTGAGTATGAGAAATATTACGAGGATATGTACAAGGGCAAATAATTGCCCTTGGAATGATTTGATTAGACCTCGCAAAAAAAGGGAAAAAGCATAGTATATGTTTTGAAATATTCCCAAATTATAGTACATTTGCATACTTCTTGGGGGCTGGAAATTTTACCGTTTCTTCCCCTTGGGAAGTATCTTTTTTTGCGGGTATGTGTTCCTCCTTTTCACTTGTGTTTGTTCAGAAAGTGGAACTTGGAATTGTATCCGAAATTTATTCATAAATATTTGTAAGTGAGTGATTTGTGCGTATTTACATGTTACTCACGAAAACGAAGTTATTGCCCAAATTTATCCGATAACATGTCTTTTATTCATGAAACCGCTGTTGTGGACGAGGGTTCCGTGATTGGTGAAAATGTGAAAATATGGCATTTTTCCCATGTCATGTCTGGCGCCCGTATTGGCGACAACTGCAATATCGGGCAAAATGTGGTGGTCTCACCTGATGTGAGAATCGGCAATAATGTGAAAATCCAAAATAACGTTTCCGTCTATACGGGCGTTATTTGCGAGGACGATGTCTTTTTGGGTCCTTCCATGGTATTCACCAACGTCATCAATCCGAGAAGCTTCGTGAACCGGAAGTCTGAGTTTAAGCAGACTTTGGTGAGGAAGGGGGCTTCGATTGGTGCGAACGCGACGGTCGTTTGTGGCGTTGAAATCGGCGCTTATGCGATGGTGGGTGCAGGTACGGTGGTGACGAAGGATGTGAAGCCTTTCGCTCTGATGGTCGGTAATCCGGCTAGACAGATCGGTTGGGTGAGCGAATATGGTCACCGTTTAGCCTTTGACGAAACGGGTAGGGCGGTTTGCCCGGAAACGAATTCCTCCTATGAGCTGAGGAATGGATTGGTGAGAAAAATCGATTGATTTCATGGTTAGATTTGCTGTAGTTGGATATGGCCACATCGGGAAACGTCATGCGGAGATGATCCGCAGGAATCCTGATGCCGAATTGGTGGCGGTATGCGACGTTTTGCCGAAAGAGAAGGTGGATTTCACGGATGACCTTCCGTATTTCTCTTCTATCGAGGATTTGCTGGCTTCTGGGCTGCAGATCGATGTGGTGAACATCTGTACGCCGAATTTCTTCCACGCTCCTTATGCGTTGATGGTCTTGGAATCTCGGCGTCATGTGGTTATCGAAAAGCCTATCGCTTTGAGCAAGGCGGATGCGGAAAGCTTGGTCTCCAAATCCTTGGAGGTCTCCAAAAAAGTATTCTGCGTGATGCAGAACCGCTATTCTCCGCCTTCCGTGTGGCTGAAGCAGATGATGACAGAGAAGCGGCTGGGCAAGATTTTCATGGTCCAATTGAACTGTTTTTGGAACCGTGACGAACGTTACTACAAGAAGGGCGGTTGGCACGGGGATGGACGATTGGACGGTGGTACGCTCTTCACCCAATTCTCCCATTTCATCGATATCATGTATTGGCTATTCGGCGATATCACCAACATCGTCGGCCATTTCAACGATTTCTCCCACAAGGATTTGACCGATTTCGAGGATAGCGGGGTCGTCACGTTCGACTTCATGAACGGTGGCATGGGGTGCTTGAATTACTCCACTGCCGTGTGGGACACCAATCTGGAGAGCAGCATTACCATCGTCGGCGAAAAGGGGACGGTCAAGGTGGCCGGACAGTACATGAACGAGGTGGTCTATTGCCATGTGCAGGACTATGTGATGCCTGAGTTGGCGCCTAGCAACCCCCCGAACGATTATGGTGCGTATAAGGGCTCTGCCCAAAACCATCATCTGGTCATAAAGAATGTGATAGATACTTTACAAAACGATAATTCCATCACAACTAACGTGTTGGAAGGCTTAAAGGTGGTCGATATCATCGAACGGATCTATGCGGTCCGTGATGGTGTTTGGTCAAAACGTGTTTAATCATGAGGGATTTTAAGAATTTGCGGATTGCTGTTGCGGGGACAGGATATGTGGGGTTAAGTATCGCCACATTGTTGGCCCAGCATCATCAGGTTGTCGCAGTGGATGTGATTCCGGAAAAGGTTGATTTGATTAATAATCGCAAGTCGCCTATTCAAGATGAATATATCGAAAAATATTTGGCGGAAAAACCCTTGAATCTGAAAGCTACGCTGGACGGGGCTTCCGCATATAGGGAGGCTGACTTTGTCGTGATTGCCGCTCCGACGAATTATGACCCTGTGAAGAATTATTTCGACACTAGTCATGTGGAGGAGGTGATTGACCTTGTCTTGTCGGTTAATCCGGACGCCGTGATGGTGATTAAATCTACTATTCCAGTTGGATACACCCGCAATTTGTATGTGCGTTATGCGAAGAAATTCGCCGATACACCAAGTCTTGCGGGGAAAAAGTTCAATTTGTTGTTCTCTCCCGAGTTCCTGCGTGAGAGCAAGGCTCTTTATGATAACTTGTATCCGTCGCGGATTATTGTGGGATATCCTAAAATCATCGACACTCCGGCCTTTAAGGATGAAAATGACGCGATCACGGCGGTGGCGAATCCTCAGGCGGAGGAACATGCGAGAATCTTTGCGGGACTTTTGCGTGAGGGTGCCCTCAAGGAGGATATCGATACGCTCTTCATGGGTATGAAGGAGGCGGAGGCGGTGAAACTCTTCGCCAACACGTACCTGGCGCTTCGTGTCAGCTATTTCAATGAGTTGGATACCTATGCGGAGGTGAAGGGCTTGGATGCGCAGGCGATCATCCAGGGCGTCGGCTTGGACCCTCGTATCGGCATGCATTACAACAATCCTTCTTTCGGCTATGGCGGATATTGCTTGCCGAAGGATACGAAACAACTCTTGGCGAATTATACCGACGTGCCGCAGAACATGATGACCGCCATCGTGGAGAGTAACCGCACCCGTAAGGATTTCATCGCGGATCAGGTGCTCCGTAAGGCGGGTTATTACGATTATAGCAATCAAAATGGTTATAACCAATGCCATGAGAAGCCTGTCACCATCGGTGTTTATCGCTTGACGATGAAGTCCAACTCCGATAATTTCCGCCAAAGTTCCATCCAAGGTGTGATGAAACGGGTGAAGGCGAAGGGGGCTAATGTCATCATATATGAGCCGACGTTGGCGGATGGCTCTACCTTCTTCGGAAGCTTGGTGGTGAATGATTTGTCGGTATTCAAGGCGCAATCCCAAGCCATTATCGCTAACCGATATGACGCTTGTTTGGATGACGTGGAGCAGAAGGTTTATACGAGAGATTTGTTTAGAAGGGATTGATATTCGATTTGAGTGAAATATGGCTGACGGTAAACGTATAGTGAAAAACACGGGCTTCCTGTATATCCGGATGCTGCTCGTTATGGGTGTCTCTTTGTTCACCTCAAGAGTGGTTTTGGATAAATTGGGTGTGGGTGATTATGCGCTCTATACGGTGGTCGGAGGTATTGTGGGTATGTTGTCGTTCCTGAACGGCACGTTGAGTATTGGGACATCCAGATTTTTGACGTATGAACTGGGTGCCGGTAATAAAGACCGGCTGAAGGATACGTTCGTGACGACTTTTTATACTCATCTTATTCTTGCTTCCCTTATCTTGCTGGTGATGGAGACCGGTGGAATGTGGTACTTGTACAATAAGTTGGTCGCCCCTCCGGAAAGGATGGAAGCCTGTTTCATCGTTTTCCAGTTGTCCATCTTCACGATGATGGTTTCCATCACGCAGGTTCCGTACACTGCTTCCATCATGTCTCATGAAAAGATGGGCGTTTATGCGTATGTGAGCATTTTCGAGGCGCTGGCGAAATTGGGGGTGTGTTACATGATTGTCGTGACGGAATACGATAGATTAATCGTGTATGCCTCTTTGATCGCCTTGGTGCAGGTCGTCGTCGCTTTTACGTATAGGTTCTATTGTAAATGTCAATTCGAGGAGTGTCGTTTGTCTTTGTCCTTTGATAAATCTATATTTAAGGAACTGCTTGGATTCTCGGGATGGAACGTTATCGCTAATCTGACCGAGACTTTGAAATCACAGGGTGTCCTGATTTTGATGAACATGTTCCTGCAACCTTTTGTCGTGGCGTCTCAGGCAATCGCGAATCAGGTGGCTCAGGCTATGATGCAGTTTGTGGACAATATCCGTGTGGCTATTAATCCACAGGTTATAAAATCCTATGCGGCAGGGGATTATGAGGCCTCGAAGAAACTAACGTTGCAGTCCGCCACATACGTGTATGATGTGTTGCTGCTGTTGGGATTGCCTTTGATTCTCCTCGTTAGACCCGTATTGAATGTTTGGTTGGTCGAGGTCCCTGTATACGCTACGGTTTTTGTCCAGTTTACGATAGCGACTCGAATCATTTCGAACTTTTCCGCCGCGTTTTATATTCCGATGATTGCCTCGGGAAAGGTGAAGAAAAATTCGATGGCGGCATTGTTCTTAGGGGTCGGACAATTCGTCCTGATGTATTTTTTGTTGAGGATGGGCTACGGCGCAATGGTCGTCTTATATTTGCCATTGATCGTTTCTTCTATTTTTGCCTTTATTGTTAAACCGTATATCCTAATAAAGGATATTGATTATAAAGTGTCGGATATACTTCCGTGTGTTGTCTCCTGTCTTAAGGTGACTATATTATCTTGTGCGGTTTCTGTGCCTATGGTGTTCCTGTTTGATGTGGATAGATTGCCGGGATTTATAGCTGTTCTTGTAATCTCGGTGGGCGCGGTCATATTTTCCTCATTTCTTTTTATGGAACAGGAAATGAGGTATAAAATATTGCAAATCATAAAAGGAAAGCTGGGTTATGGAGGTTAACGCATCGATACAGGAGAGAAACGCGTATTGGGATTGCGTTAAATTCTTCATGATCCTATTGGTTGTGGTCGGACATTCTCTTTCTATGGGAATAGGAAACAGCCGGGTGGGCCTTTCCTTGTTTAATCTTATTTATTGTTTCCATATGCCGGTTTTTGTCTTTGTTTCAGGCCGTTTCTGCAACAAGGCAAGCTCTCGCTTCCTGAAAAGTTGTTTTAGGATCTTGGAAACATACCTTTTCTTCCAGATTATTTTCACGTTATACGAATACCCTGACGAATTTGGGAGTCAGTTTTTCTTTCCTCGTGTGGCGATGTGGTATCTGCTTTCTCTCTTTTTTTGGCGTATGTTTATTTTATTTATTCCGAAGAAATTGGAAAGTAAGCCAATCCTTTTAATCTGTTTGGCTGTAATCGGAGCCCTCGTTTCTGTCTTTGTCCCTATTTCGACAATGTTTTCTTTTCAGCGCACCTTTTTCTTTTTCCCTTTTTTCTTGTTGGGTTATTTGACGAAAAATGTCGATTTCCAATTCCTTTGGAATCGTTGGTTGAATAAGATGCTATGTGTTGTCCTCCTAGTCGTTTTGTGGGGGGCGTTTTATGCTGTTGATGATAATATATACATGTATTATTCAGGACTGATGATAGGTGGTGTTAAGATAATGTTTTGTCGTATCATCTGCCTAATTTCTTCTGCCTTTATCGGACTGCTTGTCCTGAAGCTCATTCCCGTCTCTGATTTTGCCGCTTCGGTCGGGAAACGTACGTTGTTTATATATATATATCATATTATCGTTGTTTTATATTTGGGGAGATATTTGTGCGGTATTGGCTTCTTGCCGAATTCGCTGATTCCCTTGTTGTTGTACTCGATAGTCTCTTTTTCGTTATTGATTGTGTTATCTAAATTTAGATCTTTAAACGTATTTTTAAATCCTTTTTCTTCTTTTTGTGATTTTGTTTTGAATGAAAGGGGAAGAAGATGACAGGGAATATGGAGAGTGTGTTGGTGTTAGGTGCTTCGTCGTTGCAAGTTCCGCTGATAAAGTATCTTAAATCTAGAAAATATAGGGTAATCGTTGTTAGCATTCCTGGAAATTATCCTGGCTTTAATATCGCCGACAGGTGTGTTTATCTGGATGTGAGGGATGCTGAAGGTATTTATTCCGCTGTCTCGGATGAGAATGTTGTCGCGGTTTTGACTGATGAAACTGACATTTCGGTGCCGACGGTGGCTCGCTTGTGCGATAAGTTGAAGTTGCCGGGAAATGATGTTACCGTCGCAAATATTTACTCGAATAAGTATTTGATGAGGAATTTATGTGCGAAGGTTGGTGTTTCTGTGCCGATGTTCTGTAGGATGTCAAGTCGGGATGATGTACGCGGACGTTCGTTGAAGTTCCCTGTTATCATGAAACCAGAGGACAATCAGGGCAGTCGCGGTGTCTTTCTGGCTTATTCGGAAGAGGATCTTATCGCACATATTGATGAGTCTTTGTCTTTCTCAAGTACGGGGAATGTCATCGTCGAGGAATTCTTCGAAGGCAAAGAGGTCGTCGTGGAAGGTTTTGTCTATAATGGCTCGTATGTGAATTGGGGAATTGCTGACAGAAAGTACTTTGATATAAATGATGTGTTTATTCCTTCTCAAACTATTTTTCCGTCGATATTGTCTGAGGAGAGTAAAAAAATGCTGATTCAGGCTGAAGTTAAAATCCATGCTGAATTACGTCCGTCGTTCGGTATGATTCATAGCGAATATCTAGTGAATGAAAAGGACGGGAGCTATATCTTAGTGGAAACTGCGCTGAGAGGAGGTGGTGTATACATATCCTCTCATTTGGTCCCATTATATACCGGGGTCGATAATTATAAATATCTTTTGGATTGTGGACTGGGAAAACCGATTGGGGATATTAAATCTATTGAACAGAATATAATCCGAAAGGCTTCCGCTTATGTCTGCTTCTATTTGCCTGAGGGTGAAATCGTTTCGGTGGAAGGTGCCGAAATCTTGAAGAAGATGGATAATGTGGTTGTGGCCGATTTGGACAATATGTATGTCGGAGGGAAAACGTCAAGGATGTTTAATAAAACACAACGATTGGGCCCTATTGTACTCTTCGAGGATGATAGAGGAAAAATAGATGATTTAATAAAAAGAATTCAAAACACTCTAAAAATCCGAGTCAGAAAACCTGATGGATCTTATGGTGGTATCATCTGGGATTGATTTCACATCCGGAAAGGTCGGATATCCCGAACTCGCAGATTCTATATGACCAAACAGCAAACGACAGAGTTGAAAGGTATTGCGTTATTGCTTCTGCTTTGGCACCACCTTTTCTACAAATCAATCGGATTGTACTACGATTGGCATCAGATCGTTAATGTGAGTGGAATGACATGCAAGTGTTGTGTCGCTTTGTTTGTCATGCTGTCGGGGTATGGTTTAATGGTATCCTGCGGGAAAGGCCTGAATCTGAAAACCTTTTTTGTCAAGAGATTCACCAAACTCTACCTGAACTATTGGCTTATATGGTTGCTCTTTGTCCCTGTCGGCGTTTTGTTCTTTGGCAGAACATTCGACGTTGTCTACGGGGATGCGGTAATACCTAACATGTTGCTGGATTTTTTCGGGCTGCTGAATTGTAGGATGCTTTATGGATACAATGCGACATGGTGGTTCTATAGTTGCATCATCCTTCTTTATCTCGCCTTCCCATTGCTGAGATGGATACGTTTGAAGAGTAAAGTTGCCTTCTATGTTGTCATGGTGTTGGCGTTAGGGCTCGGAATGCATCCGACTCATGGCTATTTCTTGTATCCGATCAAGTATTATCTGTTTCCTTTCTGTTTAGGCATGGAAATGGCGGTTTCTGGTTCGAAGCTTCGTGGCGTCGGACTCTCGGACCCAATGAAATTCGTTTTGTCATTTCTGTTCCTTGCATTGTGTGTGGCGGCCAGGATCTGTACGCAACGTTATGTGTTGATGATAGATTCGTTGATCGCTTTTTTCGTCATTATCAGCTACTTGTCCCTCTCCTTGAAACCGGAAGAGGGCATTGTACGAAAGTCTTTGGGGTTCTTAGGAAAGCATAGTTTTAACATCTTTCTTTTCCATACTTTCATTTTTAGTTTGTATTTTAAAGAATACACTTATAGTTTTGGCTATCCGATTGCGATTTTTTTTATACTTTTGCTCGAGTGTCTTGGGATATCTGTTTTTATAGAGTTCTTGAAGCACATTTTGGGAGTGAATAAGTTAGAATCGTTTATTTTGAAAACAGTAGAGGGTTAGATATGATTCCATTTAATAAACCTTTCCTGTCAGGGAAAGAGACTCATTATATGTATCAGGCGGTGGACACGGGTAAACTGTCTGGTAATGGTCGTTTCACTAAGTTGTGCCAGAATTACTTCATGGAACGGTACGGTTTCAAAAAGTGTTTGCTTACGACTTCGGGTACGGATGCTTTGGAGATGTGCGCGATGCTTTGCGACTTGAAACCGGGTGACGAGGTTATCGTCCCTTCTTACACTTTCGTGTCGACTGCCTTGGCTTTCCTTCGAGAGGGTGCCAACGTGGTGTTCGCTGATTCCATGGATTCTAATCCGAATATCGATGCGGACAAACTGGAGTCTCTCATCACACCGAAGACAAAGGTGATCGCCCCCGTACATTATGCGGGTGTCGCGTGCGACATGGATGTGATCATGGCACTGGCGGAGAAGTATAACCTTATCGTTGTCGAGGATGCGGCTCAAGCTGTGGACTCATTCTATAAAGGGAAAGCGCTTGGCGGAGTGGGCCATCTTGGTGCCTTCTCTTTCCATGAGACGAAAAACATCACGGCCGGAGGAGAGGGCGGTTTGCTCGTGATCAATGATGAGCGCTTTGCGCGTCGCTCCGAGATCTTGTGGGAAAAGGGTACTAACCGTGCAGAATTCTTCCGCGGCGCAGTCAACAAATATGGTTGGGTGGACATGGGCTCCTCGTTCCTCCCTGCGGAGATAAACGCGGCGTTCCTTTGGGCGCAGTTGGAGAACCTCGATATGATACAGGACCGTCGCAAAAGTATTTGGAATCAGTATTACGAAGGACTTAAGGATTTGGAGAAGAGGGGATGTTTCAGACTTCCGCAAATCCCTGATTATGCGACAAATAATGGTCATATGTTTTATTTGATTTGCCGTAATTTGGAGGAACGCACTGACTTGATAAAGTGTCTGAAAGACAATGGGGTTGTTGCTCCTTTCCATTATTTGAGCCTGCATAAGAGTGATTATTACCAGTCCCATTCCTCGTCTATCCCTGAGTTGCCTAATTGCGACAGATATGCTGATTGCTTGGTTAGGTTACCGATGTATTACGAATTGGAGACAGAACAGGTTCAAACCGTTATTTCCTTAATCATAGGATTTTATAATGCAAAATAAAAAGAAACGGATACTCGTTATTTCTTCTGCGGATCCGTTGAAGGGCCCCGGCTTGCTTGCCTTGGATATGTATAAGTCGTTGTTGGAGGCTGGCGCCGATGTCGATTTGTTGACAAAAAATCCCGTGGAGGGTCATCCTGAAGTCCTTTTTGTTGAGGAAAAAAGCTCAATCCTGGAAAAAATCAGAATAAAAATCCGTGCTAGGTTTTTAAAGCAGGAGAAGGGCTATTTCTTTTTCTACAAGAAAGAGACGAATCCTCCCATTTCTTCCAAAAAAGTTCTTGCGAAAATTACGAAACCGTATGATATGGTTTGCGTGCTTTTTTGGCAGGATATGTTGTCTTTTAAGACAATCAATGATATCTATGAGAAACTGAAATGTAGGATTGTCTTTCGTTGTGTGGATTATTCTCCGATGTCTGGTGGGTGTCATTTCACAGGTTCTTGTGAACGTTATCAGATTGGATGTGGCGCATGCCCAGCGATCGGTTCCACGGATGAAAATGACTTTACTGCCTGGAACGTAAAGTATAGGAAACAGGTATATGATCATGTGAAGCCTATTGTCTTCGGCAATAGCTATATGCAGAAATTCTATAATAAATCCTTCTTGCTCAAGGATGTTCGCAAGGTGCTGAGTTGGCCTATTATCGACGTTGATTCCTTTAAGCCTTTGGACGCTTCCTCGTTAAGGAAGAAATACGGCATCGCGGACCATACACGTTTTATTATTTTCTTTGGTTGCCAAAGCTTGACGGATCCGAGGAAGGGAATGAATCTGTTGGTGGAGTCTCTGAAGATTTTCGCGGATCAACTAACGGAAGAACAGCGCAATGGTGTGCTTTTAATGGCGGCAGGCCGGGATTTTTCAGCGTTGGCTCCTTTGTTACCTTTCGAATCGAGGGATTTTGGGTATGTGAATTCCAGTGTGTTGCCTGATCTCTATTCTATGGCGGATGTTTTTGTGTGCCCTTCGGTGAATGACGCTGGCCCTATGATGGTGAACCAGTCCTTGTGTTGTGGCACTCCTGTCGTTGGATTTGAAATGGGTGCGTGCCTACAGGCGGTTAAGGACCATGGTACTGGTTATTGCGCTCAGTTGAACGATGTGGTTGATTTGGCGAGTGGTATTCGTTGGGTGTATGGTCTGTCTCAGTCGGAGAGGTGCGAGTTGAGTGCTCACTGCCGTGAATTTGCTGTGCTACATCATTCATACCGCGCATTCTCAGACCAATTGCTGAGTTTTGTGGATGATTAAAATAAGGGGTCCATTGTTTTGGAATATAGATTTCATTTGTTTGGTTTTTAATGATTGATCTTCTTTTTAAGATACTGAATAAGATATTCCCACTTTCGCTATTCTCCACATTGAAGAGATATAAAGTTAAGGTTTACTCAAGGTGGATAAAGCATGAGTTCGGGAGTTGTAAGGCGCATTGTATGTTCCGTGGTTTTAAAACACTTGTCGGAGCAGAATACATGTCGATAGGAGAGCATGTGATTGTTGGGGATAATGTCGTGTTTGAATCATATGCAAAGTATGGCGCGGACAAATTTAATCCGCATGTCGAAATCGGAGATGGGACGTCTATCGGTGACGATAGCCATATAACGTGTATTAATTGCGTCAAGATAGGGAAAAATGTGTTGATCGGTCGAAAGGTGATGATTTCGGATAATGCGCATGGCGTTTCTGACTTCGAGCAGATGAATATTCATCCATTGTCGCGCCCGCTCTACTCCAAGGGCGAGGTTGTGATAGAGGATGATGTGTGGATAGGAGAAATGGCTTGTATTATGCCAGGTGTGAGGATCGGTCGTGGAACTGTAATTGGAGCCGGTGCTGTTGTGACTAAGAGTATGCCCCCTTATTGTGTTGTGGGAGGAGTGCCTGCGGTTGTCATAAAAAATATGTCTTCGAAGTAATGCAGTTGTTCATTGCCATAGTTCGCTTTTCCCCTGTACTGATATTCCTCCTGACGTTCATTTCATTGAAATGGGCGATAGCGTTGTATATCTTTTTTTCTTTCTTGGTGCCTGTAATCAGCCTGCCGATTCTACCTTTCTCTTTTCTTACGTTGGTCATGGTGCTAAGAATCGTGTATGAGATAATCTCGAGTGGGAAGAAGCCAGATTTTCGCCCTTTGATCCCTTATGCGTTTCTTATGACATTCCAGTTGCTGATGATTCCTTTCCAGTCTAGCGGAATGCCTCAAAGCCTGCAATTTTCTTCTTGGCGAATAGAACTGTTCACGGGATTGTTCGTTCCGGTTGCCTTATGGTGGGTTTTGTCCTCTGATAAAAGTTCGCCCCGATTGATTACGGGTATGATTTGCGTCATGATTGTTGTCACCGGTTTATATGGTTTGTTCCTTACGCAAACTGTTGGTGTCAACCCGTATATCACTTTGGTGAATTTGATCGAAGGGCGGACTGATTTTATGGAGGAGTGGCTCTCCGCGGATGATCGATTGTTTGGTCGTTCGTCGTCCATGTTCGACCACCCGATGCGTTGGGGGTTCTTCCTGGATATGGCGTTGTGTTTTTTGTTGGCGGTAAAAGACAACATGAAAAAATGGTTGTTCATCTTTTTAGTCGCTTTAGTGTTGGTTAACATCGTGGTATGTGGTGTCAGAACATCATTGGCGACCGCTATGGTGGTAATGGCGTATTATATGTTCAGGAATATGTCCTTTCGAACGATTCTCTATGCTTTCATATCGTTCGCCATATTGTTGGTTATCGTATATTCCAATGATAATTTGTTGAACTATGTCGCTTCCATATTTGATTTGTCCGGGAAAAAGACGGATGTGAATGGATCTTCCTTGGATTTGCGCCTTTCTCAGTTTAATGCGGTTTTTTCTGTCATAAGAGACCATGAAATGTTCGGGAATGGTTATGGGTGGGTTTCTTATTACCTGTCGGTGAATGGGAATCACCCGGTCTTATATGCGTTTGAGAGTCTCTTGTACATCATATTGTGTCAGTCCGGTTTTATAGGACTGTTCTTGTGGATCATATTTAGCGTGTTTTCTTTGACTGTCCCTAGAATGGTCCTTTCGAATAAAAAGAAATGTATCGTGACGGATTGCATATTTATCGCATACATCATTTATTGCCTGCTTACAGGTGATTATGCGTTTATGCGCATGTATTATGTTTTTTATGTATCCATTATTGGCATATATTATGCGGAACAGAAAAACAAAAAAGAAAAAGTGTTATTTTTGTTGTCTGTAATAAATAAAAAAATTAGGCGATATGGCATGGAAGCCTCAAGTGATAGCGTTTTATCTTCCTCAGTTCCATCCGTTCAAGGAAAATGAGGAATGGTGGGGTAGAGGATTTACTGAATGGACAAATGTGGGAAAGGCGGCACCTCTTTTTAGAGGCCATTACCAACCTAGGGTTCCTGCAGATTTAGGGTATTATGATTTAAGGATACCGGAGGTTAGGAATCGGCAGGCGGAGTTGGCCAAGGAGGCTGGAGTATCCGCTTTTTGTTATTGGCATTATTGGTTCGGAAACGGGAAGCAACTCATGGAGATGCCCTTGCAGGAGGTCGTCCGATTGGGAGAACCTCAGTTCCCGTTCTGCTTGGGGTGGGCAAACCATTCCTGGGAACGTAAGAACTGGAACGCTGATGTGAGCAGGGTCTCCAAGGAAATGTTGATAGAACAGACGTATACGGGAGATGAGGATATTAAGAACCATTTTTATACGATGTTGCCTGCATTTAAAGACGAGAGGTACTATAAAGTCGATTCAAAACTTCTTTTTCTTTTTTATGCGGTGGCTGATATCCCTGATGTTGACCGGTTTATGTCGATCTGGCAGTCATTGGCGAAGGAAAATGGTTTGCCGGGTTTCTATTTCGTCTCTCATGTGAAGATGAAAAGCTTGATTGATGATCCGGCGTATAATAAGACGGATGCGCAGAACCTCTCTCTGTTGATGGAGCCTTGGAATAACCAGGATGGCTTTAAGGCGAAGGTTAAACGCTTTGTCAATAACCATTTCCTGCGCCGTCCTTTGTTCACGATGAATTATGCGAAGGCGATAAATATGTATGATTCTGAACTATTCGAACGGGAAGATGTTTTCCCGACAATAGTGCCGAATTGGGATCATTCTCCGAGGTTAGGTAGTGGTGCGACTATCCTTTACAACTCCACGCCTGAATTGTTCAAGGAACATGCAAAGATGGTATTCCGTCGTATTAAGAATAAACCGGAGAACCGCCAGATCGTTTTCCTTCGCTCCTGGAATGAATGGGCGGAGGGGAATTATATGGAACCGGACCTGAAGTTCGGAAAAGGATATATAGAAGCTCTTAGGGCTGCGATAGAGGAATGTAGATAAAGGAAAGGAATGAAGAAAATCGTTTGGATAACAGCGGATTATTTCATTGATGTTGATTTTCAGATAGTCCCGTATATGAAAGAGGTTTTGGGTATGGATATACAATGGAAAGTTATCCGTACGAACAAAAACATATACGTGGATAATTCTTTGGATTGTGAAATATATGAGTTGAGCCATAAAAGTATGGACCCTCGTGTGTTGTTTGATTACAAAAGGATTTTCTCGGATGTCGTCGCAGATGATATTAGCCTTGTGTATTCGGATTTTGTGGGCTTCCCGTATTATTATTTTTACCTTTTCCATAAGTTTGACAGGAAGAAAATAATACATGCGGCGCATAATATAATCCCTTACTCGGGGTGGCCTCATAAGCGATTGATGACTAGATACCTGAATTTCGTTTTCTCGTATGGTGAGAATTTCCATATTTTCAGCAAGCATCTGGTCGATTATTTCTGCTCGAGATTCTCCGGAAAATCCATCATGCTTTGTCCAATGACGGTGAAAAGTTATGGGGATGAGATAACTGATGAGTTTCATATGGATGAATCCAAGTTGAACTTGCTTTTCTTTGGCAACATCAAACTTAATAAGCGGTTGGATTTAGCTATTAGCGCAATAAAACAATTGCCTTGCGGAATCCAGGAGAATGTCTCCTTGTTGATTGCGGGTAAATGTGATGACGCATCGGAATATCTTGCGCAAATAGGTGATTGTAAGTCGATTAAAACCTATTTTAAACGTGTGGATGACAAATTCATACCTGAATTATTCACCAAATGTGATTATTTGTTGCTCCCTTATTCGAATGTCGCGCAGAGTGGCCCGCACATGATCGCATATGCGTACGATATGCCTGTGATAGCTTCCGACATTGATGGCTTCTCGGAACATGTGGAAGATGGGCAAGTCGGTTTCTTGTTCCAGGCGAATAATGTAGACTCGTTGGTTGACACGATTGTGAAAGCTTACGAGTCAAGGGGCGAAAGGTATGCGGAGATGAAGCGTAAGTTGAAAGAAAAGGTCGATGGAACATATAGCGTCGAAAGTGTCGCTTCCAAGTATTTGAATTATTTTAAGTCGATTTGTAAATGATCAGATATCTAAAACAATCCAAGATCATCTTGTTTTTTAGAATACTATTGGAAAAGCTTGTTGAGAGCGTTGTTTATGCTAAGTATATAGCCAATGGCGGAAGGAACAAGGATAAGGACAAATTCCGTACTGACTTGGACATCCGGACACATGCGTTGGAAAAAGGCATGTCGATCGGCTCTGTGAAGGTGGGATTCGGGAAGGAGAAGGCCATAGGCATTATTTCTGATTTGAAGCGATTCCTAAGCATAGGTGGTGATAAAGACGTGGTATCCAATTATTGCGGTATTCTGTGGAGATATGTTTCCTTCAATGAGGAACTGGGTGCTGACATGTCCGATATAAGGTCTTCGATTGAGGCGTTGGAAAAGAGTGAGGGCTTGAAAAGAGTGGAATGCGGCGGTATTATTCGTAAGAATCGTCAGGATTTGCTTTCCTCTCTGGATTCTTCATTCCCTGTTTTCTCGCAAACACGGTACTCTGTCAGGGATTTTGGGGAAACTCCCGTTAGTATATCTGTGTTGGAACGTGCGTTGAAAATGTGCGAAAAGACGCCTTCCGCATGTAATAGACAGCCATGGAAAGTCTATATATATAAAAGCGATGCCATTCGGGATAAGTTGTTCGAACTTCAGAAAGGCTGCAACGGCTTTTACAAGGAGATGCAATATGGGGTGTTGATCTGTGGTGATTTATGTGCCTATAATATAAACGAGTTGCATCAATTGTATGTGGATGGCGGAATGTATGCGATGAATTTCCTATATTCGTTGCATAGCTTGGGCGTTGCGGCAATCCCTTTGACGATGGGGCATAAGCCTTCGGTGATAAAAGGGATAAAGAAAAGCATGGGAATAAAGGAGAGTTATTTCCCTGTGATATTGATAGGCGTTGGCTCATATCCTGATAATTATAAGGTCGCTGTTTCCCATAGAATGGATTACCGTAAATATACGAGTTTTGTATGAAAATTGGAATCTTGACTTATTACGGAGATTTGAACTTCGGCACGAATTTACAGGCTTATTCCACGTATTTAATGGTCAAGTCTCTTCATGAAAATGATGAGGTGGAGATTATACCATTCCATGGTTTTTATAATTTCAATAAGCCATTCAAAAGCACGTCGATAAAAAGTGTTTTGCGTGATTGTGAACGGATAAGAAAGTACGCCGAGTTCCGAAAGAAATATCTGAATATAAAAAAGGACCGTACGATACGTGATGTGAAGAAGGCTATTTCTTATATCAATGATAGGGGATATGATCGGATTTATGTTGGCGCGGATACGGTGTTGGAATTGGATCGCCTGAGGAAGGGTGAGAATGGGCTTTCCGCCTATTGGCTGTTGAATGTCAAAGCGGAGAAAATTATTTTGGCCGCATCCGTGAAGAATCTTGATTATGATTCGTTGTCGGAGAAACAGTTGGAGGAGATGCGTGTCGCAGTCTCCCAATTTTCCCACATTGCCGTCAGAGACCATGCTTCTTATTCTTTATTCCGCCATTTCCTGTCGGAGGATAAATTATGTTATATTCCTGATCCAACCTTCTCTTTTGATATTGATTATCAATATGTTGATGCATATTTAAAGAAAAGAAATTTATCGATTCCGGAGAAGTCTGTCTTTGTCCATACTTGTGGCGATGATAATTGGATGATGCATATCACTGATCAGTTGCATTCGTTGGGATATGTGGTGTATTCTCCGCGGCCGGTTGCATGGTGCGATGTTAGTTTGAATGACATGGGTCCATTGGAGCAGATGGGGATATATGGCAAGTTCAGTTTTGTCATAACGCACAGATTCCATGATGGCGTTTTCTGTTTAAAAAATGCTGTTCCATTCTTCATGTACGTGAAATCTCGTGGAAATCTTGTCTCCTCTTTAGGTGATTCCAAGCAGGTTTCCCTTTTGCGTGACTTCGATTTATACCCTAATTCCTTTATCGGTTATGTGGATGATGGAATTTCTGTTTTGAATATGAAGGAAAGAATAGATTCGTTGTTGGATTTTTATCGGAATTATGACCTGAAGGAAAGATTGAATCGTTGTAAATCGGTATATTCGGATTATTTGAAATCTACTATATGAGGTTAAATAGGTGTATATCGGCATCTTTGTTTTGCGTTGTGATGCTCTTTTGCGTGTCATGCTTTAATGAATCGTCATTTCTGCATGAGGGGAATGTGTACAAGGTGTCGGGACTCCATGATTTGAAAGGTGACACGTGTGCTTTTGATGCGCATTCTGTCTTGAATGTCCATGACGGTGTTATTCGTAATTCCGTTTTGGTGGGAGAGCATGTTCGTGTCCGATCTAATGAAAACAGTAGCTTCGAGAATGTGAGATTCCCTGATTCTTGGCGCTTCTCCGTAGCACGACCTGAGTGGTTTGGCGCAAAGGGAGATGGCGTTACCGATGACAGAGAGAGTATCAGAAGATGTTTGGCTTGCGCAGATACGGTTTTGTTCTCGGAAGGGAAAAGGTATTTGATTAATTCTCGGACACACAGTGGCGGCGCTTTCTATTACAGCCATGATCTGGTTGTGGATGGGAATAATGCGACTTTGGTCGTCAACCAGGGATTTTATGAGGGATTTACGGGTGGCACAATGGTGTTGTTTTATGAGAAATTCCAATCTGGTATTGCCCGTTCGTCTTATCGGAATCTGAATGTTGAGGTCAACTTGACGGATACGTACGCTAAAAACGATGGAAATTTTTATGTTTTTAGGACCTATGCCCAAAACACCTCTTTTGAGAATGTGAACGTCACTAATCTTGGAAGGAAAAACAATGTGAATGTAATTACGGTTGAAAGCGTTGACAGCCTTTCTGTTAAGGGTTGCCGTTTTGACAATTGTGGTGGAAGTAAAAGGGGCGGAATGATATGGCTGATGATGATGGAAAAACTGAAATCGGATGTTTCGAAGGTCTTTGTCTCCGATTGTAAGTTCATTAAGGATTCCGGTGACGAGTTTATTTGTCTGTCATCCCATAAAGAAAACAAGCAGGATTGCCGTATTAAGTTCAGTGTGGATAACTGTTCTTTTGAATCGAAAAACAGAGTGAGGGGAGCCAACTTTTTCATCTTATATGATTATAGGGAGGATGCGAATCTGAATTATTCTGTTGAAGGTAAAATGCGAGGATGTAGTTTCGTCTCTAAACGGTGTGAGTCCGACCCGTTATCCGGATGCCCGTTGTTGGTGCCTAATAAGGGGAAAAATATAAATGCGCAGTGGAATATTACTTTCGAAAAGTGTGACATAAAGTATGAAAATGATTATGTGCAGTACCATGGGTATGAGGGTAAATGGCATAATATCTATTGCGTAGGTGTAATGAATGCCCAAATGAAGGATCCCGACAAGTATCGTGTCACGTTGAAGGATTGTAACATTACTACTCAAAATGGGGTCCTGGATGGTTATCGTGGCGGATTTGCTGGAACATATACGTTTGATAATTGTAATATCAAGTGTGCTGCGATGCGGTTGGGAAATGCCAATCCTGATCTGTCGACCGCGAATGTCACTCTGAAGAATTGCAAGGTGGAATCAAAGTTTCCGTATTCCTGTGGGGGGAACGAGCGTTGGCACTCATGTGACATTACCTCGGATGGTAAGAACTTCTTCATCTCTTTCTTCCCAACCAAACGAAATGTGAAAAAGTTCACAGATTGTACTTTTAACAAGAAGAAGTTGGTGCCGGATGTGAAATATGACGGGGAAAACATAAAAAAAGCCAAATATTGTTTTTTCCCCACGAAGATATACAAGAATCAGGTCGTCCCAATTTGTGGGATAACGACCAATTCATTTTTGATGTCAAATGTTAAAGTGGAGGAAATAGTATATTAGATTCAAATATGAGGGTTCTTCTTTCCAATAAATTTTATTATCGTCGAGGTGGAGACTGCATCTATACGATGGAACTGGAGCGTTTGTTAAAATCCAAGGGTCATGAGGTGGCGATTTTCGCCATGGATTATCCGGAAAATCAATCCTCGGAATGGAGTCGGTATTGGCCGTCGAACATGTCTGTAGTAAAGGCTTTTTCTCGCCCGTTTGGAGACTCGGAGGTGAGAAGGAAGTTCAGTGCATTGTTGGATGATTTCAAGCCGGATGTGGTCCATCTCAATAATATCCACACTCAACTCTCTCCTGTTATCGCTGAAATTGCGCACGACAGAGGTATCCGTGTCGTATGGACGTTGCATGATTCCAAGTTGGTATGCCCGTGTTATACATGCATGCGTGACGGGAAATGGTGTACAGAATGCTTCACTGATAAAAAAGCTGTGGTCAAACATCGATGTATGCCCGGAAGTTTGCCGGGAGCTGTCGTCGGATATTTAGAGGCGAAGAAATGGAACAAAGAAAGATTGCAGAAGTCTTGTGACTTATTCCTGCCTCCGAGCCAGTTCATGGCAGATACTTGTATACAGGGAGGCTATGATGCGGATAAGTTTCGGGTACTATGTAACTTTATCGACATAAAGAAAGTTGAAAACCCATCGTTTGAGAAGTCCGATTATTACGTGTATCTGGGCAGATTGACGAAGGTGAAAGGAATAGAGACTCTTTGTCGTGTCGCCGCGGAATTGCCATATAAGTTAGTTGTGATAGGTGGAGGTGAGCTGGAACCTGAATTGCGAAGTAAATACGGGAATGCCAATATTGAGTTTTTGGGGCAGCAGAAATGGGAAGAGTTTCGTCCTGTGCTGGAGGGCGCTCGTTTTATGGTAATCCCTTCGGAGTGGAGCGAAAATAATCCATTGACGGTAATTGAATCTCTGGCATTGGGTACTCCAGTTTTAGGTGCGAATATCGGAGGAATTCCGGAGTTGATAGAACCTGGCGTTTCTGGAATGACGTTCGAAAGCGGAGATCAGAAAGACCTGAAAAATAAAATTGAAAGGATGTGGAATGCCTCTTTTGACTATGAGGCTATCTCTATGTCTGCGCAGAGTCGTTACTCTTCCGACAAGTATGTGGAACAGATTGTCGACATATATAACATATAGTTCATGTCAATGGTGGATCTAAAGAATACTTGTACCCGATACCCCTCTTTGGATGGACTACGGGCGATAGCGGCAGTTGGTATTGTAATGATGCATGTGTTGGCTAATTCGAATCGCTCGTTATACCCTGAGGTCTTGAATCCCATTGTCAATTCGTTCACAAATTTCACCTTTCTCTTTATGATTGTGAGTGCCTTCGGCATGTGTTGCGGATATTATGACAGATTCAAACAGGGGCAGGTGAATTTGGCTTCCTTCTATAAAAAACGTTATACGAGGATTCTGCCATTTTTTGCGTTTTTGGTAATGATAGACATCGCGGTGAACCCCTCTTGGCCAGAAGTGTATGAGGGATTTGCTGATTTGACGTTGGCTTTTGGCCTCTTGCCTAATGCTGGAATATCAGTGGTTGGTGTCGGTTGGTTTTTGGGGGTGGTGTTCGTGTTTTATATGATATTCCCATTTTTTGTTTTCCTAATGGACAATAAGAAGAGAGCTTGGTTGGTGCTATTAATAGCGGCACTGTTACATTTCCTTGCCGTCTCGTATTTTTCTCGGTCAGAATTGATGGTAGTCCCTGTTGGCAGATGGAATATCGTGTATTCCTTCCCTTTCTTTGTTGTTGGAGGACTGATCTTTTTGTATCGACAAAATGTAATGCAATTATCGGATCGTAGCAAGTGGTTACCTTTGCTGCTATTATCTTTGGTGATTGTTGGATATTATGTGTTGCCTAAGATTCAACTGCTCCCGGAATTGTTGGTTTTTTCTGCGCTTGTTTTGTATGCTGTCTTAAAAACGGAGGAGAGGGGCTTGTTGAATAATCCGTATGTGAAGTTTATAAGTGATATTTCCATGGAAATATATTTATGTCACATGCTTTTCTTTAGGGTAGTGGAAAAGCTCCATGTGGATCATTTTATATCCAACGGAAATATTTTATTTATTGTTACTTTCTTGTTGACGTTTGCTGGAGCATTGGCCTTTTCTTTACTATGGAAAAGGATTGTGGAGCCTCGCGTTTTACATCTCTTTAAGTTAAATTGAACCCTGCCGTGTTTCTTGACGATTTAATTTGTACATTTGGTGTTTTGCAAGTAATTGCTTAATTTTGCAAAGAATATTCTTTTGGATTTGCAGATTGAAACGTAATTTGCAGATGCGCATATTTGGACAAGACTTTTGCCTTGTTTTAAATTGTATGCGTGTGATGAGTCTTTTTGTAGAAGAGTGTTGATTATGTCAGAAAAGAAATTAAACGGAACGGTAATAGTAACATATCGCTGCAACGCTCGTTGCTCGATGTGTAATAGATATAAAGCTCCTTCCAAGGCGGAAGAGGAAATCTCAATAGAGACTATTAAAAAGCTTCCCAAAATGTATTTCACAAACATTACGGGAGGAGAGCCTTTTATCCGTACGGATTTGAAGGATATTGTGAGGGAATTGTACAAGATTAGTGATCGTATCGTGATTTCAACGAACGGTTTTTTCACGGACCGCATCCTCGATTTGTGCAAGGAATTCCCGCAGATCGGAATCCGTATCTCTATAGAGGGATTGGAGAAGACGAACAATGAGATTAGAGGTTTGAACGATGGTTATCAGCGGGGCTACACAACGTTGAAGAAACTTCGGGAAATGGGTATGAAGGATGTCGGTTTCGGTATGACGGTACAGGATAAGAACGCACCGGACCTTGTTCCTCTGTATAATATCTCTAACGAAATGGGAATGGAGTTCGCTACGGCATCATTGCATAACTCCTTCTATTTTGTGGAATCGAAGAATATTATCCATGATCGTCCGATGGTGGCAAAGAACTTCGAGGATTTGGTGAATGAGCTATTAAAGAGTAATTCTCCGAAGAAGTGGTTCCGCGCTTATTTTAACCATGGTCTGATTAACTATATTTATGGGCAAAAACGTCTTTTGCCTTGTGATATGTCCTTCGACACTTTCTTTATCGATCCGTATGGGGATGTGATGCCTTGTAATGGCACGAAAGACAAGGAGGTGATGGGCAATCTTAATCGTCAGACATGGGACGAATTGTGGAACTCACCTGAAGCGGAAGCCGTACGTAAGAAAGTTCGTTGCTGCAATCGTAATTGTTGGATGATCGGTTCTGTTTCTCCTGCGATGCACAAGTATATCAGTACTCCGTTGTTGTGGGTTGCGAAGCATAAGGTGAAATCCCTTTTGGGAATGAAATACTCGATGTATGAGAACCCAATATGCTGTGATTATCGTGATGGGAAGGTATCGAAGGAGGACTTGGATAAGTTGTCGACTTGCGATTTAAATGCGGTAGTGAACAATGGGCTTTCTGATGATAGCAAAGAGGCATTGAGAGGTAAGAGAGGTGAGGATATCGTGAATGCGGATGTGGAATCTCAGGGATACGAGGGAACGAAGGCTGAAACGGATCGCCAGATAGATATAAATTGAGTTTGAGGTTTGCGGATTGTATAACTCTCCCGACGGTGAATGGCATAAAAAAAAGGTTGTGCGTCTGAGAGTGATTGGGCGAGATGTTTTTTCTGAAAACATTTATATGTTATAAGGCTGAAATGAGTGTGATATTTGCTATGTTGTTAACCTTATTGCCACTTCTATTTTTTGGTGGTATGGCTTTGGTTAATTGCAGGAAGTCCGAAACGAACTTTTTCGGGAAAGAATATACTACTGTGCTTAAGGGCTTTTGCGCTTTGTTCGTGGTATATGTGCATTTCCGGGAACCTTATACTAATTCGGTTCAGGATGCTTTGGGCTCTTTCGGTTATGTGGCTGTGACAATTTTTTTCCTGATTTCTTCGTATGGAATGTTGTATGCAATGGACAGAAAGAAAGATTATATGAAGTTTTTCTTCCGAAATCGTCTTTCCTCCTTGCTAATACCGTGTTTGTTGATAAATTGTCTCGCTTTTCTTTTCCATTCATATGTCGCACATGCATGGGTTGGTTTGCGGGTTTTATACCAAATCAATGATTATGTGTTGGTTTTGTTACAATATTGTCTGTTTTTTTATGTGGTTAAGTATTGTGAAAGGAAATGGTTCCCCTCGAACACCGTGTTGTCGGATGCTATTTTGTTGATAGGGGTTTCCTTGTCCAGCTTGATTCTATACTTTTTTGTGTTTGAGGATATTAGTTCTCGCTCAGGTTGGTGCTTTGAACGTATGGGTTTGGTTTGGGGGATCCTATTATATCGTTATTATGACGGATTTGTCATGTGGATGAGTAGACATCGAATGGTTAAGATTGTTGTCCTTTCAATTGTGAGTCTTGCCCTTGGCCTTTTGTATTTGAAATATAAATCGGTATTCTTTTGGGGTGAGTATCTCATGAAGATTATATTGGGTATCTCCTTGATTCTTTTGTGCTTTGTCCTTACGTCAAAGTATAGATTTGACAATAAAGTAAATAATTGGCTTGGTGATATTTCTTATGAGGTTTATCTGTTACATGGTTTAGTAATTTATGTGTTGGCGATGTATTGCCCGGACATGAAGAGCGAATTGTTTATTCCATTGACATTTGTAGTTGTTCTTATATTGGGCACTATATTCCATAGTATTGCCAAACCGATAGTGAATCTTTTGAGGAAGTGATAAAATGAAGAAGGTAGTAGTGACAGGGACTCGGGGTATTCCGAACATAATGGGTGGTGTGGAAACCCATTGTGAGGAGCTTTTTCCCCTAGTTGCGGAGAAAGGGTATGATGTCACGGTAATTCGCCGTTCCGAATATGTGAAGGATGAACTGTCTGAATGGAAAGGTGTGAAATTGGTGAATATTCCGTCGCCTAAGAAAAAGCGATTCGAGGCGATTATTCATACTTTCAGGGCGGTCAATAGAGCCAAGAAGTTAGGTGCGGATGTATTACATGTCCATGCGATTGGACCTGCCATTCTAACCCCATATGCGAAAGCGAGAGGCATGAAGGTCGTATTCACACATCATGGACCTGACTATGATCGGGACAAGTGGGGTACGATGGCGAAACTGATACTGAAATTAGGCGAACAGCTGGGCTGTCGCTTCGCGGATGAAGTGATTGTCATTTCGGAGGTTATCAAGAATTTGATTGCGGAGAAGTGCGGAAGAACGGAACATGTCCATCTGATCTACAATGGGGTGCCGGACCCGGATTTTGTTGATTGCCCCGGATATTTTTCCGAGTTGGGAATTGAGCCTGAGAAATATGTGTTGGGTATGTGTCGTTTTGTGCCGGAAAAGAATCTTCATCATTTGGTGGAAGCATTTGCCTCTTTCAAAAATAAACATCCGGAGAGTAATGTCCGTTTGGTTCTGGCAGGGGATGCGGATTTTGAGGATGATTACTCTAAGGAACTCAAAAGGATGGCGAGGGAAAATAATGTCGTTCTGACTGGTTTCGTCAGGGGGGAGAAACTACATTCGTTACTTGCTCATGCGAGTTGTTTCGTGTTGCCTTCTTCCCACGAGGGGCTTCCCATCGCTCTTTTAGAGGCGATGAGTTATCATTTGCCTGTTATTGTGAGTGATATTCCTGCGAATTTGGAGGTGGGTTTACCTCAAAATGCATATTTCAGAGTAGGTGATGTGGCTCAACTTTCGGGAAAGTTGGAGTCTTTGTTGACTGAAAATGAGCAAATGCGGGTGCAGTATGATATGGAAAAATATCAGTGGAGCCGCATCGCCGATCAAGTTGTTTCCGTTTATAATCAGGTGTGTATATAATATTTATGTTTTTAAAATACTATGAAGACCGCTCTTATTACAGGTGTTACGGGTCAGGACGGCTCTTACCTGTCGGAATTCCTTTTGAGCAAAGGATATGATGTGCATGGAATCATCAGACGTTCGTCTGTCGATTACCGTGAGCGTATCGCCCATTTGGAGGGACAACCTAATTTCCATCTACATTATGCGGATATGGGCGACTCCATGTCGTTGGTCAAGGTAGTGGGGCAGGTACGTCCTACGGAGATTTATAATCTGGCGGCGCAGAGCCATGTTCAGGTTTCGTTCGACTCACCCGAGTTCACCGCGGATGTTGACGCGACCGGTGTACTCCGTGTCTTGGAGGCGGTGAGGGCTTGTGGATTGGAAAAGACATGTCGCATTTACCAAGCATCCACGTCGGAGCTTTATGGAAAAGTCGAGGAGGTCCCTCAGAATGAGAACACTCCGTTCCATCCGTATTCACCCTATGCGGTAGCCAAGTTGTATGGTTTTTGGATCGTGAAGGAGTATCGTGAGGCATACAATATGTTCTGTTGCTCAGGTATATTGTTCAACCACGAGAGCGAGAGGCGTGGCGAGACGTTTGTCACCCGTAAGATTACGCTTGCGGCGGCTCGTATTGCTCAAGGTAAACAAGATTGCCTCTATTTGGGTAATTTGGATAGCCTGCGTGATTGGGGGTATGCGAAGGATTACGTGGAGTGCATGTGGTTGATCCTGCAGCATGAGACGCCTGAAGATTTCGTAATTGCGACAGGTGTGCAACATACAGTTCGTGAATTTGCCACCTTGGCCTTCCATTATGCCGGTATCGAGTTACGTTGGGAAGGCTCTGGCGTGAACGAGAAGGGTATTGATGTGAAGTCGGGGAAGGTGGTCGTCGCCGTTTCGGAAGACTTCTACCGTCCTACGGATGTCGTCAATTTATGGGGTGATCCTACGAAGGCGAAGGCTAAATTGGGGTGGAATCCGTCCAAGACTACTTTCGAGCAATTGGTGAAGTTGATGGTTGAACATGATGTCGCCAAGGTCGCTTCCGAGGGTGCGGCGGAAAAGGTTAGAATGAATTTGGCGGAGTATTTGGAGAAGGGAATCGTGAAATGATGGAAAAGAATTCGAAGATATATGTGGCAGGCCATCGAGGTATGGTCGGAAGCGCCATTGTGCGGGAGTTGCAAAGACAAGGTTATGCGAATATCATAACCCGCACGCATAAGGAGTTGGATTTAACGAGGCAGGAGGCCGTTGAGAAGTTCTTTGCGGAAGAAAAGCCCGAGTATGTGTTCCTTGCGGCCGCTAAGGTGGGTGGTATTGTCGCCAATCAGTCCGCATTGGCTGATTTCATGTATGACAACATGATCCTCGAGATGAACGTGATCCATTCCGCATGGAAGAATGGTTGCAAGAAGCTCGAGTTCCTGGGCAGCAGTTGCATCTATCCTCGCATGGCACCTCAACCCATGCCGGAGTCCTGCCTGCTCACAAGCGCGTTGGAGAAGACGAACGAGGCGTATGCGCTCGCTAAAATATCAGGCTTGAAGTATTGTGAGTTCCTCAATAGGCAGTACGGAACGGATTACATCAGCGTGATGCCGACCAACCTATATGGGCCTAATGATAATTACCATCCGGAGCATTCCCATGTGTTGCCGGCGTTGATCCGCAGGTTCCATGAGGCGAAGGTGGCAGGATTGAAGGAGGTCACTTGCTGGGGCGATGGAAGTCCGCTGAGGGAGTTCCTTTTCGTTGATGATTTGGCAAATTTGTGCGTGTTCCTCATGAACAATTACAGTGGTAACGAAACGGTGAACGCCGGCACAGGGAAGGAATTGACCATCAAGGCGTTGACGGAGCTCGTCGCGAAGGTGGTTGGTTATGAGGGCGAGATCAAGTGGGACACCACACGACCGAATGGTACGCCTAGGAAGTTGTTGGATGTGAGCAAGGCAGAGAAGTTGGGCTGGAGATACAAAACCGAGTTAGAGGATGGTATCAGAATCTCTTACGATGATTTCTTGAACAATCCGATGAGGGCGGAGCGGTAATCTGTAGTTGGTTAAGCGCCTGCCAAAGAAATGGTAAAGGAGGGTATTCCGAAATGGAAGCCCTCCTTTTTACGTTTATCGAGAAGCGTTGGGAAGTCCGCCAAAATCTTCCTTAGATTCCGAATTTGTTTTTGCTGACCGTGGCCACGAATTCCTTCAGATAGAAAGGCTCGAAGTAAGCCACATCCTTGAAATCCTTTTCAGCGAAGCTTTTCTCCGCCAGATCCGCCATGCTTGAGGCGAGCGGGTAGATGTCGTCCACGAACGATATGTTCGGGTGTGTGAGCGTCTCCTTGCATTTGGATGCGCCGTTCCCGAAGCAGATGATTTTCTTCTCCTGAAGTATGTCGGCGTAGGAATTCTCGTCGATGATGTCCGCTGAGATCTCCCTTTTCAGGTTCATTTCTCCGTCGAACAATGCAGTGTATACCTCCATTCTTCTGGCGTCGATCATGGGACATAGCCAAGTGTCGCTACCAGGCTTGCCGTGGCGGCGGATATAACCTTGCGTCATTACTTCTAGGGTGTTGATGGCGAGGAGAGGCACATTTGCGCCGAAACATAAACCTTTCGCTGTTGACACGCCGATGCGAAGACCCGTGTAGGAACCTGGTCCGCAACTGACGGCCACCGCATCCGCTTCGATGGATGATGAACGCATGTGTTCGGTTAGTTCCTGGAGGTATTTCGCCAGAAGGGTGGAGTGGGTCATCCCCTCGAAATTCTCTTTGTTCCACGACACTTTCCCGTCGATGGATAAAGCCACGGAGCATATTTCCGTCGCGGTGTCAATCAATATAATGTTCGCCATATTAAAAATCAGCTTTGTAATGCGTCGCGAAAATACACTTTTCGTCGCTTTCAAGGAAGAGAATCCGAATAGTTTTTTGAAAGAGATTGGTGGTACGGAGAAACACATTGTGGTGAATCTGTTAAAAGAGGGGAGAGGGGTGGGGATTTATGTGAATTTTGAATATATTTGCATTGTTAATTTTCAAAAGAAAGAGTAGAATATGGTATTATCAATGACAGGGTTCGGCAAGGCAACTTGCACCGTTGGAACCAAGAAAATTACGATTGAAATTAAGTCGCTGAATGGCAAACAATTAGATTTATCTTCTCGTGTGCCGAGCATGTATCGGGAGAAGGATTTGGAATTACGAAATCTTGTGAGTCAGCGGTTAGAGAGAGGAAAAGTTGAGTTCGGTGTTTTCTTAGAGAATTTAGGGACGGAGAGTTCCTCTCAGTTGAATGGGCCAGTTATACAAGCATATAGCAAGCAGATAAAGCAAATATCCCAGGAGTTGGATATTCCGCTTCCAGTAGATTGGTTTTCCGTGTTGTTGCGTCTGCCGGAGGCGATGAAGACGGAGTCCCAGGAGTTGGAAGAGGTAGAGTGGAATCAGGTATATGCGGCATTTTCCGAGGCGTTGGATTCGTTGGTTGAGTTCCGCACAAAAGAGGGAGCCTCGTTGCGTCGTGTATTCGAGGAGAAGATAGCGAATATAAGACGTTTGTTGAAGGAGATAGACCCTTATGAGAAAGAGCGGATCGAAAAGGTCAAGGAGCGCATATTGGACAACTTGTCATCTTTGCAGGATGTTAATTACGACAAGAACCGTTTCGAGCAGGAACTCATTTATTACATCGAGAAATTGGACGTGAATGAGGAAAAGAACCGATTGGCTCAGCATCTGAAGTATTTCGAGGAGACGATGGATGCGGAAGGCAATTGTGGCAAGAAGTTAGGTTTCATTGCGCAAGAAATCGGAAGGGAAATAAATACGTTAGGCTCCAAGTCCAACCATAGTGAGATGCAGAAGATCGTTGTGAAGATGAAGGATGAGTTGGAGCAAATCAAAGAGCAAGTTTTGAACGTGCTCTAATAAGGGAGATACAATCATGGAAAGAGGCAAAGTGATTATATTCTCTGCCCCATCAGGTTCGGGCAAGTCAACATTGATCAATTATCTGATGACGCAGTTCGATTGCTTGGAGTTCTCCATTTCAGCCACGAGTAGGAGTCCGAGAGGGGAAGAGAAGAATGGAGTGGAATACTATTTCCTGACTCCGGAGGAATTCCGCGCGAAGATTTCGGAGCATGCGTTCCTGGAGTGGGAGGAAGTCTATGAGAACAAGTATTACGGCACGTTGAGGAGTGAGGTGGAGCGCATCAATACGAAAGGCAACATTGTTGTGTTTGATGTGGATGTGGCGGGAGGTTGTAATATCAAGAAGATGTTTGGGAACAATGCGATGTCCGTTTTCATCATGCCGCCGTCCGTCGCCACGTTGAAGGAACGTTTGGTGAAGAGAGGGACAGATGCGATGGAGGTGATAGAAGATCGGGTGAACAAAGCGTCGTATGAGATGACTTTTTCCGATCGTTTTGACCGAATAGTCGTAAATGATGATTTGGAATGGACGAAAGCCCTGATTCGGAAAATCGTGAAGGAGTTCATAGACAATGAGTAAGGTCGCGCTTTTTTTCGGGTCGTTTAATCCGATACATATCGGACATCTCGCATTGGCGAACCATATAGCGGAGTTCGGGGGAGTGGATGAAGTTCGGTTCGTGGTTTCCCCACAGAATCCGTTCAAGCAGAATCTCAGTCTGATGGATGATGAGGTCCGTCTCGCCTGGGCGAAGCGTGCGGTAGGAGACTATCCCCGTTTTTCCGTCTCGGACATAGAGTTTTTCATGCCGAAACCATCATATACGAGTGACACGTTGGAACGTTTGTCGAGTTTAGAGCCGGGAAATGAGTTCATTTTGGTGATGGGCGGAGATAACCTCGCCTCGTTTTCCGGTTGGCGGAGGTACGAGTGGATATTAGAGCATTATCGTATCCTTGTCTATCCCCGTTTGGATGGACCAACGGAGATTCCGGAGGAGTGGAGTAGTCGGATTACGATGCTTTCGGATGCGCCGAGGATAGAGGTGTCGTCCACATTCGTGCGAAAATCGATTATGGAAGGAAAAGATGTCCGTTTTTTTGTTCCGCAATCTATTTGGACGAGCGTCCGAGACGAATTTGTTAAAAAAAATCGTTAATAATTTTTCTGCTTAGCCACAAATAGACTATTTTTGTGGTAAATTTTTTGGAATAAAACAATTTAATAAGAAAATGGAAAGGAAGAAAGAGTTGCCTTCTGCAAATAAGGAAGGAAATGAGCAATCATTGACGGCGTCTGGTGTTGTTAGTTTTGTTGAGTCCCATCAGGGGGTGATACTTGCTGTTTTGGGAGGTATTGTCGCAGTGGTTGCGTTGTACTTCGTGTTGAACCAATATGTGTGGGGACCGCGTGAGGATGCTGCAAAGAATGAGATATTCAAGGCACAGCAGATGTTCGCGAGGGATTCATTCCAGGTGGCTTTGGACGGAAATGACGAGTTTATGGGCTTCCTTGATATCATTAACGAGTACGGTTCCACCTCCACTGGTAATTTGGCATATGCTTATGCGGGCATTTGTTATAAGAATCTCGGCGAATATGACGAGGCTATCAAATGTTTGAATAAGTTCTCCGGTTCGGATGAGTTGGTTACACCTTCGATAATCGGTTCTATCGGCGATTGCTATTGGGATATGGAAAATGCCTCCAAGGCGATTGACTACTATATGAAGGCCGCATCGAAGGCGGATAATGACCTTCTTTCTCCATTGTACAAGAAACGCGCAGCTTTGGCATATCTCTCTATGGATAAGAAATCCGAGGCGGCTAAGCTGTTGGAAGGCATCATCACGGAGTATCCGAACTATGCGGACATGAATGAGGTGATGAAGTTCCTCGAAATCGCTAAGCAAAACTAATCGAAGAATGGCGACAAAGAATTTGTCCGATTATGATATTAACTCTGTGCCGAGCGCGGGGGATATGAAATTTGGTATCGTGGTTTCCGATTGGAACCACGATATCACTTCTAATTTATTAAAGGGGGCCTATGACACGCTCGTAGAGCATGGGGCGAAGAAGAAGAATATAATCGTCGCCCATGTGCCGGGCAGTTTCGAGCTCATATTCGGGTCCCAGCAACTTGCCGACGCGAAGGATGTCGATGCGGTGATTGCCCTTGGATGCGTGGTGAGAGGGGGTACTCCACATTTTGATTATGTGTGTCAGGGAACAACCTATGGGATAGCGAAGTTGAATGCGGAATATGATGTCCCATTTATTTTTGGCTTGCTTACTACCGATGACATGCAACAAGCTGTTGACCGTTCAGGTGGCGCTTTGGGTAATAAGGGTACAGAGGCGGCTGTGACGGCAATAAAGATGGTAAATTTCAAACGAAATCTTTTGGAGGATTAATTAAATTTACTACCTTTGCACTCGATTTCAATAGGGGCGAATACCAGAGTGGCCAAATGGGGCAGACTGTAAATCTGCTGGCTCTTGCCTTCGGTGGTTCGAATCCATCTTCGCCCACAATAACAATTCACTTGCGGAAGTAGCTCAGTTGGTAGAGCATCAGCCTTCCAAGCTGAGGGTCGCGGGTTCGAATCCCGTCTTCCGCTCACAAGTTGAAGCAATCATGTTTCTCTTAGTTTTGTGTTTAATATGTGTCACGTTCATGGGGAATGTGTGATTCTGGAAAAGCCAATTAGAAAATATAATTCACCAATCTTTTTTTAGTTTTTTCCTGCAGGACATTGGGTCTGGGAATGTGATGATTGAGTACGTTTCACCATGTGAATCGTGTCTATAATTTAGATATTTAGTTTTTCAAATATGAATGTAATAGAGTTGAAGGGTAAAAACCTTATGGAATTGAAGACCATAGCGAAGGAGCTAGGCATTAAACGTGTTGATTCCTTTCGTAAGGAGGAACTTATTTCCAAAATCGTCGACGTAATGGCGGCGCAGCAAAATAATGAGTCTTCCGATGGTGGCAGTTCTTCCTCCAGCCTTGAGAATTTCTTGGACAAGATGATATTGTATGCGGAAAAGGGAGGAGTGAAGGAAAATGAGGAGAAGGATGTTGAGGCGACCTCATCGGCGGAAGATGATCTCCCTGCTGATTCCGTTATGGATATTCCTGTTCGTTCTGGTGATGCTAATGTACAGAATTTGAATAAACTGGAACCTCATGATCGGTTTGAACAGGACCGTCAGGAGAGTGGGTCTCCGAAACGTCAAGATATGAAGCAAATGCACGTGCGTCCGCGTGGCGGTTTCGATGCCATTGCCTCCGGCAATAAGGCTGCCGCTATCGCTCGTCTTATCTTGGACAAAAAGAAGGGTATCAAGACTCCTCCTATCGAGGAGGTATTGTCTGCCACTGAGGCGATTTCCCAACAAAACCAAATGCAGAATAATGAGCCTAACAGGTTTGAAAAGGAGTCTCCTAAGCAACCTCAACCTAATGCGAAGGCTCCTTCCAATAATAACCCACAGGTTGTCAATGAGCCTGTTCAGGAGCCGCAACAACCAGCTCTTCAGAAGGTCCGTTCCTACGACTTCGACAATATCGTGAAGGGACAGGGCGTGTTGGAGATCATGCCTGACGGTTTTGGTTTCATCCGTTCTTCTGATTACAACTATCTGAATTCTCCGGATGACATATATGTTTCCCAGGCCCAGATCAAGATGTATGGTCTGAAGACGGGTGACGTTATTGAGGGAACGATCCGTCCTCCTAGAGAGGGTGAGAAGTACTTCCCTCTGATGGGCATCGATAAGATCAATGCGCGCTCTCCGGAATTCGTGAGGGATTGTGTTCCTTTCGACCACTTGACGCCTCTCTTCCCGAACGAGAAGTTCAACTTGACGGGCGGTAAGAATTCATGCAATCTCTCTGTCCGTACGGTGGATTTGTTCTCTCCAATCGGTAAGGGCCAGCGTGGATTGATTGTGGCACAGCCTAAGACTGGTAAGACTGTCTTGTTGAAGGATATCGCCAACGCCATCGCGGAGAATCACCCTGAGGTGTATATGATCATCCTCCTGATCGACGAACGTCCTGAGGAGGTTACGGATATGGCACGTAGCGTGAATGCGGAGGTTATCTCCTCTACGTTCGACGAGCCGGCTGAGCGTCACGTGAAGATCGCCAGCATCGTGCTGGAGAAGGCGAAGAGAATGGTGGAGTGCGGTCATGACGTGGTCATCCTGCTCGATTCCATCACACGTCTCGCCAGAGCCTACAATACGGTTTCTCCTGCATCTGGCAAGGTCCTTTCGGGTGGTGTGGACGCGAATGCGCTACACAAGCCAAAGCGCTTCTTCGGTGCCGCGCGTAACATCGAGAACGGTGGTAGCTTGACCATCATCGCCACGGCTTTGACCGATACGGGTTCGAAGATGGATGACGTGATCTTCGAGGAGTTCAAGGGTACGGGTAACATGGAGTTGCAACTCTCCAGACAATTGGCTAACAAGCGTATCTATCCAGCCGTTGATATCATGGCTTCCAGTACGCGTCGTGATGATCTGCTCCATAGCAAGGAGACAATCCAACGCATGTGGATTCTTCGCCGCTACTTGGCGGATATGAACCCTGTGGAGGCCATGGAGTTCTTCAAGGATAGATTGGAGAAGACCGCCACGAATGAGGAGTTCCTTGCGTCTATGAATGATTAAATGACAGGAGGGGGACGGAAAACGTCCCCCTCTTACTTTTGTATATGACATGAATTAGATTCGATAGTGTTCTATTAGAGTTTTGGTTTTGAGTTAGATGTTTTATTATTTTTCCTTTTAGATAATGAAAAAGATAATCGCAACGTTAGGGTTGCTATTGTTAGGGTGGGGGACTCTTTGGAGTGTTACCCCGCATGAAGGTTGCCCTGACTTTACCGATCTTACGGCAAGTTATGTGGAGCCGTTTGCGTCAGGTGTGGGTAACCAATTGGTAGAGGGTCGTCATACTGTCATCACTGAACAGGGAACCGATCCGAGGACAGGAAACAAGCTACGGCTGATTCCCGATGGGGTCCACAAGGTGGTGCGTTTGGGAGATGAGTTGGCGGGTAGTCAAAGTGAAAGCCTGACATATCATTTTAAGCCCACTTTGGATGCCTCTATGATAAATTTGAAATTCGCTGTGGTTTTCGAGAATCCTAATCACGGACTCAGGGAACAGCCTTATTTCTCCATATCTGTGACGGATAAAAATGGTCATCTGTTGCCGAACACATTCCAGTATGCGGTGTATGCGGATAATGGGTTGTCGGGTTTTAAGGAATACGTCGATGGAAACACTACTGTCATGTGGCGGGATTGGACCGATGTGGTGGTGGATTTATGTTCCTATATCGGTGAAGAAGTATTGATCACATTCAAGACCCGTGATTGCTTGCAGAATGGACATTATGCCTATGCCTATCTCACGACCACATGTGCCTCTGGTGGATATATGAAGTTATTGTGTTTGGATAACAATAATGTGAATTTGTCAATGATCGATGGTTTTGATTCTTACCATTGGAGTGATGGAACTGATTCCAAGGACTTCGAAGGAATTTTGGATCAACCTATTTGGTGCGATCTGACTTCTGTTATTGGATTGATCACAAAGTTTTTTGTGGCGATTGCGGATGATGCGACATCGTCTATGGATGATGTCATTTATGATGAGGTGTGTGAAGGCGAAGAATATTCTTGGTTAGGCCATTCTATCGATACCAAGTTTAATGGGACCCGTAAATTTAATGGGGCTCTGGTGGAAAGGGATAGTTGTACCATTACGTACAAGACATTGATGTTGAAGACCATACCTACACGTACCGTGCTTAATGAAACCATCTGCGAAGGGGAAGATTATTTCAAGAACGGATTTAAATTCCGGAATCCGCCTGTGGGAGAATATATGGATTCCATTGAGGTGGAATCCGACACGGACTGCAAGCGTTGGAATATCTTGAAGTTGCGTGTCGTTTCGAAATCGATTTCACCTAGTATGAAGGGTGACGAAACGCCTTGTACGGATGCGTTAAGGACCTATGAAGTATCTAGCGGGTATAATTATAATTGGGTGTTGCCGGAGAATGCGGTCCTATTGGATGGTGATTTGACGGAAGACCGTATTGGGGTGAAGTTCACGGATGTCTCTAATGGGGTTATTTCTGCAATATGCTCCAATGGTTGTGTGTCGAAAACTGTATCGATGCCTATTAGCCCCGTAAAAACATTTAGGACGTTCACCATTGATACGATTTGTCAAGGAACAACTTACCAAAAAAATGGATGGAACTTGGGTGTGCAGAAAAAACTTGGATACTCCACTTTCATCCGTCAGTTGGGCGATTCCTGCAACGCATCTGATGTTTTGCTGCTTTATGTGATGAAATCTCCATCTATAGGTGTTGTGACTTCTACTGATGTTGTGTGCCCTGGAGAAGAGGTACGATTAGCTGCGGTAGATAAGAATAAATATAAAAATGATTATTTGGCGATCGGAGATGTGTGGTGTGAAGATGGAACCATTATGAAACTGAAGGATTTCTTAGTGAGCGGTAAGGTTGCGAAGGGAATTGTTTGTGACATTGCTCTCGAACCTATTGTCTTTGTGATCTCTATTGCAGATGAAAATAACGGAGATGCTGTTCCTTATGAAATTGGCACTATGGATAATAATAAAAATTTGTGGGCTTATTCCTGGTTATCTAATCTGTGCGGCAAGTGGCTCGTGTTAAATAAATATCTAGGACAGATTGGAGGCGCAGATCTGTTGGATGGGTTATACTGGCTAGGAAATAAACATGATATGTCTTTAATTGGATTAGCTGATACTCATCGGGCTGCAATAGGTTATGATGGCGTTTCGACTAATCCTATTGAGACCAAATGCAAAATCAGGTATATGTATTTTGTTGAAGTGGATGAATCATCTCATATTGGGATAGATCGCACCTCCGAGCTTCATCGCACCTCTGAGTTTTAAAAATCAAGTATTACTCTATTCTATGTAGATACAATGAAATATATTTGCTCACTTATAATTTTGTTTTTATCATTCTCTTCGGTTCATGCATATCGGATTGGAGATGTCGTTATGACAAAGGAGGGTGATCTGGGAATCGTTTTTTATATTGACCAGGAGAAGGTTCTGTTATTATCTCCTTTTGAGAAACGAGCTAGTTTTTCTACGCAGAGTCGTATCGATGAATGTATTACTGGTAATGATTGTGATGAATCATTGCAAGTGCATTTGTTTAATGGACGTGAAAATACTAAGCGAATGAAAGAATTGGCGGAAAACTCATCCTATGTGTTTCCCGTTTTGGATAGTATTCCAACAGATAAAGGCTGGTTTATTCCTTCATTGGCTGAATTTTCTGAGATAATTGATTGCCTTTCCAGTGTGACGGGTATGATTACCGCTTTGAATGGAACCCCTTTGGAAGAATATACTTATTGGACATCGTCTCAATATGTGTCGGATGGAAGAGGAGGTATATATGCCTATACGATTAATAGAGGAAATGATAGTTATTGGAAGTCAACACTTTTTGATATTGATTACGCTGTCCGCTATATCTATCAGATTGATTTAATGGATGAATTTACGGATGCTGAAACGAACTACATGTGGAATACAGGAAGTACGGAACCCCAAATAACGGTTTCGCCCGGTAATACAACTACTTATTCGGTTTCGGCGACAAGTAAGTTGAACGCTTGCGGGAGCACGGCTAGTACAACCATCCTTGTGGCTGGTCAATCTCAGGATATTTATGAAACTATTTGCGAAGGCGAGACCTATTCAGGCTATGGGTTTAATGCGAATACGGAAGGAACCTACACGAAAAGCATCGGGAAGGATAATTGCATGTCTGAGATTAAATTACATCTTACCGTTGCTCCAAAATACAAACAGGTATTCGATGATAATGCATGTTTAGGCCAGTATTACAACAGGCATGGTTTCTCAATGACGCCTTTCGTGAAGGGCGAGTTCCATGATACGCTGACGTTCCTTAGTCAACTGGGGTGCGACAGTATAGTGATACTGAACCTGAATGTCAAACCGATCGCATACGATACAATCACAAGACGGATTTGCCAGAACGAGAGATATAAGGATTCCGATTTCGATATAGAGGCAAATCAGAAGCCTGGATTATCGTATTATACGGTTGAAAAGAGTCAGGAGAATGGCTGCAAGTCTTACCACACCTTGGCGCTTCAGGTTGATCCGATATACCAAGTTACGGTTATGGAAGATATGAATGGGGAGGAAATCGCATACAATCAGCATGGCTTCAATCTGGAAAAGGTAACGCCTGGCAGTTCTTATCGCCTAGAACTGAGTGCGAACAATGGGTGTGACAGTATTGTCACGCTTTATTTCCGATCGACCTCATGGGAAGATGAAAAGAGAGACACTGCCACCGTTAGGGATGATAGAGTAATCCCTACAGCCTTTACCCCGCACACCGAGGATGAGATGAACGACCACTTCATGCCGGGCTATGAGGTCTATATCTATGATCGCTACAGTAATCTGATCTGCCATTCCGAGGATGGTTGGGACGGAACCTATCGCGGCAAGGTGGCTACGGCTGGTGTCTATATCTATGTTGTGGTTATGAAGGATGGTGAGATGCGAAAAGGAACCATCGAAGTTGTAAAGTCTAAGTGATGAGAAATATGAAAAAGATAATATTCGCCTTTTGCTGCATGGCTACAATGTGTGGTTATGCGGCGGAGAGGGCTTTCCTGGATGGATACACTGTGGAGCCTTCCCGTATCAATAATGACGAGGCTGAGTCGGGCCTCTCTTTGCTGAAGAATAAATTGGCGTTCTCCCGTGGGGGAAAGGTCTATGTGGCTACCCTCAGTGATAGTTTGGACATAAAAAGCATCATGGAACAAAGCGATTTGTCTGCTCTTGGAATAGAGGGACAGTTCGCTCAATACAACAATCAACTGGTATTCTCTTCAAAGGGTGTGCTCTATTGCGCCACACTGAAGAATAACGTGTGGGGAAATCCTGAGAAACTGATGATCGATGGATTCATGTCGACCCGTGAGCAGGAGGAGGGAACCACTTTCATTTCTCGACGTTGGACCTATAAGAAGAAACCTGCGGCCGGTATGTATAATCCTGCATTCGGTAATAAAGGCAAACGCATCTATTTCTCTTCCCAACTCGAAGGGGGAAGGGGTGGATCTGATATCTGGTACATAGAGCGCAAACCGGACAATAAGACATGGTTCGCTCCTAAAAACATGCCGGATGTCAACTCCGAAAGGAACGAGGACTTTCCGCAGTCCGTGGGTGACACGATGTTCTATTTCTCTTCCGACAGAGCTGACTCGCTCAAGGGAAGCAATATCTTCAAGAAATTGACGAAGGGGAAGAATGTACGTGCCACACAGATGGTTGCGGCCCAATTCAATAGTGATGCGAACGATAAGAATTTCGTTGTGGCTGAGAATGTTCCCTTCCTGATCTCCAATCGAGCGGGAGGCGACGATATCTATCGTCCGAACATCGTGCCTGCTCCAGAGCCTGTAGATACCACGCCAATCGACACTACTACGCAGCTGAAGGTGGTCCGCAAGGACTTCCGTACTTGCATCTTCTATTTCGAATATGACAAGACATCCATGATCGACTCATATGAGGCAGAGTTCAAATATATCTACGACTTCATTAACGAGGACTCAACTTCTATCGTTAAGATAACCGGATATACGGATGAGCGTGGTACGGTAGACTACAATCTGACACTCTCTAAAGAGCGTGCCAACGTGGTATTCGACAAATTGGTGAAGATGGGTGTCAATGCTAAGCGTCTACGCTTCGATGGCAAAGGAAAGTCTAATCCTGTCGTGCCGAATGCCCAAACAGAGGCTGACCACCAAAAGAACCGTCGTGTGGAAATTGTAAAACTAGAGAATGATGAAAAAGATGATAAATAAAAGATTTGTATTGACGCTTTGTCTCTCGTTGTTGGCGCTCTCTTCTTATGCCCAGCAAGACCTGATGTTGTCGCAGGAAATTTTTTCCCGTGTGAACAAAAATCCTGCCGCGACGGGTAATACCAATGATATCGATATTTTCCTCCATGGACGTATCCAATGGGCGGGAGTCGATAATGGACCAAGGACTACAGTCCTAAATGTAACCAATTATTTGGAAAAACTCCATTCGGGTGTCGGTTTCACGATGTCTTACGACCATATGGGGATCGGACATAATTCCACGAACATGAAATTGGTATATTCCTATCAGATCGATTTCAGTGAGCAATATGTGCTTGCCATGGGTTTAGGCGCTGGCATCCATATCGGCGGTTTCGACTATACCGCTAACACAATGGACGATGTGAATGAATATGGTTGTGACACCTATCCATATGATAAGGAGGTACGTGTTTCCCCTGATTTCGATCTCGGTTTTGAATTAAACAATCCTATGTGGACTGTCGGAGTCTCCATGACACACCTGACCAATAAAGAGTCTACGACCTTCAAAAGCGGAAGACATTTTTATCTTTATGGGATCGGCAATTTCCTTTTAAACGAGCAATGGATTTTGGCGCCTGTCGTAAACTATTTCCACCACAATAAAACCAATGTGTTCGAAATCGGTTCATTGGCTTATTTTAGGCGCATGTATTGGGGAGGTTTGTCTTGGCGCCCTGATTTACACGACAAAATGAACCCTTCCATGATGGTCTTTACCTTGGGCCTGGAGTGGAAGAAATTCAGGTTCGGTTATTCGTATGATCTGGGTTTGGGCTCCAACGAT
>JAGCGM010000251.1 GCA_017649635.1 Paludibacteraceae bacterium | reverse complement strand
CTGCATGACCTGCCAAAGGGAGTGATAGACACCCTCCTCCTCGAACAGTTTCTTCTGCAGGTGCGAGCACATATTGGTGGTGTCGACGGTCAGCATATCTCAGATAGTTTTCAGGTCCATAGGCTAGTGATGAACATCGGACTGGCATCGTCCGCCTTTTTGAAACCGCACGCCCCGTAGAAGTCCAATTCCTCATTGTAGGCGACAACAACAATGCGCAGGTAATCCTTGTAGTGCTCCTTCATCATCTCCACCAAGCGTCGTCCAATGCCCAGATGTTGGTGTGTCGGACGGACAAGCAGGTAGTGGACATAGGCCGTCATGACACCATCGTCCATCGCACAGATCAGCCCCACAAGTTGGTCACCATCCCATGCGGTATAGACCGTTTCGAAGTTGCGCATGGCGACCACCAGTTTCTCCGGATAATGGCCAGAAGACCATTCGACGGAAAGGAACAAAGACTCCAAATCTTCCTTCCTAAACCTATGTATATCTTTATATTCCAACATATTATCAACTCCTAATCTCCTCCAAAGCCCCCGTCTCCGAATCGATGATGAAGCCCCTGACCACAATATCCTTCGGCACGAGCGGATGGGTCTTGATGGTCTCCACCGTCTTGCGGACAGAGGTTGGCGTATCCTTGAAGCCCTCCAGCCAAGTGTTGAGATCGATGCCGCACTTGCGGATGGTGTCGAGCGTCTGGTCGGTCACGCCACGGGCAATCATCTCATGGTGGAAATGGTCGTAGCTCATGTGGCAAGCCCCGCAATGGGAGTGCGCCACCACCATGATCTCCTCCACGCCCAACTCATAGATGGAGACGATCAGGCTACGCATGGCCGAGTCAAAAGGCGAGATGACCAAGCCCCCCGCATTCTTGATGATCTTAGCATCACCGTTCTTCAAACCGAGCGCCGCGGGAAGAAGCTCGGTCAAACGGGTGTCCATACATGATAGCACGGCCAGTTTCTTGTCAGGGTATTTGTCCGTCACATACTTCTCATACCCCTTCTCAGCCACGAAAGTCTTGTTGTAATCAATGATTTGGTCTATCATAACAGCCTCCGATTTTTATGATTAACGGTTAATATTCGGTTCCTCGCTGTAATTATGTTCCACCACGACAGCCACCCGCACGCCAGGCACCAGCGGTTCGATTTCGGCAGCGAGCTGACGACTCAGCGCATCATCATCGTGAATGGTATAATCAGGGATGACATCGACGGAGAGGAAGTTATCGCACTCCGAGTAATAGAGTCCGTGCACCTGAATGATCTCCTTATGGGAGGCGAGGATATGCAACACCTTCGACTGCAGTTCAGACTGCTTGTTTTCGCCCGTAGCGATGGCATAGATACCGACGGTCATGATGATGCCGTGCCGCTCGTGCATCAGCATGGATATCTTGCGTGTCAGTCCATGGATATCATGGGCGGACATTGTATCATAGACGTTGACGTGCATCGAACCGATCTTCACGTCCGGTCCGTAGTTGTGCAGGATAAGGTCGAACACCCCGTGCACGCCCTCGATCGAAGAGACCTCCTCCTTGATCTGATCGGTGAGCTCCGCCGGGATGCTCTTGCCCAAGAGTTCGTTGACGGGCGAGGCAAGCATCTCCACACCCGCCTTGATGATGACTGCGGAGATCAGGGCGCCCAGAATACCGTCGAGCGACACGTTCCACAGCAGCATGACACCCGCCGAGATGAGCGTCGCCAGCGTGATGACCGCATCGAACAGCGCATCCGAGCCAGAAGCGATCAGCGCGTCACTCTTCAGTTGCTCGCCCTTGCGTTTCACATACTGCCCCAGCACCAGTTTCACCACGATGGCCACCACAATGATCACCAGCGTACCCTTCGTATAGCTAGGTTCCGTAGGGTCGAAGATCTTCTTGACCGACTCGATGAGCGAGGTGATACCCGCCGAGAGCACGATGACCGCGATGATGATGGCGCTGAAATACTCTATGCGCCCAAAGCCGAAGGGATGTTGGCGGTCGGCCGGACGTTGCGAAAGCTTCGTGCCGACGATAGTGATGACGCTCGACAGCGCATCGCTCAGGTTATTGACTGCGTCCATCACGATAGCCACGCTGCTGGAGAGAATACCCACGACAGCCTTGAAAGCCGCTAATAACACGTTGGTGACAATACCCACCCAACTGGTACGAATGATTTGAGAACTACGATCCATATCCACTTATAAACTATACAATCTCTTCCACATCGACCTCCGTGAACCTTGCGAACTTGCGGCCGTCACGGACAATAGAATCAAAGAACATGTTTTCGGGACGAACCCAATACTTGCCATCACCAGACATGGACTGATAGACGACCATGCGCTCCTCGGTCTCGGAATCGAAAGCCGAGAGTATGTAGCGATAATATCCACCGTTGAAATGCTGGAAGTAGCGCATATGGTCTTGCGGCGCAGGATACTGCAACAACAGCTTCTCCGCCAAAGGCACGTACCAGGTGGAGACCTCCTCCGCCGTCGGGGTATGAGCGCCCGGGAAGTGGAAAGCGTGGTTGTAATGCTCCTGGAAGAGCGGTTCGAAGTGCGCCACCTTATCCTGCTCGCCGAAAATTCCCCAGACACGCTCCTTGTAGTAAGGGTTGCAATGGTTGAACTGCACAGCCTCCCACTCGGCGAATGCGGCGATCAGCTCCTCGTCGATGATGAACTTCTGGTTGCCGTCCTTTCGGGGCGACTTGTACTCATGTTCGCCAAGACGCAGTTTCAGGAACTCCGTCATCTGGAAGTGCGGGTTACCCAGTAGCGCCGGAATGCCCACGACAGGCGACAGCATCTGCGCATAGAAAGCGCCGCAACTATTGCCGACCAAGAGGTCAGGCCTCTCCCGGTCAATGATCTCCCTGATCTGCATCATCGCCGCATGGGGGTACCTAGGGAGGTCAGGCGAGATCACCTGCGCCTTTTCCGCAAACGCCTCCTGCAGAGCCAAGGCAGGAACGCACTGGCCACTCGCGAAGAATCCGTGAAGAAATAGAATCTTTTTCATATCCACTCAAAATTATCTTTGCCGGCACCCAGTTCGAAGTGATACTTGGCGATGCCCAAGTCCATCCGTGTGTAGCCGATTAGGGAGAAGCCCCTCTTGGCGCGTACCAGATGGCGCCCCTCCTGTTGTCCTACATACTCGAACGAGAACTTCTGTTGGTTGACCGCCGTAGGAGCGAGCAGCGCCGCCTCGACACCCGCCCTGAACCAGGAAGGGGTAGTCTCGCTGGCATTGCTCACCTGATCCACCCGTTTGATCTTATGGGCAACGCCCTGCGTCTCACCATAGCCGATGGAGATGTAACAAGCGATCTTCTCACCCTCATCGAGCACATACGTACCAGGCACTTTAGAGTAGCTGAGTCCCACCCAACAGGTATTCAGACCCAGCATCTGGGCCAAGAGCACCAAACGCTCACCGTAGTAGCCCACCCGCTCGTCGAGGTCATCCGACTTAGGGCCCGCCATCACGAGGTAGTTACCCACATGGCGGAACTTACCGTACTTGGCGATGGTACCCTGAAAAGCCTTCGGTTCGTTCAGGATCAGCTGAATGTGCAGTTGGTTCTCGCGGTTGATGGCAGCGATCTCCTCTTCCAACGCCTTGACCACCTCCTCCGACAGAGGCAGTTCCTTGTAAGCCCTTACGCTGTGACGGGCCTTGATAGCTTCATATACATCTTTCGTCATATCCATAACATGGTGTCTCGATAATTCAATGCAATATACGGATTATTTTCAAAAGACAACCTAATGAACATTATTATTCTGAGATTATACTTATACAATTTTTCAAATTTGTCGATTAGAAGATTATATCCTAAATTTGCACAAAACGATCAAGAGGAAATATGATGGCAAAATCTTAAATCGAAAGCCCCCAATATTAATCGCACAACTACCATGTCAAATAATTGGACAAGAGAAGAAACCATTGTCGCTTTGAATGTATATTGTAAAATACCATTCAAGAATAGCAGTGCGCATCACCCTTTGATTAAAGAATACGCCCAAATTATCGGAAGAACACCAGCCGCATTAAACCTAAAAATCGGAAACCTAGGGAGTTTTGACCCCATACTGAAAGAGAAAGGCATAGTTGGGTTAGTCCACTCCAGTAAAATGGATGAGATGGTGTGGAATGAGTTTTTTGAGAACCCTGAAAAATTAGCATACGAAAGCGAGAAAATCATTGCGGAGCTCCGCCATCAAACAATAGAGGAATCGACAAAAGTAGACTTATCAGATTTGCCAGAAGGGAAAGAACGAACAGCTATTACACGGCAACGTATAAACCAGCAGTTCTTTCACGATGTAGTGCTATGTTCCTACGACAATCGTTGCTGCATCACAGGCATAAGCCATCGTCAATTACTTGAAGCATGTCACATCTCATCATGGGTTGAGGATGTCAAGAACCGTACAAATCCTAAAAATGGGCTTTGCATGAATCCACTTTTTCACAAAGCCTTTGATAAATTTCTTTTCACGGTCACACCCCAATACACTATTGAAATCTCAGAAGAGATGATTGATGGAGCGGAAGAAACATTCCGCAATTACCTCGTACAACTAAATGGCAAAGCAATATTGATGCCTGAAAAATTCTCTCCCGACAAAAACTTATTACTTGCACACTATGAACAATATCGCACAAAAAGATAACATGCATAACATGTTTTGGAGATTCATAGAATCCTATTTGCCGAACTACAGCTCAAGAGATGATGTTTTATGGGATGATATTCTTACAAGATTTCTAGAGGACGATGATGTTTGCGAGGAAGACATGGCATGGATTTCTAAAGAATTCAATTGCGACAAGAAGCTTGTAAAAGAGGAGCTTATTCGGATGGAAACATGCTTTGCCCAAGAAGCTTTGGTCGCCTTCTATCAAACGCACTCATATTTATCTGAGAATTAAGACAATAACATATTTTACCAAAATTTTTTAGCCCAAAAAGTACGAAAATACGGAAATGTTTTTGTTAATTTCGTCCGAAAACACCGAAATGTTTGCTTGTACACAGACATTCACGGCAACATTATCCTCTATAAAAACTGCGCCATATACACAGGCAGCAGCAACGTCTCCATGTCCTTCTTCAAGTCTTTGGTATAGACAAGATAGCGGTTACCTATGAGATGCGAGAATTTTTCACAGAACGCATCGAGCGACTTATGCGAGTTATAACCAGACGACTTCACCTCGATAGGATATAACTTTGAACCTCTGGAAAGCAAAAAATCCACCTCGTAATAATGTGTGGCATCCTTTTCCCATGTATAGTAGAAAAGCTTGTTCCCCGATGTGGCAAGCGTCTGTGCCACCATGTTTTCATAGATATAACCGAGGTTCGTACTGAGTTTGTCATTCAACAGTTTTTGGTAAATAACATTCTCGGTATGGTCTTTGTCCCAAAAGGCGAGGGTGACAAACAAACCCGTATCGGCACAGAAAATCTTGTACTTAGAAATATCCTTCGTGAGCGACATACCCACATTCGGGTCGTTGGAATGGTACGAGAAGAGGGTTGTCTTGCTATCTTCCAGGTCTTTCAGGAGTTCCGCCAACTTATCATCATTCACATTGCCAAGCACGGAGAACGGTCTGTAACGATTACTCGTTTGACTCAATTGAGAGGGAATTTCCATAAAGAGAGTTTCCAAACGCCCTGTAGGGTCAAGTTTCTGGAAATCATCCTGATAGATCCTAATAATACCCCTCTTAGCAAGGTCAACCATACTGAAGTTATTGGTTTCCAAGTATGTGTTTACTGCCTGTGGCATACCACCGACAAGCATGTAGAGCCTGAAATCACGCATTTTGTCGCGGTGTGCCTTGTCGAGTGGCAAACGTCTATCGAAGAACGTACGCAACAGAGGTACCGTAGCCTCATCCCCCAAAGCCCAACGGAACTCTTCAAAATCCATCGGATAGAGCGTCACACGCTCTTCCTCGCTAGGAAGCGTGATATCCCTTGTATTTTTCTTAATACTGATAAGTGAACCCGTCTCAATATAATCATATCGACCATCTTTGACAAGATATTTTATGGCCTGACGAGCAGACGGGCAGTTTTGCACTTCATCGAACACAATGACCGACTTGCGCTCTTTCAGCACCACATTGTAGATGGACTGAAGTTGCAAAAAGAGGAAATCCTTGTTCATCAGATTGCTGAACAATGATTTGACCGCTTCCGAGGCCTCGTTGAAATCAATCAAGATGTAGGATTCATATTCGTTTTTAGCGAATTGTTCAACGAGAGTGGATTTGCCCACACGCCTTGCGCCTTCCACCAAGATGGCCGTCTTTCCGTTCTGAATGCGCTTCCACTCAAGCAGTCTATTGTACAATTTCCGTTTGAAGACTCGTTCCATACTGTTATCGTATTGATTATGAGCGCAAAAATAGGCTAATATTTTATTTTACCAAAATTTTTTAGCCTCAAAAGTACGAAAATACGGAAATGTTTTTGCCAATTTCGTACGAAAATACGGAAATGTTTTTGCCCAATTCGTACGAAAATACCGAAATGTTTTCCCTAGCGCATAAAAAAAGAGGAGATGTTGGTCTCCTCTTAATCCATCACACTGTCAGCAGTTTCGTCACCTCAGCCGGGTTGAGCGCCCACTCGTAGGTGTAGGCTTCATCGGCCTCGTCGGCACGTTCCACCCGTTCGAGGTGTTGCGCCTCCGCCTTGATGTCGAGGAGCTGGCCCACCGTGATTTTGTTCTCCAGCCTATGGAGCAACGCCTCAATGGAGGCACTGTCCGCTCCCCGCAACGTCTGCGCCGTGAAAGGCATCTCAAGCCAGATGATCTCACGCTTCGCCACATCCAGCACACCGAAAACCAATCCCTTGGTGAGGTTCCCCTCGCTGATGCGCACCATGTGCTGCACGCACGACGGGTCGTAGGCCACACCTGTCTCCTCCGACACCTTCATCTTGTAGGCGGAATCCATCCAACCCACTATGAGGTTAGGCGAGAGCGTACCCGAGGAGTAGGCGTTGCAAGTGAAGGTCACGTACGTGGCGCCGGCAGCCTCCAACTCAGGGAGGGAGAGCTCGATGTACTCGGCCGTACCCATCTCGCCTTTTGGCACCCAACGGATGTCGCCCGAGTGTTTCGCCCCCACGCAGGTCAGGCTGTAGTAGGCGCACTCAGCGATTTGGTTGTTCGGCAAGGCGACACGGCAGCTCAAGTCCATGTCGATCGGGCGGCAACCGAGACCTTTTCCCCAGTGGAGGAAGAGTCGCACCGCATCGCCCGACACCGGGAAGCGCGTACCCATCAATGCGCAGGAGGCGTCCTGGATGGTGGTGGAACGGTCGCCCACGCTCACAGGGATATTATAGAGCGAAGGATCGATATAGATGCGCTTCGCCTCACACGGTTGCGCCGCGAAACGTTTGGTCATGGAACGTCGGTAGAGCGTTTTGATCGCCTCCATCATTCCTTGGAGGGTCTCCTCGTCGTAGAGCACCAGCAGTTTATTCGGCTCAATCGTTTTGACGCCCCCCGTGATAGGGCGAGCCAGACGTTCCGCCTTCGGGTCGAAGTAGGTCTCCGCCGCATTGCAAAGCGAGAGCAGCAAGCGGGCAGGCATACGATCCTCAACCTCCGAGAAGGCCGCCAGCGTCTTGTCTGTACCGAAGCGCAACATAGAAGCGAAGAGGCAACGGGCAAAGAGTCCCGGACGTTCCCTCAGCAGCGCCAGCGTGGCCTCCGCATCATTCGCGGAACGAGCCTTGTCGACACGCCCCTGCCATGTGGAATAGTCTTGCTTGTAGAAGACATCGAGGATCTCCGCCAAGCGGTCGAAGCCCTTCTTGCGGGAGTATTCGCCCAAACGGAGCGCACGGATCATGCGCACCCACATGCCACGCTTCGGGTTCATGTTCTCGGCCGACTGGGCAGCCGTCATCGGGATATCGTTCAGCCACTTCGCCACACGCAGGCAAGCCTTGCGATCGTACTTCAGCATCAGCTTACGCTTCATGTCAATGGCCGCGTCCTGGCTTCTGTCGAGCGGTCCCCACATGTGGAAGTACAACTTGCTGGCGTGGGCCACAAGCGTCTTCGGCTCGATGATCTGTGCGAAGCCCGTCTTCTCGAACCAGAGGTAGCGGAGGATGTCGGTCGGAGTCTTCAGGAAGCGCATCGCCTCGTCAGCCCTACCCTGCTCCACCAGCATCCTGATGACGAGCATGGCGGTCTCCTTCATCGTGACCTCGACATCGTCAGGCAGAGGGAAGAGCCTCAACAACTGGCTCAACGAATCCTGCTGCGTACCATCCAGCGGTGTGGCGGACGTCAGGAGCGAGCGGAACACATACACCATATCCTCCATCGTGAAGAGGCGCAGTTCCTTCAGTTTGCTACCCTGCCCCTTGTAGACAAAGTCGGACGTTTCGAAAGGCTTGCCGCAGAAAGGGCATCCGGTATAGCGTTCCAGGGGGAAAGTACCCTCCGGGATCAGGTGACCGCAAGGCAATGTGGTGCCTTTGAAACCAGCCTTCTTGCCAAAGATATTAGCGACCCACGTGATGAGATGATCGGCCAAGGATTCACCTGTAGGCACATCCCAGCCCTTGACGAGCGGTGTCCAGTTGAGGTCCACACCCATCACCTCATTGATGCACGAAGTGATCTCCGCGAGGCGATCCACAGGGACGTTGTTCAGTGCGTGGAGCAACTCCTCGCTGACGCAGTAACCATTCTCCTGCAAGCGGCGGACGAGCGCCAAGACGGGAGCGGTCGCCTCCGACTGCAGATTGATATCCGCACGGTTCACATCCAGGAACACCGCCTTGTAGCGCAAGGCCACTTTTGTTAAAACATTGTTATCCATAATATTAAAAATTTAAAAGGTAATGGGTCAGCAGAGAAACTACAATTCGGATTTGAAGTATGCTGACCTTGACCTTGTTATAAAAAGCGCACCGCGAGCAGGAATCGAACCTGCGACACATAGTAGGAACAGAAGTATATGATGATTGATCCTTTGGAAGGGAATGACATCACGGGGTGAAATAGGGCTTCACACAACCGTTATACGATGATTGATCCTTCGGGAGGAAATGACATCACAAATAAAACTATTGCTCTACCAACTGAGCTATCGCGGTATAAAGGAGAGGTAATCGAACACTGATGGAGCCTCTTTAGCAAAGTGTTACAGAAGTAAATTGCTCTTGACCTTTTCCTTATTGAGCGGCGGGTTGGATTCGAACCAACAGTAACCATTAGGAGTAAGCATACGTTTAGGCCTTGAAAGAGGCAATTACAAAGCTTACCGCCGCATAAAAAAAGACGGAAATCACGGTTCTGCCCTGTTTGAGCCCCGAAGGTCTCATACTAATAGAAGTAAGAACCATTTAGTCCGTCTTATGAACGTAAAAATACATACATTTTGTTTAATCACGAAATAATGACGGAAAAATCGTGAATGTATTTTAAAACATCAATCGGATGACACATCACCCCTTGATCACCGCCACCGGCAACAATTTTGTTTTCACCCTGACCAGATCCGCCTCGTTGGCGATGACCGTATCGATGTCCTTGTAGGCACCCGAGGCCTCCTGCATATCATCCTGGCTACGGATAGCGTGGACGATACCCTTCGCCTCCAGCATCTCCACCTCCTGTCGCATATCCAGCGTATCGATGGCCATCTTGCGCGACATGACGCGACCCGCACCGTGCGAGCAGGAGCAGAACGAGTCAGGGTTACCAAGACCTTCGACGATATACGAAGCCGTACCCTGCGAGCCTGGGATGATACCGACGACACCCTCTCGGGCAAGCGTGGCGCCCTTGCGGTGCACGATGACGTCCGACCCGAAGTGGTTCTCGACGGCGGCGTAGTTGTGGGCGATGTTGATCATCGGTTCGAACTCGATACCCTTGAGCGCATCCGCGAGGATCTCCTCGATACGCTCCATCATCAGTCTACGGTTGCACAAAGCGAAGTCGATGCAATACTTCATCTCCTCCCAGTACATACCGAACTCCTTGCATCCACGGGCCAGGAAAGGCAGACGCAGCTCAGGGGCGACGCTGGAGTACCAACGTTCGTTCAGGGAAGCCGCCAGCTTATTGTAAAAATCCCCCACCTGCTTTCCTAAGTTACGCGAACCCGAGTGGATCATGATCCATAGCGTATCCTCCTCATCCTTCTGCAGTTCGATGAAGTGGTTACCACCTCCCAACGTACCCACCTCGTGCCGGATGGAGTGCTGGCGACGGTTCACCACCTCCAGCTTATCCAGGTCATATCCTTGAGGCAAGTATTGCTCGTCCTGAGGCTCCTTGTGGTGGTCCATACCCAAAGGAATACGTTTGCGGATTCCCCTCATGATCTCCTTACGGAGCACCTCCATAGGGATGTCGCCCACCTTCCAATTGGTCTTCACGGCGCACATTCCGCAACCGATATCAACGCCCACCGCATTAGGGATG
>JAGCGM010000250.1 GCA_017649635.1 Paludibacteraceae bacterium | reverse complement strand
TACCTGAACTATATTGACCAAAACAGATCGTCGAACGCCCTTGTCGCTATCCATATCGATTCCAAACCCAAGAGTGGCATCGAATCGGACATCCCGCTCATGATTATCCGCAACGTCACGGACAATGTGCCTGGAAAGAACACGATCCCGGACGATGGCGCGGACCATGAAGTGATGGTGAAGGATATCCTTGTCGACGCGGAATACAACTACTTCGCCGTCCCGAAACTCTCGAAGGACGTCTACATGGTGGCTTCCATCCCGAACTGGAAGAAACTGGACTTGCTCGACGGAAACGTGAAGATATACCTCAACAACGTCTATATGGGCGAAAGCTTCATCAACGCCAGACAGGTGGAAGACACGCTGAACCTCTCCATCGGAAAGGATAGGGAGCTGGCTGTGGACCGCAAGGACCTGAAGACCTACGCCTCCAAAGGCCTGATAAAATCATCCGACAAGGTGGAGCGTGAATGGCTGATCACGGTGAAGAACAACAAATCGAAGCAGGTGAAGATCACGGTGGAGGACCAATTCCCTGTCTCCACGTCGGACGACGTCAAGGTCGTACTGATAGACAACGGTGGAGCCGAAGTGGACGAGAAAGAGGGCAAACTCACCTGGAAGCTGAACCTGAAACCGAACGAGAAGAAGGAGTTGAAGTTCTCCTACTCCGTCAAATCCAAGGGCAGGGGGTTCACGGTGGACTAATCTGAAACGTACCACATAAGAGATGAAAGCATTACTGAAATATTGGACTGGGACTCTGCTCGTACTCCTCCTCTCCGCTAACCTCTCCGCCCAACAAGGCGCGACCACGGCGAAGGAGAAGACGACCATGCCCGCCACACAAGACACGATCTACTCGCAGGTGCAGACGGACCGCAGGGCGATCTACCCGGGAGGCACATCCGCCTGGGAGGCCTTCTTCGCCAAGAACCACAGATACCCTGAGGTGGCCAAAGCCTCCGGTCTACAAACCACCGTCGTCGTCCGTTTCATCATCCAAAAGGATGGTAGCGTCACCGACCCAGAAATCATCTGCAGCTCCCACCCGCTCTTCACGGAGGAGGTGCTCCGCCTCCTGAAGATAATGCCGAAATGGAAACCTGCACTGAAACATGGCAAACCATGCGCCTCCTACTACAAACTTCCCTTCATCTTCCAACTCAAGGAGACGCCTGTGGATTGGGGAATGAAACGTTGGAATTAAGAATTAAAAGTTAAAAATTAAGAGTTAATGCACGTGATGTGCATACATGGATGTGAAATTGTAAATTGTAAATCGTAAATCCCTAAACGATGCGCACAACCCAAGCCCTATAGGGGTGGCTGCAACACAAACAAGGGCGCTAAACCCTGCGTAACGGATGAACGTGCGATGGGAAGGGGGGAGACGATAATTTTGAAACGATAGTTCGACGTAGTCAATTATGAAACGATAGTTCGACGTAGTCAATTTTTGGAAGATGTGCATATCAATTTTTAACTTTTAACTCTTAATTCTTAATTTTTTATTGTGTTTTTTATCAATCTGATTATTAAACATTTGTAAAATAATTGCACCTATTTTCCTCACGATGTGCGCCGATTTTCCTACCTACGACTGAGTCATCCGCTCCACCTCCGAAAGAGCAGAAACAATTTTAATAAAATTTGAAATTATTCTCATAGGCGAATCTTTTTACCTCTTCTATTTTTGCGATGATTGTTAAACCAAAAGATTCGGAGCGCTATGAAACACATTCGTAAAAACATTCTATTACTAATGACTTCCTGGGTCATCGCAACTCCTCAGGTCACGCATGCGGCGGAGACGCTCAAGGTGGATCTGACGGACAGCATCCGTCCTGTGACCCACTGTGCGTCAGGTTCCCTCTATGGAATGACGGAGAACGAGCCGGCTAACATAGATGAGTTGGTGGCTCCCCTGAAACCGCACATGTTCTGCCAACCGCCTGAGGGCAAGAACGGCAACCAACACAACTTCGGGGACGGGTACATCGTGGCGGGTAGACTGAAGAACACTACCGCCCAAGTGCAGATCACATTGGCGGACCTGCTTCCGAACTGGCCCTACCGTTGGCCGGGACAGCAGAGCTGGTTGAGCTCCGTGGAGCGGGTCGTGAAGAAAAAATTCTCCGAAGGGCTGACCAACATCCATAGCTATGTGATCTGGAACGAGCCGGATGGTACTTGGAACACCTCTAACGGAGACATTAACACTACGGTTTGGAAACCTACCTACGAACTACTACGCAAATTGGACCCTGAGACGCCTATCGTCGGCCCAGGCATGTCCTACTACAACGAGTCGAGGATGAGGTCTTTCCTTACCTTCTGTAAGCAAAACAACTGCCTCCCAGACCTGATCTGCTGGCACCAATGGGGAAGCGCGGGCTTCGCGGACGCTGTGAAGAGCGTGCGCAAGTTACAGCAGGAGCTGGGCATCCCGGAGCGCCCGTACTGTATCAACGAGTATTGTGCGGGCTCGGACTCGGACAAGCAGCAGTACGAGGGTTGCCCGGGCTATTCCGTGCCTTTCATCGCTAAGTTCGAGCGCTACAACGTGGAGAGCGCTACCATCTCCTGGTGGCACGTTCCGCACCCAGGCCGCTTGGGTAGCCTGCTGACTGACAATGGTCAGAAGGGTGGCGGATGGTGGCTCTACAAATGGTACGGCGACATGGATGGCTACATGGCGAGCGTGACCCCGCCTAACGACAGAAGCGAGGGCGTGGACGGTTTCGCCTCCGTGGACAGGAACCACCACTGCGCCAGCCTCGTATTAGGAGGAAAAACTGTGGGCGACGTGAACGTTGTCTTCCAGAAAATGCCGGACTTCCTCAGCGGCGTCGTCAGGGTGAAAGTGGAGCGTGTCACTTGGAAGAGCATCAACACGCCGGTCAACGGTACCGACCTCATCTCCGAATCGGACATGGTGGTCGAGGGTGGTAGCCTCACCGTCCCTGTGAAGATAGAAAGCGAACTCTACGGCTACCGCATCTACATCACCCCGCTGAACGTGCCCCAAACGCCTTACCGTAACGAGACGGCCAGCATCCCCGGACGTGTCGAGGCGGAGCACTTCGACGTGGCGGGACAAGGCTTCTCCTACTACGATAACGAGGAGAAGAACCGAGGCGACGGTGAGTTTCGTACAGATGAGGGAGTGGACGTCGTGAAGGCGGGTGACGGCTTTGCGGTAGGCTACACGGAAAAGGGCGAATGGATGGAGTATACGGTCGACGTGAAGGAGTCGAACACCTACAACATCACGGCCAACGTCTCCAACGGCGGCGAGGTGGATGGATTCCAGCTCTTCCTCGACGGAGAAGCACTCACAGAGAGCTACACCATCGCCCAGACCAGCGAGGACTGGAGCGTTTACGAGGAGATACCTGTCGCAACCGTCCAACTGGAGAAGGGAGAACATGTCCTGAAAGTCCTCATAGAGGGAAACTACGTGAACATCGACTGGCTCGGGTTCGAAGTAGCCGACCCTTCAGCCGTACGCAATACGTTAGGCGACAAAAAGGTCAACACCCTGCAAGCCACGATGTTTTATGACGTGAAAGGGAATCAGGTACGACGGGAAGAATTGCGACGGAACAGATGCTATATCGGAGTCTCATCCGACAATAAGGAGGGGGTCAAATTCGTGACGGAGTAGATAGTATTCTACCACCACTCGCATTTTGGCATGTAGAGAAATATACCACCACTGAAGATACCCCTATATCAACATGAAACATACTACAGGTTCGGGGCACCGAAGATAGTCCCCCACCCTCTTTCAGAGTCATTCTCTCACATAATTCAAGACCACAGCCGATGCCTCCAATTGCGCAGGAACAGGAGGATGCATCTTACGGACAGTGAGTTCCATTGTCTCAATCTGTTGGAAATGTGAGAGGATGACTTGTTGTATTCTCCATGCCACATTCTCAATGAGCTGGGAAGGTTGCCTCATCTCCTCCTTAATTAGTTCACAGATCTCCGCATAGTTGATGGCCTCCTGGATATTGTCCGTACGGGCCGCCTGCGAGAAGTCATAGCCAATCTTCAACGACACGCTATACTCCCCTCCCACGACGTTCTCCGTGGGAATGACGCCATGGTAGGCGAATATCTGCAAGTTGTCCACTATAAGGTAATTCATTCTGCCGATTTTTTAAAGAAGGTGAAATTCACATGCCCGTATTTCCTGTGTTCAAGGAAGTTAGGGTGCGATTCGAAACTGAAATCCTTAGGATGCTCCAATATGAGGATACCCTCATCGTTCAACAGATCATGCTGGAATACAATGTCCGGTATCTCCTTGAGCCTAGGGTGGTCATAGGGCGGATCGGCGAAGACCAGGTCGAACTTAGACGCGCACCGCTCCACATACTTGAACGTGTCGCCCTTGATGGCGCTGATCTCGTCGGCTTTCAGTTCAGCGATGGTCTTTTTGATGAACAGATAGTTGGTGGCGTTCATCTCCAGCAAAGTGATGCTCGGGCATCCCCTGGAGGCGAACTCAAGGCTGATGCTGCCCGTTCCACCGAACATATCCAACACCCTTGTCTCCTCGTAATCGATACGGTTGTTGAGGATGTCGAACAACGCCTCCTTGGCCACGTCCGTCGTCGGACGAGCCTTCAGATTCTTGGGCGGAGAGAACCGCTTCCCCTTGTATTTCCCGCTAACTATACGCATGTCGGTAATTCAAATAGAATGGTTTGCTTGTGACATATTCCCGCCTTGGCGAACGACTTGCCCAACTCGATGGAGGGACGGTTATCGACGCTCACATGGCTGACATATTCTCCCAGCCGAACCAAAGCGCTCTCCTTCTCCGTCACGTCACCCCGCACGGTCACCTTCGCATTGCAAGGATCCACCTGCAGCTGGTCGAAGACGTTGAGCGTGAAATAGAGGAACTCCTCGGCGTTCTTCCGAGGGAATGTGTTGGCCATCTGCAGGACGTTCCCCTTCACGACCACCAGGTCGAAGAAGCCTTGTCCCATCAGGATGCCGACGGACTCCTCGCCCGACTCCTTGCTCCGCATCATCGTCTGGGTGGCGAGTATGCTCTGCCTATGGACAAAACGAATGGAGGGGAATCTCTCCTCCAGGGCGTTTGCCACTTCCGCCTGAATACCATGGAGAAGGACCGCGTCGCAGAGCTCTATCGGGTCCTGCATCACCTTGACGCTGGCGGCATCACCATGGGTGCAGAATCTCCAATAAGCCACCTTGTCCGCCTCGTCGGAAATGGCGGAAGGCATCAACGTATAGGCCTTGTCGTCATTGAGGAAGAAGACCTCGTTGTACTTGCGGCGCAAAGAATCCAACTTGTTCAGATGCTCGGTGAATTGCTGCGAAACACTCTTGCCAGCCTCCGAAACATGGCAGAAATAGAGCGGACGCCTCTCCGTAAGGGAGGCCACGACAAAACAAAATCCATCCGGCAAGAACCGAATGGATAATGTATGGTTGGGCGAATTCGCCGGATCGAAGGATGACTCCGCTATCTCGATCATATGATTACTCCCAGTTACCTGCGTTATTGTTCGGCGAACTGATGTCACCCACCTTCAGGCCAGCGAACTTCTTGAGCGTCTTAGCCTTTTCGTTGAGGTTGACAATCTCTTGTCTGTTCAATCCGTTCAAATATACGTCATATGGAACACTTGCTTCAAACAAAGGCACTTCGACGTTGGATTTGGTGAGGAACATCTTGCTCTGCAAATCGAACTTAGCCTGCTTGTTGGTGTTAGGCACAATATCGAAGTCAGACACATCGAAATTATCCCCGAAGACGGAACTCTTCACACTCACATAGTTCGTATCACGACGGAAATTGGTCATGAAGGAATCATAATTGGCGATGCCATACTTCGCCGCATCCTCAGGCGTAAGCGCAAGGGCAATCTCCTCAGTCAAACCAGCCTTCATCTGCTCGTCCGTCAACTCTCCCTTCTTAGCGACTTTCGGAATCACACCCGTGTTGATGAAATCGATCAAGTCTGCCATGTTATTCGTATACGTTCCTTTTGCCTCGCAATAGGCGATCTCCGCCTTACGGATGTTTATCAACTTCTCGATGACCTCCTTGTCGCGGGCCTCCTTCGCTTCGTCAAATTCAATAGGGTTCATTACGCTTCTATAGCACATGTACGCCAATAATACGGAGGCGACAATTAAAAGGGCTTTTAATACGTTTCTCATATCGTTTTTAATAATTATTTTTGTTCTCTATTCTTTTTGGTGCACAAAAATAAAAAAAAAGGTTTTAACATGGGCTTTTAACGAAAGTTATTTTGCAAAAAAGTGATGAAACGAT
>JAGCGM010000249.1 GCA_017649635.1 Paludibacteraceae bacterium | reverse complement strand
CATTGGTCGGAACAGCGCATGTGCCGTGTCGCGCCTGATGGTGCGGGTTGCACATGGGCGCCCGAGGCGGTCTACGATGATGCGAGCGGACAATACCTGGTCTTCTGGTCCTCCAAGATTCCTTCTGGCGATAACACGCACCGTGTCTACTATTGCACGACCAAGGATTTCAAGACATTCAGTGAGGCGAAGGTGTGGATCGAGCTGAAGAACGGCTCGGGTAGGGCCATCAGCGTGATCGATGCGACGGCCATCAAGGTGGGCGATACCTACTATCGTTTCAAGAAGAACGAGGCTACGGAACCGCATAGGAATGGGTTGCCTTCAGGCGGTAAATATATCATCATGGAGAAGTCCAACTCGCTTTTGGGCAATTGGACGGAGATCAGCAGCGACATGAGCTCCCTCTCGGGCGTTGAAGGTCCTACCTGCTTCAAGTTCAATAACGAGGAGAAATGGTGCCTCCTGCTGGACGATTTCGGGGGAAAGGGGTACTTCCCGCTGGTGACGAGCGATTTGTCTTCCGGACGGTTCACGCAACTCAATTCCAGCCAATATTCTTTCCCTTCGGTCATGCGCCATGGCTCGGTCATCAACCTGACGGAGGACGAGTATTTCGGGCTTTTGGCTAAATATGACCCTAACCTGATGACGACGGTGAGCCTCAATCCGGCCTCGAAGCAACAGACGTTGGAGGGCTGGGGCGTCTCCCTCTGCTGGTGGGCGAATATGTGCGGCAAATGGAACGATAGCAAGGTGGATGAACTGGTGAAGCTCCTGACGGACGAGGATGGTCTGAATTATAATATTTTCCGCTACAATATCGGTGGAGGGGATGATCCTTCCCACTACAACGGTCACATGTGCAACGGAAAGGGTAAGCGGGCCGAGATGGACGGATTCAAGGCGAGCGCCAACTCCGGCTATGACTGGAGCAAGGACCCTGGACAGCGTAAGGTGCTGGAGAAAATCCACAAGGCGAGACCGGACGCTATCTTCGAGGCGTTCTCTAACTCCGCCCCTTACTGGATGACCTACAGCGGCTGCTCTTCGGGTCATTCCAATGCCTCTTCGGATAACCTCAAGCCTGAGTACTACGAGCAGTTCTGCGACTACCTCATAGAGGTCTGCAAACACTTCAAGAGCGAGTATGGCGTGGAGTTCAAGACATTGGATCCTTTCAATGAGCCGAACACCAACTATTGGGGCGCCAACGGTGGCCAGGAGGGCTGTCACTTCGACCCGTCTTCGCAGGTGAAATTGTTGCGGGTGCTCTATCCTAAACTGAAGCAGTCGGGCCTGAAGACGGTCATCTCCGCCTGCGACGAGACGAACGTGAACACCGCCATCGACGAACTGAAGCGCTATCGGAAGGAGGGCGACATCATAGGCATGTTGGGACAGTTCAATGTGCATACGTATGGCGGAAACACCATGGATCGAATCAATCTGAAGGACTTGGTGCGTGAGTCGGGTCTCCCTTTGTGGATGTCCGAAACGGGTGCCGGGGGTACGGGCATACAGGGCAATCTCTCTTTGGCGCAACGCATGTTCGACGACCTGAACTATCTGTTGCCGCAGGCTTGGGTGGACTGGCAGTTCGTGGAGGAGGGCAATGACCAATGGTGCCTCGTGAAGGGCGATTTCTCAAGACAGAGCTACTCCATCGTGAAGAATTATTACGTACGTATGCAGGTGACCCGTTTCATCAAACAGGGCTATAGCTTGCTCTCCACGGGCCGTGGTGATATCTTGGCGGCTGTGAGTCCCGACGAACAGAAGGTGGTTGTCGTGATGCTGAACACGGGGAGCGATACGAAACTGGTGAATGTGGACCTCACCTTGCTGAAGAATGTCTCCTCTGACGTGAAACTCTATGTGACCAACTCGAAACAGAATTGTCAAGAATCCTCCAACTATACGATTGATAGCGAGACGTTCAGTTATGTGATGGGAGGGGAGGAGATAGCCACGGCTGTCTTCAGCGTCTCTCCTAATGAGGGAATTACCGGGCTTAACCCTGAGGCTGCGTACATGATCGTTCCCCGTGCCGCTTCAGGGGTGCTTTCCGCCGAGTCTTCGGAGAACCTGAAACTGGCTATTCTTTCTGCGGGCGATTCGCTGCAGTGCTGGCGTTTCCGACGCTTGTCGAACGGTAACTATCAGATATACACACGAAAGAATGGCAAGGATATGGCCATCACAGACGATGGCTCCTACTACCTCCAGCTGACAGAGCTGAGGACGGGCAATGCCTCGCAGGAGTTCCGTTTGGTGGAACATGGAGAGAACTGTTACACGATCATCTCCGCTTCCGATGATAAATGGTTCGATTTGGAGGGCGTTAACACTGCCATCGGTACGAATATCGGTGTCTGGGAAGCCGGTGGAGCAGGGGAGAACGCACACCGTGAGTGGCGGATCATACCGTTCCCTTATGCGAATGCCGCCATGATGGACCCTACCTCTCTTCCTGAAGGAACCGTTGCCAATGCTCCGCTCGTCTATGCCTATGGCGAGGCGGATGGCTTGCGGGTAGTGAATTTCTCTTCCTCGAAGATAAACCTCCGTGTCTACAATATGGGCGGTCTATGTGAGCGTACGCTGAATGGCCTTTCGGATGCCTTTGTCTCTGTCCCGTTGCCTAAGGGACCATACATTTTGGTCTATGAGGTGGAGGGGGAAAAGGGCACGACCAAGGTGCTCGTGAAGTAATGTGCTTGTAATTAAGTTTTTATAGAATATTCAAGGTTTAAGTTATGAAAGATATAGTTTCTCGCTTGGGCGTGGCAGTGTTGGCCCTCCTCTTCTCAGGTTCTCTCTATGCGGATCCGCCGGCTAACATGAGTGGTTGGACGATGGTCTTCAACGATGAGTTTGACGGTAACTCGTTGGACAAATCGAAGTGGAACCCAACCTATAACTGGGGACATACCCATAACCACCGCGCCTATTGCGTGGAGGAGAACGTATCCGTCTCCGATGGTTTGCTACGCATCAAGGGCGAGGCGAAACGTCACCCGCAGGCTCCCGCCACGTGCAAGAGCGGTGACAAGACCTATTCGTTGGACTATACCTCTGGCGCCATTGACACGAGGGGTAAGTTTGAGGTGAAATACGGCTATATCGAGGGACGTTTCAAGATGCCGAAGCAATTGGGCACGTGGCCTGCGTTCTGGACGTTGCAGGATGGTTGGCCGCCTGAGATAGACATTTTCGAGGTGCCTCACGCAAGGAACCAGCATCATTACTACCTCCACTATACCAAGACGGATTGGTATGCCTCCCATGGCTCGGCTTGGGACCATGAGGCTTCTTTCGGAGGGGTGCATACGGGTCCGGACAAGTCCGCCGATTTTCACACCTATGGCTTGGAGTGGAACGATCAGTACCTGAGCTTCTATTTCGACGACAAATTGGTGGCGAGCTATAACAAACCGTCGGAGATCAGCCAGTTGGCTAAGAATTATATCATCAT
>JAGCGM010000248.1 GCA_017649635.1 Paludibacteraceae bacterium | reverse complement strand
TCCGTATCGAGAGAAGCCTGACCCTCTTCACGTCCGTAAACAATGTTCCAATATTGCGAACTCACAACGGGCATGTTCATCATCTGGAAAGGCATATTCAGCGTCTGGAACGCAGCCGTTGCACCCCCTCGACGACACACACAGACTGCAGCCGCCGGTTTATTCTGCACCTTTTCACCTGCCGAGAAAAACATTCTTTGGATAAGAGAAAGCACTGACCCATTCGGTTGTCCGTAATAGACGGGAGAACCTACTACAAGGGCATCTGCGCCTTCCATCTTTTCCACTACACGATTGCAAATATCATCGTCGAATACGCATCGTCCCAATTGCTTTGTTTGGCATTGCGCACATGCGATGCATCCCCTGACAGGTTTTGTGCCAATCTGAACGATTTCCGTTTCTATGCCTTGTTTCTCCAATGATTTAGCCATTTCGTTCAAGGCGAGGAACGTATTGCCATTTTTGCGGGCACTGCCGTTAATTAATAATACCTTCATGTTTTTTGCTGTATAAATTTAATATATTCCTATCCATCCGTTTCATTTCAAATTCTCCTTGAAAAACGTCTCGATTTTATCGTACGGTATCTTTCCGTTTTTGTCATCGTAGAGATCGGTATGGACAGCATCGGGAATAATCATGATTTCCTTATTGCCCTCTATCATGCTTTTGCCGTCGCATTGTTTACCCGTCATTTTCTCGAAGGCATATTCGCTGAAGTAGCGACTGTGAGCCTTTTCGCCGTGGATCAAAAGCACCGGTGTGTTGATTTCGTTCGCATAACAAAGGAGAGGTTGGTTCAGGAAGGATTGGCAACCGATCACGTTCCATCCGTCGTTGGAATTGCCGCTACGTTTATGGTAGCCACGTGGCGTTTTGTAGTAATCATAGTAATCCTTCACGAACCATGGCGCATCGTCTGGAAGAGGGTCAACCACGCCACCGGCTCGCTTGTAACCACCTGTGCGATAATCCTCTGTACGTTGCATGGCAATAGCCTTACGTTTTTCCATACGTTGTTCCGGCGTGTTTTCACTTGCGAAATAACCCTCCGCGTTCACCTTGCTCATGTCATACATGGTAGAAGCCACGGTTGCTTTGATTCTTGGATCGATAGCGGCGGCGTTCACTGCCATACCGCCCCATCCACAAACACCTATGATTCCAATGCGTTCAGCATCAACATCTTCACGAGTTGAGAGATAATCGACGGCCGCCAAGAAATCCTCCGTGTTGATATCGGGCGAAGCCATACGGCGAGGTTCGCCACCCGATTCACCCGTAAACGAAGGGTCGAACGCAAGGGTGAGGAATCCACGCTCCGCCATGTGCTGCGCATAGAGTCCGCTTGTCTGCTCCTTTACAGCTCCGAACGGACCAGAGACAGCGATTGCCGCCATTTTCCCTTCGGCATTTTTAGGCACGTACAAATCAGCAGCCAGCGTTATGCCGTAGCGGTTGTGAAACGTGATTTTAGAATGATTCACCTTGTCACTTAAAGGGAAAACCTTATCCCATTCCTGCGTGAGAGACAATTCTTGCTTCTGATTATCCATTGTTATTTCTTGCTTTTGTTGAGAGCAGCCAGCCAATAGAGCCATGCATGCGCTGATAAATACAAATCTTTTCATCTTATAATTTTTAAATCCTAAGAACAAAAGTATTAGTTTCAAAGCAAAAAGTCTGTATCTAAATTGGGGAGAAAGTTACCATTTTTTAGGATATAAAACAGGACTGATATGCCGATGAACGGGTTATCCCGTCATCCCATCACCGTAGCCACCACACGTCTCGCTCCGCCATAGTTGCGGAACTCGCAGAGGTAGATACCTTGCCATGTGCCGAGGTTCAGGCGGCCGTGTGTGATAGGGATGGTCAGGCTCACGCCGAACATGCTGCATTTGGCGTGTGCCGGCATGTCGTCCGCCCCTTCGAGCGTGTGGTCGTAGTAGGGGGCATTCTCCGGAATCAGGTGGTTGAGGATCTGCTCCATGTCGCCCCGCACGTCCGGGTCGGCGTTCTCGTTGATGGAAAGGGCGCAGGAGGTGTGCTTCACAAAGAGGTTCAGCAAACCCGTCTCGGGCAGATGCCCCGAAAGATGTTGCAACACCTCTTGGGTGATCAGATGACAGCCGCGACGCTTCTCCGATAATGTGAATTCAGTTTGGTATATCATTTTTTCGTCTATTTGCAAATTATGCGCCCCGTCCGACCTGCGGCCCCATCCGATGCCTCCGAAGGCCGCACAGGGGCTTAAAATGGTTCGTACGGCCTCAGTCCCAGCCCTCCGTATCCGCATCCTCGGGTGCGAAATAGCCATCGATGCCGTAGTCGATGCCCGCCTTATGGGCTTGGCTGAGCTGGTATTTCCGCTTGATGCGGTAGGTCCAGCCGTCCTTCACGAAGTAAGCGCCGGTTTGGTGGAACCGAAAGGCCACCCGCTTCTCCACGCACTGACGCCTCAGGTCGAGCACCCAATCGTAGTGGCACGGACGGGCATTCACGCCCGACTCGCCCCCCACCGAGACCTCCTCGATCGACGGGTTCAGGTAGGGTGATAGGTCTATCCGCTCCAGCAAGGGCGCCGCCGTGATGATCTTATGCTTGATGGGGGCGGCGAGGAAGATGGGCAGACGGTAGTCCGCCATCACCTGGTTCTCGACTGTGCAACCAATCAGCACATTGTCGTAGCCGTCGCCCCAATCGGCGGGAATACACTCCGCAAAACGGTCGATGCGCTTGGTGAAGAAATAGAACATGCAGTCGCTCCGTTCACGCATCATGCGCCAACAGTCCGGCCGCCATTCGTCGGCATCCTTCAGGAAGAAATCAGAGGTGAAACAGGTGAAGACCACCTTGCCCGGCGGCAGTTTGTACGACTTGTCACGCTTACGCTTGACGGGGAAGTCGAACGCAGCCGTTTTCCGGGCGATATTGCTCCCTATCTCGCTCCCGTACATCTCGTCCTGCCGATAGACGTAGCAGAACTTACAGCCCGCGCTAAGCTTCGTGCAGCCGTGCCACGGGTTCCAATCCGCATATGTGCTCCAGGACTCCACGTTCAGACGCTCGCCTTCACCATCTCGGTAAATATCGTGGCGAGGTTCTCCTGCGCCAGCAACGTATTCCGCTGCACCTCCTCGTGCGTCACGTTGCTCAGGTTCGCGTCGACACCCACGTTGGAGATTACGGAAACGCCAAAGACGGACATGCCCGCATGGTTCGCCACAATGACCTCAGGGACGGTGGACATGCCACATGAGTCGCCCCCTATGATCCTGAAGTAGCGGTACTCGGCCAAGGTCTCGAACGTCGGACCTTGCGTGCCCACGTATACGCCAAACTTCAGCGGTATTCTAAATTTCTCGCCGATCTTCTCGGCCTTCTTAATCAGCTCCTTGTCATACGCATTGCTCATGTCCGGGAAACGGGTGCCCAGCTCCTCGATGTTCGGTCCGTGCAACGGATGCTCTGGGAAGAGGTTGATGTGATCCTTGATGATCATGATGTCGCCCGGCACATACTCGGGGTTCAGACCACCCGCCGCATTGGAGACCATCAATGTCTTGATGCCGAACTCCTTCATCACGCGCACAGGGAAAGTGATCTCCTGCATGGTGTAGCCCTCGTAGTAGTGAAGCCTGCCCTGCATAGCCATCACAGGCACACCCGCCACATAGCCGAAAATCAGTTTGCCGGAATGGCCCTGCACCGTACTCGTCTTAAACCCTGGGATCTCGGAATAAGGGATCGTGTCCGTCACGACAATGCGCTCCGCGAAACTACCCAAACCCGTGCCTAACACAATCGCTACCGTGGGACGCAAAGCGGTCCGCTTCCTCAAATAATCACCTGAGGCTTTTATCTCTTTCAACAAATCCATATCATTCAAAAATAAAATAAACAATCAATTTTTCTTATGCAGCAAATCCATAAAGCTCTCCGCGAAAAGCGCGTCGTCCCCCCGCATAAAGTCGATGGAGAGCGGTAGGTAGTAGATCTTAGACTTCAGCGCATTCGGGAAATCAGGGTGGTCCATCAGGCGCACCGCATCCTTCTCCGTCGTGATGATATACCGTTTCTGGGACTCCAACGAATCGAACTGCTTCTCTATCTTCTTCAAGTCGGACGCAGAGAACGCATGGTGGTCGCCGAACGAGCAGGCGGATACCTCGGAGACGTTGCTCTTCAGATACTCCACGAAAGGCGCCGGAGAGGCGATGCCCGTGAGGGCCAACACACCACCGTCGGAAAGATCGGCGAGCGTCATCTTTTTCTTCGATTTGCCGGACTTTGGGGAAGGGAACAATGGTTGTAGTTCACCATAAGCCAATCTCGTGAAACAGAGCGTCTGATACGGGTATGGATTGAGGTGCTTACGGAAAAGCCGCATATCCATCGGTGTGATGGAGTCGGGGCACTTGGTCACCACGATGATATCCGCACGTTTCATGGAACGTTTCGGCTCCCGCATCATGCCGACGGGGAGAAGATGGTCCTCCGCAATGTTACGGTTATAGTCAACCAGCAGGATAGAGACCTTCGGGTGCACGTAGCGATGCTGGAACGCATCATCCAAGAGGATCAGTTCCGGAGATTTCCCCTCCATTTTCATGAGCGATTTGATGCCCCGTCTACGATCCGCATCGACGGCGACCGTCACATCCGGGAACTTCCGTTTTATCTGGAAAGGTTCATCGCCCACCGTATCGGGCGTATCCTTCTCCTTGACGATCCTGAACCCCGAGGTGCTACGCTTATACCCACGACTGAGGACGCCTAAGCGATACTGATCCTTCAGCCAGCGGATAAGGTACTCCGTGAAGGGAGTCTTTCCCGTGCCGCCCACTGTGATATTTCCAACGGAGACAATCGGCAGATCGAACTTCTCGGATGAGAGGATACCACGGTCGAAAAGCCAGTTACGCACACACACGCATAGCCCGTAGACCATCGAGAATGGCCACAATAGGACTTTTAGTATGAGTGGTTTGTTTTTCATTGTGTACGTAATTTAAGGTAAAAGAGCCCTTCCGCACACAAATGGATTGGAAGCTATCTCAGCTCTATGGTATATGGCATAATCGCTTGGAACCTCTCCAAGTTCCGTATTTTTTCAAAAATATATCTTTCTTTCGAAAAAACCTCGTTTTCTTTCAATTTTTCATAGCCAATAGAGGGTATTTCTTGCAATTTCTGGAAAAAATCTTTCTTTTCGGGGTATTCGACAACGGAATAGTCGGTCAATTTAGCCATTGCGGCAGCCGAATCGATGGCGCAGTGTAACCCGCCAGCATAGTCAACCAAACCGATCTTCAAGGCGTCGATGCCAGACCACACACGACCTTCGGCATACTCTTTCACCTGTTCCACCTCCATGCCGCGTCCTTCGGCGCAACGTTGTAGGAACGTATCATAGAAATCATTGACGGAACGTTGCATGGCAGCCCGCTCGGCGGTATTCAACGGACGGAAGATATTCTCCATGACATCCGCGTTTTTATTGGTCTTAACCGTCTCGTAGTGCACACCGATCTTGTTCGACAGCTCTTGTGCGTTAGGCAAGAGGGCGATCACACCGATGGAACCTGTGATAGTGTTCTTATCCGAGAATATGCGTGATGCGTTGGAGGCGATGTAATAGCCTCCTGAAGCCGCGTAATCACCCATGCTGGCGATGACAGGCTTGTTCTTTTTCACCTCCATTATGGCATGGCAGATCTGATCCGAACCGTAGGCGCTGCCGCCAGGCGAATTGACGCGCAACACGACCGCCTTCACCGTGCTATCCTTCCCCAGTTTCCGCAGCTGCTTCACCGTTTCGGGAGAACTGATACCATCAGTGCTACCATTGTCGATCTCTCCGCTTAGATACAAGATGGCCACCTTGTCCGAAGTCTTTTCTTCCACCTTATTCGCCACAAGATCCGCCACATAGTCTTTGACCGAAACGATAGGCAAATCTGCAGTGGAGTCAACATCCAGTTTTGAGCGGATAAGCGACTCGAACTGATCGTTGAAGAGTAGACCGTCGACGAATCCCTGCTCCAGCACGTAAGAGGAGGAACGCAAAGGAATCATGCTATCCGCCAAGGCCAATAATCTATCCTTTTCGATTGACCGGCTGATGGAAATAGAGTCCACGATACTGTTCCAAAGGGAGGATATCAGTTCGTTCAATTGTTCCCGGTTCTCGTTGCTCATCGAATCGTTGATATACGATTCAGCGTATGACTTGTAGGAGCCCGCCTTCACGACCTGCATCTCCACGCCAATCTTCGTCAAGAAATCCTTGCAGAAGAGGGAAGAGGAGGATATGCCCGTGAAATCGAGTGATCCACGAGGGTTCATGAAAAGGGAATCCGCCACGGACGCCACATAGTAGGCGCCTTGCGTATACAAGCCAGAGTAGGCGTAAATGAATTTGCCGCTGGATTTGAAGTCGGCGAGTGCGTCGCGGATCTCCTCCAAGGTGGCGTATCCGGTTTGCAACACGTTAGTCTTCAAGTATATGCCCTTGATTCGGTCGTCTTTCTTCGCCTCCTGGATCGCATAGCGGATATCACTCAGACCCGTTTGACCCACTTGGGAAGGAAATAGGTTAACGTAGACATCATCATCCTCCCTGTCTACGATCTCGCCATCAAGGGAAACAAGCAAAACAGAAGAGTCCTTCATCTCGGAGGAAGAGTCGGAGCACACAGCTATCACGACAACAACCATGATCAGAAGGAAAAATGCCAATATAACGCCCAGGCATGAGGCAAAGACAGTTTTTATGAATTTCTTCATCTTTTAACGAAAGCCGTGTAGATGGACATCAATATAAACAGTATGATAATCAAAGGGATAGCAGCCATTTGGAAAATAGCGGCCAACACAACAGACGAAATAATCAGAATGAAACGTATCT